>JAERTB010000028.1 GCA_016845225.1 Candidatus Woesearchaeota archaeon | reverse complement strand
CATCTGGAAAATCTTGATTATTCTCTTTGCCATTGCTTATTTGTTTAAAAAAGTAAAGAGTCGAAAGGTTTAAAACTCTCTTTGAAAGATTATTTCTTGCACGGGCCCGTAGCTCAGTTTGGATAGAGCGACAGCCTTCTAAGCTGTAGGTCGCAGGTTCAAATCCTGTCGGGTCCGCTTTGGCACTGTGCCCAAGTGGTTAAGGGGGTCGCCTGCAGAGCGATTATTCGCAGGTTCAAATCCTGCCAGTGCCTTTATTTTTACATAGTTCTATCTATTACTTAATTAAAAAAAGAAAGAAAAAGAGAATAAGCTTTTAGCTTATTTCTTCTTTTTTAAAACTACAGAATGCTTTGAGTCAAAATCTGCCACTTTCTTTTTAGCGGAAGCCTTTTTTCTTCTCTTTCCACTAAAGATTAACTTAATTAAGAATACTGCAACTATTACTAGTACAATATTTAATACAGTTAATGGTAGTTTTGAGTTCATTTCAAAGCTAGCGCCTGCATTGTTTCCAACTTCAACTGTGAAAGTTTCTGTTTCTAGAATGCTTCCAGTGTTTGAGTCTTTAACAACTACACTTGCTGTGTACATTGCACCAGCTTCAGCATCGTCGTTTGCCTTCATGTTAAGGAAAACTGTTGATGTTTGACCAGGGTTTAAGTGTACATTCTTGTTTGAAGTAGAACTTGCAAAGTCTTCTAGATCTTCTAAAGATACTACATAATCAACAGGGCTATTTCCATCGTTTGTTAGTTGAACTTTAATGCTAACTAATTTTCCGGAAGTAGTAGTAATTGTATCTTGATCTAATGTAATTGCGTCAGTGTAAACTGAATCGTCTGATTCTGTTGAATCGTCTGAACTGTCGTCTGAATCTGTGTTACATAGATTTTCTAATTGAACAATTGTACTGTCTGTTTGCCTTGTAGTGTCGTAAAAAGTTGTTACTAAAAGAGCGTATGTGTCTTCTGTTAAGTCTGCAGTGTTTACAGGAAGAATGAATGTTTCAGTAGACTTATCGTCTTGATCCATAACTAAGTTTGTTAGTTTTTCTGTAATTCCTAATGCTACACTTTGTACTTGAACAGCAACTTCATCTTCATCTTTGTCCCCAAGATTAAGCATATCTACGGATACTTGGAATGAAGAGTCATCACAAGTTAAAGCTGTAGGACTTATTCTTACGTCTCTGATTACAATGTTGTGTGATTCTCTGTCAATGTCTAGATTGAAAAAGATTTCTTCACCATGAAGAGCTCCATTTTCATCTGTACCACTTACAGTAATATAACAAGTAGTTGAGTCTACGCTATCTGCGCTTTCATCAATTTCAATTGTTATTTCTTCATCAACAGTATCTTTAGTTCCCATATCTCCGATATCGATTAAATCGTCCGGTGTGAATTCTAATTCGCTGTCTTCATCACAAGTAATTTCTAATTCAACATCTTCAATGTCAATGTTATCCTTAGATTTGAACATACTTTCAAGAACAATGCTGAAATCGATTACATCTGTAGGACCTAAGTCTTTGATGTCATCATTATCTTCAATGTTGCTTTCAGAATCTTTGTTGTTAATTAATGCATCTAAGTCATCAATTACTAACTTGTTTTCTCTTTGCATGTAAATGTCAAAAGTAATATCTGCACTAGATTGGTTTGTATTAACTGTTAACTTACCAGCATACATTGCTACTGCATCATAATTTGTATCAACTGCATCTAATGATTCTGGAATTGTAGCCATTATTGAAATGCTTCCAGTTGTTCCATTTGCAATAACTGTACCAATCGCAGTTGTGAAATCAAAATCTGCAACAGTTAAACCAAATTTAGCATCTGTTAATGTAATTCCTGTAATGTTTAAGTCTTCCCCAAAGTCATTGCTTAAAGAAATACTTGCTGTGTCGTTTACGACTTGATCTTCATCATCGTCGTGGTATGGATTTGAAGCTTCAAATCCGTCGTCTCCAAATGTAGGAACTGTGCTTGAGTAATTTGTATCAACTGATAGACTACCTGCACTTACCATAATTGGAGCTAAGCATATTGCTAAAAGTGCAAAAACACTCATTACAATAACTTTGTTCATTTTCATCTTTATTGAATCTCCCGGACTTATGCCCATTGATTTGTTTGAATATGACTATATTCTGTTATCATTTTCTAGTCGTAACTGTTTATAAAACTTATGGGTTCTTATATATATCTTAAAAGGAATATGATAAGAACTACAATAAATAATAGAACTATGTTATAAATAACAAGATCTTTAGGAGTTGTCTCTGAGAAAAGACTAACTGAATCTTCTTGTGATTCTTGAACTCCAATAGAAACCGTTACTGTTTCTGATGCTAGAATATCTGAACCATCTGTTAATTGAACCATTGCGGTATATGTTCCTTCTTCAGTTTCTGGTAAAATTTCTAGAGGTAAGAATATGTTTGTGGATTGACCTGCTTCCAAAGTTACTGTTTTTGAAGTAGTTTCTGCGAAATCAGATACTTCTTCTAAATTAATAAAGTAAAGTTGTGTTGTGGGTGCATTGTTTTCTAAAACTAAATGAATAGTGTTTAACTTTCCTTCAGATGTTGAGATTAATTTTTCTGATTTGAAATATAATGAAGCTTTCTTGTAATCTGGACTAGAAGTATCAACATATTCACAAGACCATACATCCAAAGGAAGAGTTATCTTTTCTGAATCACCAGAGTAAACTGCTTTTACAATAAAATCATAAATTTCTTCTTCTATGTTTGAAGGAATATCGAAGTGGAAAGTTCTTGAAGCTTGGTTGTCATTATCTGAATTAAAATCCTCTAATTCAAATGTATCTGAAGTTTCATAAATTCCTAATTTGTTGTTTTCTACAACAATCATTACATCTTCATCTTTATCCCCAGTGTTAATTACATCTACAATAAGAGAAACTTCTGAACCACATGTTGTTGATGAAGATACAAATCTTGTAGTATCTTCTATTGTTACTTGATGTTTTTCTAATTCGATATTTATACTAATGTCTGATTGTGTACACTCTTCATCGTCGTTATCGTCGTCATATGCAATAATGTATAATGTATAATCTTTGTTTTCATCTATATCATCATTGTCTGTAGGTATCTTAAGAGACATGTAGAAAGTTTCATCTTTTCCATCTCTGATATTTTCTGTTGAAGATGATGCGCTTTCAATAATAATATTGTCCGAATATAGGAATGCTTCTACTTGTACATTCATATCCTCTGTTCCTAAATTATCTATGTCTACTTCAATATCAATTATGTCTCCAGG
>JAERTB010000027.1 GCA_016845225.1 Candidatus Woesearchaeota archaeon | reverse complement strand
CTGCAAGTACTTATGATTGTGATAATTCTGACGTTCAGGGAGAAGGTTCTTCTACTGCAAAAGAATCAGAAGTAACTAGTTCCAGTTGTACTTCAACTTGTAGTGGTTCTGGTTGTTGTCAAATAGGTACTGCAACTTGCAATGCTGTAAATTCTTGTGGTTCTATTTTAGGACAAATTACATTAGATGAAGTTACAGATAAAACTTGTCATAATGATGAAGGAAGTTGGGAATGGAAATTAAATAGCAATACTGTGGTGGAAAATTCTGCTCTTGAATGTGCAGACGGTTATGATAATGATTGTGATGGTGATTTTGATTGTGATGATCCAGGTTGTGCTACTAGTGGAGTATGTGCGCCTCAATGTAGTGATGGAATTGATAATGATAATGATGGTTATATTGACTATCTTCAAGACATTGGTTGTACAGATAATGATGACGACAATGAAGTTAATCCTTCCAGTGCATGTACTTCCTCAAATACAATCTTAAGATTGAGATCTACTACAAATTCACATACTGCCAGATATGATCAAACAAGTTACACTAATTTGTGGTGTTATCCTTATGCTGCAGATAATAACAAACCTGCAAGTTGTAATGGTAAGGAAGTAATTAGAGCAGCATTTAGTTCTAATACTAATGCGCACGTAGAATATGGATACAAAACCACTAGCGGATATACTGATGTTTGTTTCTCAAATGTAGGATTGGAATGTGTTTATATTACTGGTAGTTGTCCAGAATATCATACAAATATTGGATCAATTAGTGCAGCTACAAATGCGCATGCAGGTGTTGTTGGACAATACAGTATCAAGGTTTGTTGTACACACTTTCCTTGATTAAATAAATTACATAGTTCTATCTATATTCTAATTAAAATAAAAAAATAAAAGAGAAAGAAGATTACTCTTCTGTTCCTTCTTCTTTAAGGTCTGATTCTTTCAGTCCTTTTCTTGTTCTGATTCCTGCAATAACTTTGTCTTGCAAGTCTCTTGAAAGTTTTTCGTAATCTTGATCGATTAAGAAGAAATTTCCTCTACCTGATGTAGCTGATCTAATCTCATTACTTAATCCAAACATTTCAGCTACTGGAAGTTTTGCTTTGATTACAATTTGATCTGCATCTTGTTCCATTTCTAGTAATTGTCCACGTTTGTTTGAAATCATTCCTGACATGTCTCCCATGTTTTCATGAGGTGCATCAATTTGAATAATTTGCATAGGTTCAAAGATAACTGAATCTGCTTGTAACATTGCTTCTTTAATAGACATACGTACTGCAGGAAGAACTTGTGCAGGTCCCCTGTGGATTGCATCTTCATGTAGTTTTGTATCCATTAAAGTAATCTTCATGTTGATTCCAGGTTCTTTAGCTAAAGGTCCCTCTTTCATTACTTGTTCGAAAGCCTCATTAACTAATTCTTGAACTTCACCAATGTGTACAATTCCTCTTGTACCGTCAATTAGAACATTTCCGTTGTAGATGTCTCTAATTTTTTTTGCTTCTTTAACTGGTACGTCAATAGCTGCTAATTTTTCATAAAGAACTTTATCATTTTTCTTTACTCTTCCTTCGGGAATTGCTCCTTCTTTTAGAGCTTTAGCAAATGTTGGTTCTAAAGGTTCTACAATCATGTAGAATTTATTGTGCTTGTTAGGCGATTTTCCTTCACATTCAGGAGAAGCCTTACTAATTGATTCTCTGTAAATAACAATTGGTGGCGAGGTTTTTACATTAACACCTTTTTCAGAAATGATTCTATTTTCTGTTACTTCTAAATGTAGTTCTCCCATTCCATGTAATAAGTTTTCTCCAGTTTCTTCGTTAATTTCAATCTTAATTGAAGGATCTTCTTTAGAAATCTTTCTTAGAACTTCAATTAATTTTGGAAGGTCTGAAGATTTTTCTGCTTCAATAGATTTAGTAACTACTGGTTCGAAAATGTGTTTAATGGATTCGAAAGGTTCTATAGGGTTTGCTGATGCAGTTTCTCCTGAAAAAATTCCTTTTAATCCTGAAATTCCTACAATATTTCCTGCAACTACTTCATCCATTTGAACTCTTTGAGCTCCTTTGTAAATGCTAACTTGTTGTGCTCTTACTTTTTTCTTAGCACCGTTAAGATAAATTTCTTGACCTTGTTTTATTGTTCCTGAGAACATTCTTCCTGCTGCAACTTCTCCCATATGAGGATCGATTACAATCTTTACACATACAAAACTAGGTTCTCCATTTGGATCACAACTTAAAATTGCTTTTCCTTCTGGGGATTCTAAGTCTCCGTGCCAGATGTTAGGAATTCTATATTGTTGTGCGTCAACAGGATTAGGTAGATGTTTAACTACTGAACCTAATACTACATCATGTAGTGGTGCTTTTTTAGCTAACTCTTTGTATTTGTTATCGTCATTTGCATCTTGGTAATGTTCAATTACGTCTTTGAATGAAATGCTTTTCTTTTGCATATAATCCACACTCATTGCCCAATTATGGAATGCTGAACCAAAACATACTGATCCGTCTTGAACTGATACATTCCATTTTCCTTTGTGTTGTTCTGGAACAATTTTGTCTAAAAATGCGTTAACTGATGCAATGATTTTCATGAATCTTTCTTGCATTGCTTCAGGAGTTAATTTAACTTCTCTGATTAATCTATCTACTTTGTTAATGAAAAGAATAGGTTTTACATGTTCCTTAACTGCTTGTCTTAGAACTGTTTCTGTCTGAGGCATAATTCCTTCAACAGCATCACATAATACAATACAACCGTCAACAGCTCTCATTGCTCTTGTTACGTCTCCACCGAAGTCTACGTGTCCAGGTGTATCAATAAGATTGATTAAATGTTCTGATTCATTTACTGTGTGAACCATAGAAACACTTGAAGAGTCAATTGTAATTCCTCTTGCTTGTTCATCTGCATGGAAATCTAAAGCTAGTTGTTTTCCTGCGTGTTCTTCTGAAAGCATTCCTGCACCTGCAAGAAGGTTGTCTGAGAATGTAGTTTTACCGTGGTCGATATGAGCACAAATTGCAATGTTTCTGATTTGCTTTGGCTCCTTCATTAGTTTTTTTACTGTTTCTGTTAAATCTTTTGCCATTGTTTACCTCACTAGAATTATCTTGCTGCGTCAGCCATTCTTTCCATTTCTAATTTTTTGGAAATGGCCGCACTTTTTTGATCAAAATTATATGCTGCGATGATTTCATCTGTTAATGCTTGGAACATTTTTATTTTATTTCCGAATGATTTTTGATAAGCTCCTTGAGTCATCATTCTTAATGCTAAATCTATTCTTCTTTGTGGGGAAGAGTCAACTGCTTGAGGGTATCTTGCTCCTCCATATTCTACAGTTGTGATTTCTTCTCTAGGTGCTGCATTTTCAATTGCAGTAACTAGGATTTGAATTGGATTTTCTTTTGTTCTTTCTTCTAGTAATTCTAATGTTTGATAAACAATTTTAGAACAAGTAGTGTATTTTCCTGAACAGCTTCCTGAAGACTTAAAGTGTTTTTTACCTTTATGTCCTGGAACCATTAATCTTCCGACTAATCTTTCAACAATGTTGTTTTTGGATTTGTGGAATCTTTGTGAAGCATTTCTTCCTTGGTTCTTTGGAACTAATCTTCCATCAAGATTGATTGATTTCTTTAGAGATAAATCTGTTAAAATTATTCCTTGAGTTTCCCATTTGTCATATAACTTCATCTTCTTCCTTTCTCTATTTTTCCACGCACTAATGCGTTTAGTGATTGATCATTAACTTTGATTACTTGCCATTTAATTCCTGGAATATCTCCTTTAGATCTTCCTCTTGAACCACCGATACATTCTACAATAACTTCGTCGTGTTCATCAATTTTTTTAATAGCTTCATTACCTGGAACGAATGCTCCAATTTTTTTACCATTTTTTGTTAGTTGTACTACAACACATTTTCTCATAGCTGAGTTAGGTTGTTTAGCTTCAACTTGTCTTTTTTCTAGAACGATTCCTTTTGCTTGTGAAGATGTTCCTAATGGATTAGATTTATGCCATAGTCCTCTCTTCTTTCTCTTATACAATGGTTGAGCCCACTTATACTTTCTTCTTTTACTTGAAAGTTTGTTCTCTGAACCCAATCCTCTAGATTTCTTAGCCATGTGATAGGATTCTCAGATTTTAATTTATAAAGATTTTGGTTATTTTAAGGTAGAATCGGCCATTTATTGCTTATTTTCTTAAATTACTTTAAATTCAAGATTATGGTGTTTTTTTAGGAAGGAATTTGTTAATTCTAGGTTTTTCCCTTCTCTCCCAATAACTCTTGCCTTTTCAATTCTTGAAGCAAATCTTGCCTTTAATATGTTATTTTCTTGAGTAATTTCTGAAGGATTTATTGGATAAATTAAGTCTGTTAAGAATTTTTTTGGATCATCTGAAAGTCCAATGATTTTAATTTTTTTATTTAGTAAATATGTAAGTTTTTTTACATTTTTTCCTTGTGGCCCAACAGCACGTTTTAGGTCTTTTTGAGGAATGATAAATAATAAACTTGATGGGTGTTCATAAAAGTCAACATATTTTGTTTTAGTAATTTTCTCAAATGTAGAAATATATCCCATTGTTCGGATATCTAATTTTTGTTTAAGTTTCATTTAATATTAGTAGCTGATTACACTTACAGGGAAGTTTTTTCTACAGAATACCGAAATTTCTGCCCTAGGCTTGTCTAACTTAACTACTTCAACTTTATTCATTTCTGCGTAATGTTTAATGTTATTTTCGATTTCATCTCCACAGTTATTTGCTAGAAATACTTTTTTAGTTGTGCCGTTTTTTAAATTTTTAATAGTTTGCGCAGTACCAAATACTAATTTCTCTTTCTTCATTGCGTCTCTTAGGTCTTGTAAACTCATTTTTTACTCTCTTCCTTCTTTTCTGTTTGTTTCTTTTTAATGCTTTTGGGTCCCATTTTTGCTACCAAATCTGGTAATCCTGTTCCTAAAGGTACAGGTTGGTTCAACATTACATTTTCGATTACTGAATTTAATTCATCATTTTCTCCTAAAAGTGAAGCATTTACTAAATGAGGTAGTGGAGTTTCGAAAGAAGCCTTTGCTAATACTGATTTCTTTTCTCCAGTAATTCCTGAACGAGTAATTCCTTTGATAACTCCTGATCTACACATGGTATCTGCGATACATAAAATGTGTCTGATATCTACATCCAATCCTTGGTCTTCAATTACTTTTCCAGCTTCGTTGATTATTGTTTGTCTTGCCGCCTCAATTCCTAAAACTTTAGCAGTTTCATGTAAATCGTTTGTGCTAGTTCTTGAAGAATCTACTTCTGGAACTTTTAGTACGTCTGCTAGGTTTGTTCCTGCAGTAATAATAATAAACTCTGAACCTCTCTTAACAGGTAATACGTGAGTTATACCCTTAATTCCTTTAATGTAGGTTTCTTTTAATTTTTCTTTAAGTTTGTAAAGTTCCATAAGTTCATGATCTGAACTTTCTTCAGGTTTAATTGTAAATCCTTCGTCAGTTTTTTTGATGGAAATTTTCTTGATTGCGTTTTCTAAATTTTCAATTATATCTTCAGGTTTTGCTTTAATTTCTTTTATTCTTGCTTTGTTTAATTTAACTTCTAATTGCATTTTAGAAACATTGATGTTAAATTCTTCAGCAACTTCTTTTAGTAAAGTTTCTTTGATTTGTGCAGCTACTTTTTTTACTTGTGTAGGTTCCTTTGCAAATTCTTTTTTTATGCAAATTTCCATCGAAGGAGTTTTGATTGTTTTTCTTGCGTCTAGAATTTCGATAAGTCTTGGTAGTCCTTGTGTTACGGATACTTCAGCTACTCCAGCGAAGTGGAACACGTTTAAAGTCATCTGAGTACCTGGTTCTCCAAATGATTCTGCAGTAATAATACCGATAGCCTCACCAGGATCTATTTTTGCTTGATTATATTGTTCAATTAAATATTCTAATACTTTTTTTACTTGTGCAGGTTTTAGATCTCTCACTTTAGCTTCTTTTTCCATATCGTTCAGGATTTTTCCAGGGAGTTTTCCTACATATTCTTTGTATAGATCTTCCATTTTATACATTCTCTCCTAGCACATCGTGAATTGCATTTACTACATTAATTGTTCCACCTTCTGATTTGGAAACATCAATTGAATCATCTCCATATTGGAATTGAATAATGTCTTTTGTCGCATTTCTAACTGTTCTATCATATTCGATCTTTAAATCTTGTAATGCGTTTGCTAATCTTCTGTAAAGGTAACCGGATTTAGGTGTACGTAAAGCAGTATCCATCAGTGAATCTCTTCCAGTCATAGCGTGGAAAAAGAATTCTGTAGGGGTGATTCCTCTCTTGAAAGTATTTTTTACAAATCCTCTTGCTTCTGGACCTAAGTCTCCTTCTTTGAAAGATGATAGTGTTCTTCCCCTATACCCTCTGGTAATTCTTTTACCTCCAAGTGCCTGTTGTCCAATACATCCAGTCATTTGGGTAAAGTTTAGAACATTTCCTCTTGCACCTGATTGTGCCATGGTTAGTGTTGGGTTTCCTTCACCAACTAATTCAGTAATGTAGTCTCCAACTTCTGTTCTTGTTTTGTTTAGAATTTCCATCGCTCTAATTTCTAGAGTCTCTAATTCTGTTTTACCTGGTAAAACTTCTATTTTGCCTTTTTTGTAAGATTCAATATGTTCATCAAGTTTATTGTATGCTTTCTGAACTTTGCTATCTACTTTTTTGATAGCTTCTTTAGGGATATCTGTATCTGATACTCCTGTACTAAAACCTTTCTTTAATAATATTTGAATTCCTAATTGGAAAATGTTTCCCAATAGTTCGATTGTTCTATCTTGTCCATATTTTCTGTAAAATTCTCTGATAAGTTCTCCATTATTTTCTCCGATGGTGTTTTTATCGATAATTCCATGTTCTAATTTACCATTTTTAACTCTAACAGTGGTTTCGCCTTGTTTGTTTTTTCTAATGAAATTGAAATCTTCTGGTAGAACTGTACTGAATACTTCTGAACCACTAACTTTTTCTTTTGAAAATTTAACATTGTCGATTCCAATTGAAGTTAGTAAATCAATTGCTTCTATTTTGCTCATTTCTTTTGTACGTGTTAGTAAGTAACATCCAGTAATTGAGTCTTCTACACATCCGATTATATTGTATCCATTCTTAGGAGTAATTAATTGTGTTTGTACTTCCATTAATACTTCTGCTTCTGCACGTGCTTCTTCAGTTTGAGGAACGTGTAGGTTCATTTCATCTCCATCGAAGTCCGCGTTATATGGATTACACACGGAAGGATTCATTCTGAATGATCTGCCTGGTAGAACTTTAATTCTGTGACACATTAAACTCATTCTATGAAGACTTGGTTGTCTATTGAATAATGCTTGATCTCCATCAATTAAATGTCTTTCAACTTTGAATCCATGTTGTAATTCTTCTAAAATTTGTTCAATAGTTTCTTCTGTGATCTTCTTCTTCTTACCGTCAGGCCAAATAACATAATTTGCTCCAGGGTATTGTGTTGGACCATTTTTAATCAATTTTAATAACCATTCTTTATTCCATTCTGTTACTCTTTCTGGAATTGTTAATTCGGTTGCAACACTTTCTGGAATTCCTACATCATTAAATCCGATGCAAGGATCAGGACTAATAACTGTACGTGCCGCATAATTTACACGCTTTCCTGCTAAGTTGTTACGGAATCTTCCTTCTTTGGATTTAATTCTTTCTGTTAATGTTTTTAGCGCTTGACCTGATCTGTGTCTTGCAGGTGGTACGCTTGATACACTATTATCTAGATATGTTGTAATGTGGTATTGTAATAGGTCCCATAGATCTTCAATGATCATTTCAGGAGCTCCAGCATTAATGTTTTCGAATAATCTTTGGTTGATTCTTACAATGTCTCCTAACTTGTGAGTTAGATCGTCTTCTGAACGTTCTCCACTTTCTAATGTAATAGAAGGCCTCATTGTTACAGGCGGAATTGGCAGAACACTCATTACCATCCATTCAGGTCTTGATGTTTTAGGATTGAATCCTAAAAGAATTGCATCTTCATTGCTAATTTTTTCTAATCTTTCTCTAACTTGAATAGGATTTACTCTATGTTCTCCTTGTGTATATGTTGTAGGTTTTTCAATTTTTACTGCTTCTTGTTTTGCCTTACAGTGAGGACATTTTTTAATTAATCTTGATTTTGCTAAAACTTCTTTTGTTAGCTTTCTTACTCTGTCATAATCGCCTAACTTTTGCGCGAACTTAATTTTTTCTGCATAATCGTCTAATTTTACTTGGTTTAATTTAACTCTATAACATTCATTACAGGTGCTTCTCATTGCGTTGTAAGCGTGAGTTGCATAATTGATGTGCATAACAGGTCTTGCTAATTCTATATGTCCAAAATGACCCATACATTCTTTTAATTTTCCGCCACAAGTTTTACATCTTAATCCTGGATCAATAACACCTAGACGAACATCCATTAATCCTCCGTCTACAGGATAACCTTCTCTTTCGTAAAGTTCAGCAGTAACTATCTTTGCAGATGAAGTTTCTTTTATGAAATCTGGACTTTGCATACTAAAGTCAATTTCGTCTATTTTCTTGTATATTTTTTCAGCCATTTTAGTATTTGTTTTTTAGTTTTACATTAGGAATAATTCCCATTGATCTTATTTCATCCATTAATAATTTGAATGCATAAGACATTTCTACATTATTAACTTCTACGTTTCCACCACATCTGTGACAGAATGTTTTCTTTCTGAATACATCATGGACTGCAATAAGCCCACATGAACTACAAATTGGTACTACAGTTCTATCTGAATCGAATCTTTCTTTAAGTAGTAAGGATGCACCATGTGCTACAAAACAGTCTTTCTCCATTTCTCCTAATCTCAATCCTCCACCTTTAGCACGACCTTCGATAGGTTGTCTAGTTAATAGTTGGATTCTTCCAGCTCCACGTGCGTGAAGTTTGTTTCCTACCATGTGTTTTAATCTTAAATAGAACATGTTTCCAATGAATATTTTCGCTTCGAATTCTTCTCCAGTAATTCCATTAACCATTCTTTCTGTTCCATCTTCTCTAAAGCCCATTTCACTTAACATTTCTCTTAGACTTTCTTCTGATTTATTGGAGAATGCACTTGCATCTACTCTTTCTGCACTTAATGCTCCTGCTTTTCCTGCAACTGCCTCAATTAAATGGGATACAGTCATACGAGATGGAATGGAATGTGGTGAGAAAATTAAATCTGGTGTGATTCCTGAAACTGTAAATGGCATGTCTTGTTGCGGAACCATTAATCCTACAACTCCTTTTTGTCCGTGACGTGATGCAAACTTATCTCCTATTTCTGGAATTCTATCGTGTCTGATTCTAAGTTGGACTAATCTGTTTCCTTCTTCATTATCTGTAACAACCACCATATCTACCTTACCATTCTCTCCAGGTTTGATTTTAACTGAGCTGTCTCTTAATCTATTTGCAGAAATACTAAACTCATCCATTTCTCCTAAGAATCTAGGCGGTGAAGTTCTTCCAATAATAATATCTGATTCTGTGATTGTTGCTTCTGGATAAACAATTCCATCTTCTTCCAGTAATCTATAATCTTCTTCAGCTTTGTAACCTTTAACTTCTTTATCTGGAACACAAATTCTATCACTTAATCCTCCAGAATATCTTAATTCTTCTACTGAGTAAGGTTTGAAGTATGTTGATCTTCCCATTCCTCTATTTAGAGATCCCCTGTTAAGAATTAATGAATCCTGCATGTTGTAACCTTCATAACTCATTAATGCAATTACTAGGTTTTGTCCTGCAGGGTGGTTTTCTTGACCTGCAATGTTTGAGTTACATGTTTTTACAATTGGGTTTGCAGGGTAATGTAATACATTAGCATCCGTATCAATTCTAATTAAATAATTTGAAGCATATAATCCTAATGATTGCTTCTGTGATTTTGATCCTCTATTAAGACGTGCACTCTGCCCATAATTTGAGAAAGGTACAATTGATGTGGTTAGTCCCATGATAAGAATTGGACTAATTTCTAAATGGCTGTGTTCTTTGGTTATTTGATCTTCACTTAATGCAATGAAACAGTTTTCTTCTTCAGCTGCATCTAAGTATTCAATAACCCCTTCTTTCTTTAAGTCTGACCATTTAATTTCATTACTTATTAATTTCTTTACATGGTCTTCAGTTAATTTACTTTTACCATTTTCAATAATAATAACTGGTCTTCTTGAACGGCCTCTTGAAACTTCTACAATAATTTCATTAAGATCTTTGTTATAATTAATATTTAGAATTTCTGGAATTTTTCCTTCTCTTCTTTCTTGTTTAACTTTTTTAATAAACTCTTCTGGAGAATCAACTTGTCCAATAAATACTTCTCTCATGTATACATCTGTTTTATTGCTCATTTTCTCCTCCTTCTAATCCTAGTCCCTTAAGTGATTTTACAATTTTGTTTTCATCAAGATCTTTTGAAGTAATGTCTACCATCAATGCCTGATTTTTCTTTAACCCAATAGGCGTTCCTTCTGGTGTTTCAATTGCACAAAGTCTTCCCCAATGAGTTGCATGCAATGCCCTTGCTGCAAAGTTTTCTTGTGTTGCTGAAAGTAAAGAGTTAACTCTTTGTAAGTGTGAAAGTGAAGATAAATAATTTGTTCTGTCTAAGTTTTGTGAAAGACCTTTTCTTCCTCCAACCCAAACACCAGTAGCCATTGCACTGTTAATTCTTGAAGTAAGTAATTTATCTCTAATAATTATATTTAGTGAAGTAAATTTTGTACGTTTTACTAATCTTTGGAAGTTGTACATTATATCATTAACTAAAGCTCTTAGATGGACTCTGAATAAATCAATCATTAAATCTCCAGATAATTTTAATCTTTTATGCATGTAATGGTCAATGTCTTGGTTGTCCAAATCCTTTTTAGTTATTAGTAAGAACCTTTTGATTATTTTACAAAGGTTAATTGCTTTTTTCTTTCTATCTTCAGGAGTTAATCCCATGTGAGGTAATAAATATTTGTCTAAATTTTCTAAAGTTTTTTCTGCTCTAACCTCTGGAGGTTGGTTAATTCCCATTTTTTTACCAACGAAATCTAAAGCTTCTTCATTGTTTTTTAGATCAATTGCACTGTATAAATTTACAAAAACATCATCATGCATTTCTTCTAAATCAATTTGTTGCATAATCTCAGAATCTTTGTTTAGCCCTAGAGCCTTAATTACAGCCATAATAGGGATTTTCTTTAATCTTGTAAGTGATAGGTTAATTATTCCGTCCTTTGTTTGTTCAATTAAGTGAGGAACTCTATATGATCCTTTTTCTGAAAAGATTCTTGCTGAGAATTTTACTGGGCCTGTAGTAATCTTTTCTACAAACATTCTATTTGATACTAAATCTTCTACTGTGATTAACACTCTTTCATTTCCATTTAGAACAAAGTATCCTCCAACATCGTCAGGATCTTCTCCATTTTTGATTAAGTCTTCTTTAGAAAGTTTGTCTAAATGACAGTATTTGCTGTGAAGCATGATCGGTAATTTTCCAACTTGTGTTGTGAATGTTTCTCTTTGAACTCCATCAATGTGTGCGGAAACTTCTAAATAGATTGGTCCTGAATATGTTAGTTTTCTTAGTCTTGCTTCTGAAGGATAAATATCTCTTTTACTTCCATCAGCTTCAGTGATTTCTGGTTTTTCAATCCAAATCTTATCAAATTTAATTCTGAAATCGTCCATGTCTGCAGGAATTACTGCAGGAATTATGTCTCCAATTTCATCAACTACTTTTTGTAATTCACTTTCTACAAAATTATTAAAAGAATTTACATCTGCAGAGATTACACTATTTGTTTCATAATATTTTTTAATAATCTCTTTACCAATATCCATTTATACAACCACCCTGTAGAATACTGATGTTGGTTCTGTTTGGCTACTTCTGCTTATTTTAATTACATCTCCTGCTTCTACTTCAAGAGCAAGAATTGAAGGGTCTTTAATGCTAACTTTTGGCAGTTGATCTTTTCTTATGTTATATTTAGAAAGTACTTTTGATACTTCTTCTTCGTCACAAATTACTTGTTTTGGAACAAGTATGTGATTTATTGTTGTTGGTTTTACTTTTTCTGCCATTTTCTTTGTTGTTAGCGGGCCGGAAGGGATTTGAACCCTCGACCCCTTGGTTAAAAGCCAAGTGCTCTAAGCCAGGCTGAGCTACCGGCCCATTTTTTGGGCTAAAAGCGCCCTAGGCGGGAATCGAACCCGCGTCACGGCCTCGACAGGGCCGTATGATAGCCATTACACTACTAGAGCGTTTTTATTATAGTCTACAGTCTAAGTTAATAATATGAACATAAGAGGTTGATATTTTAAAAGACTGAGCCATTATGGGAATTTGTGTTTCTGAAGGGTATATAAGGGTTTTGGTTTTTTTGTTTATTTAAAAAAGAGTATATCCCATTGCCGGGATTTGAACCTGGAACCTTTCGGTTTCAGCTGACTAATTTTCATCCTTTGCTAGATGCAACGTCAAATAGTATCTACAGCCGAACGTTCTACCGTTGAACTACAATGGGAGTTAGAGAATAGAGCATTTATTTACCTTTTTAAATATTGCTTTTTCTAAACTCATCAATTTTCTCGGATAACAATAAATTGCATTTTTATAGCACTCATGATATATTTTTTCTATCCCTTTTTTATTTGATATAGAAAGAACGTAGCAAGATTTTTCTTTTCTTACACTTCCTGATTTAATATTTAGGGAAGTAAGTAAATTTTTTAAATCCTTTAAAAATAATTGTGATCCCGAACTAACTGAAATTTGAGAATATTTTGGTTTGATTGAACCATCTCCATCAATAATGCCTCTCAAAAAATTTAATCTGTATTCTTTTTTTGAATTTAAAATTATTTTGGGTATTCTGATAATTAAAGATTTATTCCCTGTAGGAATTTCAAATCTAGATTTTAATTTTTCTGTAAGCTTTTTAGAATTTATTAATATTTGGAAATTTGTTTTTTTATTGAATCCATTTTTTCTCCCACTTGCAAAAGAAATGTAATTAAATATTTTGTAATTTAATTCTAATATCGTTTCTATTTCTTCTTCATAACTGGTGAATAATTGTACGCATGATTTCCTAGTTTTTCTTTTATTATGTATTGAATATTGTAAATGTCCGTCCGTGATTAAAAGTCCTAAAAAATAGGAAAGATTGTTTGTTAATTTTGAAGGTATTCTTGCACATTGCTTATTTTTTACCTCATAATTTGCAGATTTCATTAATTTATTTCATGAACCGAAATGTTTTCTGCTTTGGTGATATATTTTACCACTATCGTGTTTTGTTGGCCTTCTGCCCAAATCTTTTGCTAATATTTTTAATTTCTTTAATAATGCTTTTTTATGGAAATCCATAGAATTCAATTAATTTTTTGTTTTATAAATCTCTTTAGCTTAGAAGGTAAATAGAGTAAATGCGTTTTGTTAAATGGTCTTTTTTGAAGAATGATGTAGCGCCATAGTTGCAGATCTTTCTGAGACTATCTTTCCTTTATTGTTGGTATATTGTACCATTGAAGGAGGTAAATTTGTTTCTCCTATTAATCTTACTTTGGACTTTACTTTGTAGGAAATTATTCTTTCTTCATGCGGTGCCAAAGTCCCTATCTCCCAGATTAACCTCCTTCCTCTTGTTCCTTGTTGAACTTTTGAAGGTTGAAGTGTTCCAAATTCGTTTGTGGGTTCTAAAGAATTTGGAAGAACATCTAATATTCTTACGTTTTCTAAAGGTGTTGCTTTTCCATTTCTTAAATGTATTAAGATTTTTAGTTCAGACAATCCGTCAACAGTTCTTTTAATTTTGAACATTCTTTTTCTTATAATCACAGATTTATCTAATAAATTATTCATGCCTAATGTTGCTAGAATTATAATGATTATTCCATATAATATTGGACGATAATTAGATTTTACATTTGCAGTAAACTTTTCTCCTGGTTCTAATTCAATATTCCAAACATATTTTCCAGATTCCATTACTGGTTCAGGAGTTACTTTAGTGAAAATTCTTGAAAAGAAATTTTTCTTATATTCTATTTTTTCTAATAGTTTGATATTTCCATTATTTTTTCTTGTAAGTAAAATTGTTTTAGATAAAAATCCCAAATCTTCGTTTATTTTTTCTTCTGTATTTTCATTTCTTTCTAAAGTTATTGCTGAAGAATAAGATCCTCTTGTTTTGCTTTCTGTATCATAAACTTTTACATTAATTACATAATCTTTAGGTTTGGCGGTCTCTCCTGTCTTTATTTTGAATGTTTCAATTATTTCTTCTTGTGGCGCAAAATTGGCAATGAAGTTTTTTTGTAGTTGTGGTAAGTCACTAGTGATTAAAATTTCATAATTTTCTAAGTATGCATTTCCCCTATTCATTAATCTAATTTTAATATCATATTCTTCTCCAGGAATTATTGTTTCTGGCAAATCTGGAAAAATCATGATTACATCTTCCGGAGAAACAACATATGTTTTGATAAGGATGTCTTGAGTAACTTCTGGTTTTGTTACGGAAGAAATCGTAAATTTTGTGTTATAGTTTGTATCTTGATTTGCAGTTTCTAAAATGTTTATTTCTACATCAAAAATTCCTGTTTGTTCTGAATCTAATTTTATTTGGGGATTTGTTAAAATGATATTTCTTGTAAAATCCGAGAAGGGGTGAACTGAGAGATCATCATAATTTATTTTGTAAATATCTCTTTCATTTTGGTGGTTTTTTATCTGAATCTGAAATTGTGCAGTTCCTCCCGGTTCTGCTTCATTGGAAATATCTACCACAGCAGTAACTATTTCATTTTCTGCTAACACTATGGTCGGAATTATTAGCATTAATAACGTAATTAGAGATAATATTCTTAATTTCATTTTACTCCTTTGTAGTGGATTATTGTTGAGAATATAAAGATTATTGTGATTTTTTAAACTGTTTAACTTTTGTTTTATAAACTTTAAAACTGGGCATTTTGAGAATATTTAAATAACTTAAAAAGGTCTATTTTGTTATGGTGATTGGTAAAAAAGGACAGGCAGCTACTGAATTCTTAATTTCTTATGGGTGGATAATATTTTTGTTGATTATGGGTGCTGTTTCTTTGATGTTATTTTTTGAATTTGATAGGGCTATGTTCGTTCGTGAAGAGTGTGTTATTGTCCCTGGTTTAAATTGTGGTGATATTCGCATAACTGAAGATTCAATGAGTTTGACTGTACTTAATGATGTTGGATGGGATTATAGCTCTATGCAAATAACTCATGCAGATTGTAATATTCCTTCTTATGATGAATATTTTGAAGTTGGGAAATATGTTACATTTACTTTAGCTGATTGTGATTTTGAAGGCGGAGAATTATTTGAAGAAAATGACGTTTTTGTAACTTATACTCTTGAAGAAAGTAGTGTTACTCATACTAAATCTGCAAATATTGTAAGTGTTGTTGAAGGTGGAACAACTCAAGGATATAGTGGAGATGGAAGTTCTAGTGGTGGAAGCCCTGGAGGAGATTGGAATGGTGGAGGGAATGATGGAACCTATGATCCTAATGCCGATGGAGCTACTTTGTTGTTGTGTGATTTTGATGTTGATTTTAATTGTGTTGGTGGAAGTCCATTAAGTGAAATTAATGTTACCTTAGTTAATGGAGTTAATGGTCAAGCTGCATTTGTTGAACAAAAAACTAATTTGATTTCTAATGGTGATTTTGAAGGAAGTTTGCCTATTTATTGGTATCCCTATGTACAAAATAGTGCTGTTGTTTATGTTGGAACTAATGACAAATTTTCTTATAGGGGAGATACAAGTGGAGTGACTACTCGTACAGGAAATTTATTTTGGCCAGGTTTTTGTGATGAAATTACTTGCAATTACAAAAGTTATTGCACTTGGGATCCTGTAAATAAAACATGTAGTTACTCCAGTGCATGTGTAACTAACTGTGGAAACCATGTTTGTGGAGCTAAACCTGATGTTTATAATGAAGAAGATACATTATGTGCACAAAATACCAACAAGGTGATGTATGGTGGAATTAGGTATGGGAGTTATAGTTCTAACCCATTATATACACATCTTAATTTAAATTATGGCCAAAATTATAGTCTAAGTTTTATGTACATGGGAAGTTTTCCTTCAAATTTAATGTTACATGTTTGCTATACTGTGGGTTGGTGTTCTATGGGAAAGGGTTATCCTTCAATAAATTGGGATTATATTCTTGCAGGAGAGTATTCTTCTTGGCAATATTACTCTGACGATATTTATGTAGATAATAATTTTGCAACTGCTTGTGACGGAGAATCTTGTTTTAGAGAATTGGCAATTGGAAAATTCCCTTATAGTACTTCTCAACCTGGAGGAGATAGTTTTTATATTGATAATATACAACTTGAAAAAGGAACTGTTGCAAGTCCCTTTGCTGGGAACGGAAATGATTTGTTGAAATATCCTGCGGATCCAAATACTTTGGATTTAAGTATTGGAACTGTTGAAATGTGGGTTTATGTTAATGGTGGAATAAGAGATACTGTACAAAATAGGTATGTTTTTGCACATAGGGGGTCTTGTGGTTCTGGATGTTATTCAAATAGATTTTCTCTGGGGCATTTAAGTAATAATAATTGGAATTTTGCAATAAGTGACTCTTCTGGAAGTGGGACTTCAATAGCAGTTGTCGATACTTTGAATGAAGGATGGCACCATTTTGCAGTTACATGGGATAAATATGCTGAAGGAGGATATATTGAGATGTTTATTGATGGAAATAGTGTTGCGAAGAAATCAAATGTTGTAAATTATTTTCCTGATAATTATGAAGATGGGATTTATGTTGGAAATTGGGGTTCAACTTATGGGTGGATAGATACGGTGGTTGATGATTTTAGGATAAGTGATATTGTGAGGTATGGTTGATGAATAAAAAAGGACAAAGTGCTTTAGAATTTATTACAACATATGGTTGGGCATTGGTTGTAGTGTTGTTAGTAATTAGTTCGTCGTGGTTTACTTTTGGAGGACATAAAATGTTTGTTAATGAAAAATGTTTAATGGGTCCTGGATTTTTATGTAAAGATTTTTTAGTTGATGAGGGAAGTATACAACTGAAAGTTTTGAATGGCCAAGGAAAAAATATAGATAGTTTTTCTTTTGATGTTCCTTCTTGTACTATTGGATCAGATACTCCTTCTATTTTGAATGGTGATGAAAAGTTTTTGAGTGTAAGTGGCTGTACATTTTCTGATGGAGTTTTTGAAGGCCCGTTGAATTTTGAGTATAGTTTTGATGGAAGTAGTATTGGACATTCAAAAGTTGCGGACATTACTGCTATAATTCAAGGTGGAAATTCTGGAGGATATAGTGGCGGAACTGGAGGGAACGGTGGTTCTGGAGGCTATGTTTCTGATGGAGTTACACAATTATTGTATAAGTTTGATGAAGGGGACGGTGCTTTGATTAGAGACGAAACTAGTAATGGCTATGATGGAACTTTAATTACAATTGGAGATTTAGTGGATAATCGTGGTGCTGAAACTGGAGATTTGCTTAATTTTCAAGAATCTCCTGGCTTTGAAGGCGTGAATGAATTGTATGCACATAATGGAACTTATTCATTTTATGATGAAAAATCTCATGTTGTTTTTTCAGATGAATTGTTTCCGATTGATATGAATACTGAATATAATCTTGAAGGGTGGTTTATGAAATATGGTACTGGAGATTCTAAAATTTATTTTGGATATGTTCCTTATGATGAAAATAAAAATATTATTGTTAGGAGATATGTTTTTGATATTGCTGGAACTGATACTAGTTTGTATGATGATGTTAAATCTACAGACACTACTTTGAAAGTTTTAGATGCTAGTAAATGGAATACTGCTAGTTCCTATTATCGGTATGTTGCATTCAATACTGATAATTCTGGAAATTTTAATGATATGCCTAACAGTAATCTAAGTAATAAGATGGGTGTTAAAGATGTGTGTAATATTACTGTGGTTGATAAAACAGATTATTGGGAAGTAAATTTATGTGGTGGACAAACAGTCGGAGTAAGTGCAGTTGCTGGAACCAATGTTAGACAGCATCAAGATGGAGGCACGTATATGTATACTGCTGCTGCAGGTAATAAACCTGGCACTTCATGGACAAAATATTCTTCTACTACTCAGGGAGAAGATACAACTAGTACTAATTTAAGTAAGTGGTGGAGGGGAACAAAATATGCAAAGATATTGTTTTTGATGAATTATGGTGATAGTTCTGGTAATTCTAAAACTCGAGTTGATGATATAATTTTAACTTCTAATCCTGTGAAGTATACTAATAAATGGGATAACGGATATTATGGGGGTGCAGTTGATTTTAATGGTTATGATGATCAGATTAAAACAGGAGTTACTGGAACTGATTTAGATACAATTGGAAATGGAATGATTACAGTTGAAGCTTGGATTAAACCAAGAAGTTTGCCTGATCCAAATGTTGTAGGACAAGCTTACAGAACTATAGTTGGAAATTGGAATTGGAACAATGGAGGGTGGTTGTTAAGAGTAAATAGTAATAGGGATTTATTATTTCACATTTCTGATGGTGACGATAGTGGTGGACAGGATACTGCTGTTTGTTCTGGAAGTTTAGTACAAGAAGGAGTTTGGCAGCATGTTGCAGGCGTGTGGGATGGAAATGAGGTAAGGACATATATTAATGGAGTTGAATGTGGTTCTCAGCAATTTAGTAACTATGTTGAATCTTCGTTAGAAGTAACTATTGGTTGGAGCACAATCAATAATAACTTACCAATCTATTTTGATGGCTTAATAGATGAAGTAAGAATAAGTGATTACGTTAGGTATTCATAATAGAAGTTATGTGTTCGTTCTTTTCTAATCTAACTACATTATCTACAAAACTTTCTACTTTAGGATCGTGAGAAACAATTATTGTTTGTTTAGTGTTAAGTTCTTCTAATATGTTTCTCATACGTTCTAATTGTTCTTGAGAGAATCCATCTGTAGGTTCGTCAAGCATTAAGAGGTTCTTGGTGTTAATTGTGGTCATTAAAGTGTTTAACACTTGATTTAATGCTAATCTGTAGGAAAGTGCTGCCGCAGTTTTTTCTCCTCCTGAGAGATGTAAATAGTCTGTTTCGTGGCCATTTTGTTCAATGATTGGAGTGAATTCTTCATCTAATCTTATCTTGATTGATTCCGAATCTACCAACATTGAGAACCATTTTTGGATTAAGTTTTCTAGTTCTGAATGGACTTTTAGCATTATGTTCTTTTCCATTAAGATTGTCATGTTGATGAATTGTTTTTCTAACCATTCTCTTATTTGCATTAGTTTTGCAATATTCTCTCTTGCAGTTTTTTTAGAATCTACTTCTTTCTGTATTGTTAGGATGATGTTGGTTAAGGTGTTAAGTTCTGCATTCATGGAAGCATTTTTTATTTCAAATTCTTTTAATTGGTTGTTTATTGTTTCTAGTTCTTGTTTTTGTTTGCTTGTATCAATTGTTGTTAAAACTGGTATTTTTGGTTCTAATAATTGTTTTTTGTCTGTAAGCTCACTTATTTCTTTTTTAGTAGATTCAATCAAAGGTGTTAAGTTTTCTAATTCTTCTTTTTTGTTTGAAAGGTTTTTTCCTTTTAATTCTACTAGTCCTTGATTATGAAGGTTTTGTTGAATCTGTAATAGTTCTTGTTTCTTATTTGTTAATTCTTGGTGATTTTCTTTTAATTTTCTCTTTAATGCGTCTAATTCTAGGTCTAATTTTTCTGCCTTAGACGTCTCCTCTTTGGTTATGTTGTGTTTATGTTCTCCTTCTACTGTCTGTTTACATAATGGGCAGTTATCTAATGCACTAATTTTATGACAAATTTCTTCATGGCCTTTCTTCAGTATTTCTAGCTCTGCAGACCTTCTTTGTGAGAATATGTTCTGGTCTTCTAATGTTTTGATTTGAGTTTGAAGAATTTCTATTTTATCTTTTAATGAGGGATCTGAAACTGGTAAATTTTTTACTTCTTCTGTTAATTCTACAAGTTCTTTGTTTAAACTTCCTAATTTAATTTTTTGGTTTGAAAGGGCCTGAGTTTTATGAGTTAATGAAAGAATTGTTTTTTCTAGTTCATGTTTTAGTTGATCTACTTCTTTTTGCTTTTGTTCTAATAATGATATTTCTTGTTTTTTAATTTCTATTTTGTTTTTTTCTTCAGTTATTTGTGGTTGAATTTTAGTTATTGAATTTGTTAATTCTTCTTTCCTTTGAGTTTTTTCTGCAAGTTCTTCTTGTTTTTGTTCTAAGTCTGCAACACTTGCAGCAATTTCTTTTGATTTTTGTTTTAATGCAGTTAAAAATAATTGCGCATTATCCCTTACTTTTTTGTATTTATCAATTCCAAAAACCCTTCTTAGTATTTCTAATCTTTCTTCTTTTTTTCCTAAAAGAATTTCTTTCATTTTTTCTTGAGGAGAATAAACTGTGTAGTGATATACTGAAGATTTTGTTTTTGTTAAAAGGTCCTGGGGATAGTTTAGAAGTTCTATTACTTTTTGCTTTAATTCCATTGCTGTTAATTCATGTTTGTCGTTTCCAATGGTAATTTGTCCTGATTCTTGAGAAACAGAGGTTGGCGTTTTTTTGAGGTTTCTTTTAATGACGATTTCCTTTTCATTTATTTTGAAAGTTAGCTCTACAGACCCTTCTGATTCTCCTTGTCTTAGGAGGGCTTTTCCTGGCAGTTCATGGCTAATTCCAAATAATGCAAAATCCATTGCTAAAAGTATTGTTGATTTGCCTGAGCCTATGTTTCCTGAAAGTAATGTGGATCCTTCTGGAAAAGAAATTTCTTCATCTTTATATGAACGAACATTTGTGAGCTTTATTTTTTTTATTATCATTGATTAAATACTTCCCTTAAATTGAATATTTCTATTAAATCTTTTTTAATTCTGTTTTCAAAATCTATGTTCTTTTCTCCTTCTACTTTTTCTTTGTTTAATGAAGTCATTAGTTGAGAGGTTAATAATTCTTGATTTTCATTTAGTTGTATGTCTGGAATTTCAATTTGCCCAATATGTTCTTTGATGATTGAATCTTCAACTTCTTCAATTGTTCCTTCTTTAATTTTTATTTCTGAGAATTGTTTGGTTTTTAATTTTGAAGTATTTTTTAGAATTATGTATGCGTTGTTGTTTTCTAATATCTTTTTGAATTTTATATCTGAAGCTTTTCCTGCTTTTAATGTTCCTGCAACTCTCAATGTTACAATGCAATTTTCTATATTTAGTTGATTTAGATTTTCTTTGATTTCTTCTGCTACCTGTTCTGAAGTTTTATCGTTTGCATTTATGTTTAAAGGAATTGTTTCTTTGAGTTTGATTGGAGTGTGTGTTAATGTGATTTTACTATTTGAATTTACCTCGCAGATGTAAAATCCTCCCTGTTTCAATTCTTCTAATTCTTTGAAATTATTTGGGAAGAGAGGTCCAGGATAGGTAATTAGGGGGTGTTCTGAAGTTGATTTTTGATGAATAAAATGGGGATGTCCTCCAGGATAGTAGTTGAAATTTTTTGGTAATAGGGATAATGGTTCTGAAGGAACCTTTTCCCAATCATTTGTTGAGGGTTTTAATTCTGTTAATAATGTGTGAAATAAAAATATTTTAAAATTTGGAAGATTCTCTAGTTCTTCTTTATTTGATAGTTCTTCATACTTTAATTTTTCTAATCCTCCGGATAATCCACAAATTCCAGTTAATGCAATTTTTTCTTGATTAGGTAATTGGTGATATGTTATTTCTAATTTTTTTGTAGTTTCATTGTATTTGTAAACATTTGTGCAGAGTCCTGCATTTTCTAAGACGTCTAACATGGTTTTTCCTGAGGGAGAAAAATCATGGCTTCCAGGAATGATATATGTAGGAATACTGTTTTCTTTTAATTGTCTTAATGAAAGGGCTACTTGTTTTAGTGCATCAACTGAAGGGATGGAAGTATTAAATAGATCTCCAGATATTATTAAGAAATCTAAGTTTTCTTCTATGATTTTGTTTATTGTTTTTTCAAAACTTTTTATTGAAAGTTCTTTTAATTTGTCTTCTTTCCAACCACCAATGTGGCAGTCAGCTAAATGAGCAAATCTGAATTTAGAGCTATCTAGCTGTTCGTTCATATGTTGTCCCCCTGCTAGAATTTTGTGTTTTGGGTGTTTTATATAGATTTATTGGGTGAAAGAAGCATTTAGAATAATAATCATTACTCTATGATTATTTTTTCACCATTTCTCATTAGGTGAAGATCTCTGTCCATTTTGTAACCCATTTCAATACCCAAGTCGCATGCAGGTTGCATAAGTTTGTCAAATCCATGACAAGGAATTATATTTTCTGGGTTTGTTAAATTGATCATTTCTCTGATATCTTCTTTAGCACAATGTCCTGAAACATGAACATCTTTGAAGATTCTTACTCCTAAATCTTTTAGTTGAGTTTCCATTCCTGCCCTGTTTGTTAAGTTAGGTTCAACAGGAATTAATCTGTTTGAGAAAATTACTTGGTCTTCTGAGTAGAATTTAAATTTAGTTTCTCCTCTAACCATTCTTGAAAGAACTGAGTTTGTTTCTCCTTGTCCGCCAGTACAAACAATGATATAATTTTCTGGTCCTTTTTTGTTAATTTCTGCAAGTTTTCTATTAATTGCGGATCTGTAACTTAGAATTTCTGCTTGATTTGAAAGTTTTGTTAAGTTTGCTTGTTCAGCTGCTTCAATATATTTTCCAAAGCTTCTCCCCAAAATTACTACTTTTCTATTTATTTTTCTACCGAATTCAATTATTGATTTTAATCTTGCAATGTGGGATGCAAAACAACTTGTAACTATTGCCGAATCTTGATTTGCAGTTTCTAATAATACGTCTTTTAATAATTCTCTTGCAATGCTTTCTGAAGGTGTTTTGATATCTTCTTTAGAGTATAATGAATCAATAACCATTGCCTTTACACCCATGCTTCCTAATTCTTTTAATCTCTTGTAGTTGGGCTTGTTTCCAATTACTGGTTTGTTATCAAATTTCCAATCAGTAGCATAAAGCACAACTCCTTGGGGCGTGTGAACTGCCAATAAAGAGGTTTGCAATGTTGAATGTGGAATGTCTATGAATTCCACTTTAAGATTTTTAGAAGCATTAAAGGTATTATTTGGTTTTACTTTTACTTGTTTATTTGGTAGTTTGATTGAATCTGATTTCATTTGATTATCAATCACACTCATAGTGAAAGGAGTTGAAACAATTGGTGCTTTGAAATCTTTTGCTAAATATTGAATTCCTCCAATATGGTCTAAATGACAATGACTTGCTAGAATTGCTTTTGTATTGGGTATCCAAGATTTAATTTTGTTGATATTTGGAACTGCATCAATACTCATTAGAAGTTCTTTTGTATATGCTTCTTGAGTTTTACATTCTTCCTGATATTCTACTACTTTTTGTACGTTGAATCCGATATCGCAGACAACACTTTCTCCGTCTGCATTGATTGCAGTCATGTTTCTACCTACTTCATTATATCCTCCTACTGTACAAATTTCTATTGGTTTCATTGTCTTCTTTTTGATATTTTTTTTACTATTATTGTTGCAATTATTGTTCCCGCTAAATATAGGGAAAGCGTCAAGAAATAACTTGATACATTCTTTAATTGAGATTGGAATAAAATAATTTGATTTAATAAGCTTTCGCTAATGTAAAATGGATTGAATGAGGCAATATTCTTTATTATAGGCGACAATGTTTCAATTGGCAGTATTGCTGATGAAAAGAATACCATGATAAAACCTAAGGATATTGCAGTAATTGTATTTGTTTCTTCTGTTCTAAAAATACTTCCCAACATTATTCCAATGAAAAGGAATATTGAAGCTATGATTAGTAAAGCAGGAATTAATAAATGTAAGGTGGAAAATATTTCTTTGTAAAAGAAAAATGCAGAGGCACCAACTAAAATTGTAGTTTGTAATGAGATGATGATTAAATTAGTTAGGTAATTGCTTATCGTAAATGAAGTTTCCGATGTCGGAGTTATGAAGTTCTTGAAATAAACTTTTGAAGTTTTTTCTCTTATTTCTAATGTGGATGTTAGTAATATTGATACAAACATCATGATCATAATTAGTAATGTTGGGAATATGAAGTTAAGATGGGTCTTTTCTGTTGTGATTGGTTTTATTTCAGAATCTATTGGATTTACTATTTTTCCTGCTCCAGTTTCTTTTACTGAAGAAATATCTTCTTTAATTGTTTTGAAACTGTAAAGCATTTGGGTGATTGCTAAGTTGTTTGTTTCTGTGTTTTGAGATAGTGTTGCTAGTCTGTCTGTTATTTTATCCTTCTTTGAATTTGCAAAAGATATTTCTTCTAGCATTGATTCAATTTCTCTTTCTACAGCATTGTAAGAAGTGATTGCAGTAGAATCCTCTGAAGAGTCTATCTGTGATTGTAATGTTCCCAATGGGATGTCTGTTTTTTCATGTAGAAGATTCATCTCTGTTAGATCATTACTGATTAGAGTTATGGTTGCTTCCCCTTCTTCTGACTGGGTTTTTAATTGATTTAGTAATGTTTCTTTATCTGTTATTTCTTCTTCAATGTATTCTAATGTGTCTACTATCCCTTTTGTTAGTTGTAATGAAAGATCTTGAGATTTTTTCCCTATATGTGTGGAAATACTTTCAGTTACTAGATAAATTAGATTTGTCTTACTATTGTCTACGTAAAATACTATGTTTCCCCCTTGTGAAACCTTGAGATTTTTTGGAAAAATTGCACAAACATGGAAAATTCCATTTTTTACTCCAGTAATACAGGCTTGTTCTGAGTCTACTTTTTGCGTTGAATAGTCATCTTGGTTTAATTCATAGATAATTGCTTCTGCTAACGGACTATATTCGTCTGAATGGACTCCTACTCTAATTCCGTATACGCTTGCAGTGTTAAATGCTGCACCCATTAAGATTATTAATAGTAATGGTCCAAGAATTATCATTACTGCCGAACTCTTTGAACGCATTATTAATTTGAAATTCTTTTTTATTAATGTTAATAATTTTTTCATTGTTTTCTTAAGAAACCTCTTTGTGCATTTACGTCTTTAGTTAGTGATTGGAATACTTCTTCTAATGTTGGTCTTTGAACATCAACATATAATAATTTTTCTCCAGTGTTTTCTATTATGTGCAGTATTTCGTGGAGTACTCTTTCTGCCTTCTTTGTTTTTATTACTAATTTATTGTTTTCTATGTAATATTCATCATATGAATCTATATTTTTAATTATTGTTTTATAATCTCCTGGAAATGTTTGAATGTGGATTTCTTCATCTTCACTGTACTGTTTTTTTATTTGATTTAATGTTCCCATTTTTATTATTTTTTTGTTGTGTAATATTGCTACTCTATCACAAACTTGTTCTATGTCTTCTAGTCTATGTGATGTGATGATTACAGTTGTGCCTATTTCTTTAATTTTTCTTATTAAGTGAAGAATTTCTTTTCTTAGAACTGGATCTAAGTCTTCAGTTGGTTCGTCTAGAATTAATACTCTTGGCACGTGTATTAGTGAACAGGCCATGTCTAATCTTCTTTGCATTCCGCCTGAAAGATATTGAGCTGTTTTATTTCTTACTTGTTCTAATTCTACTAGTTTTAGAATTTTTTCTAAGTTTTTTTCAATTGTTTGTTTTTTCAATCCATAAAGTGCTCCGAAATATCTTATATTTTCTTCAACTGTTAATTTAGGGTAGAATGCACTATCTTGTGTAGTGAATCCTATTTCTTCCCTTAATTTATCTTGTGTTTTGCTGAGCTTTTTGTTATCATAAAGAATTTGGCCTTTAGTTGTTTTGTAAAATCCTACTAGTAGTCTTAGTATTGTTGTTTTTCCACAACCATTTATTCCTAATAGTCCGAATACAGAACCTTCTGGGATATCTAACTCTATATTGTCAAGAACAAGATTGTCTTTAAACCTCTTGGTAACCCCTTTTAATTCAAAAATGCCCATGCTTATAAATGGAGTTTTATTATTTATAAGTGTTAATACTATTGATATTTGGCAAATTCTTCTTCGTTAACTTCTGCTAATTTTAATGCCTTTCTTAATGTAGGTATTTTTAATTCTGGGTGATTTGGAATAACAGTTCCAATGGTTCTATTATTAATTTCTTTTTTGAGAATAATGTGGCTTCCTTTAAGTTAGATATTGATTCCTCTAAAGTAGTTAAGAGAGGGTGTGAAGCTTTTTTTAAAGGAAATTCTTCTAAGTATAATTCTGTGGCTTCCTTTAAGTTAGATATTGATTCCTCTAAAGTAGTTCCTTGACTAACTGTGCCTATTTCTGGACAAGAGGCAACGTATAGTTCTTCTTCTTTTTGAATAACTGCCGTGAATGTTTTTATAAAATGTTTATATTAACAGAATTTATATAACTTTTGGATTAATAATAGAAGAATTTATTTGTTTAAGAGAGTTAGCTTATCTCCCACTTTTAGATTAAGTGTTGCGTGTTTTTTTGTTTCTAAGATTGAGATTGCTTTGGTTTTTGGGTTGATGTTTGGAGTAAATGGTTTAATGTTTCTGATTATTTTTACTATTTTGTTATTTTTATTGATCCAAACTGCATCAATTGAGAAAAATACAAAAATCATGTGAATTGGTAGGTTTTTTTCTTGGTTGAATTTTAATAGGATTGATTGATTGTTTTTTAGTGGTTTTGAGAACATTAATCCTTTGATTTGTTTTAGAAGTGTAGTGTGTAGTTTAGTAGTGGTTTTGAAGTTTCTTTCTTTATTTGTTAGTATCATTTTAGTATTTGAATTTTCTTTCATAATCTTTATGGTTCATCCATTCAAGAATAACACTTAAAACAATAACATTTCCTTGTTTAACTGTATATAACAATCTCCAGGCATCTGGAAGGTTATACTTCCATAAATTGTCTGTTTCATGTTTTATGAGATAATCTTTAGGTATTAATTTTTTAGGAATCTGGATTTCACAAAATGGATTAGACTCTAAATCTGAAAATGCTCTTTCTAAGAAAGAATGTAATTTCTTATCTTCTGTTTTAGAATCTTTTAATTTATTTAATGAGTTTTGCAATTTTTCATTTGCAAAAACTATTTTGGATTTCATTTTTTCCACCAAAGAGAAGGATTAGATAAATATTTGGCAACCCCTTCAGGATCCCAAATCCAACAAATCTTTCCTTCTTTGTCTGTCGCTATTTTGTTAGAACTTTGGAGATAATCAAAGATAACTTGAAAAGTTTGATACATCATTTTTTTTGGGAGGTTTTCCCATAAACTTCTTTTTTTGTATTCTCCTCCGTGCTCCTTAATGAATTCTTCAACCATTAGAACGGTGTCTAACTGAGGATAATGTAATATCTGTTTTTTCATGTTATATAAGTTGATATAACAAGATATTTAAGGTTTTCTATTTGAATTTAATACATGCGTAGTAGTTTTTATCTTCTTTTTTTATTGATGCTTGGTAGTCTATGATCTTTGCTGATTTGTTTTGAAGTTTTGCTAGTTCCATTAATGTTAATATTGGTGCTAAGTCTCTTACGTCTTTGCTTTTTCTTAATTTGTAATTTTTTAGTGCTTCTGTGTCTAGTGATTTGATGTATTGTATTGTTGCTTTATCTTCTATGTTGTGTGTCGCTATTATTGTTATGTTGTGTAGAGTTGTTAGTTTGTTTAATGTTTCTGCTAGTTTTGTTATTTCTTTTTGATTTGTTAGATTAATTGCTAGTGGTACAAAAGTTAAATCTGTTAGTTTGTCTCTTGAAGCGAATTGTAACCAAGGTAGTTGTGTTTCAATTGAATGTTCTTTTTCATGTGCAGTGTGTTCGTTTAGAATTAAAGGATCTAGTTTTGAAAGTGTTTTTGCTACCTCTTGATTGATTCTTACGTTTCCTAATGGTGTTTCCCAATCTGCAAATAGATATGTGGATAGTTTAGTTTCTGAATGGTGATTTGTTCCTATGATTAAGTAAGTTTCTGGGAAGTTTGCTTCTGCTAGTTCCATGTATCCCCACGCTTGACAGGGGCCTGTTTTTTCTATTGATTGTGATGGAAATGCTAATAGGTTTAGATTGATGTTTCTTCTTGAAGATTGTAATGTTCCTGGTCCTTTCTTATGTGTGAATGATTCTCTTATTGCCTTGTCTAGTTTATCGAAAGTATTTGGATAGTATTCTGGACATGCTACTGGTTTTCTGTTCATGTTTGATTAGATGAATAATGAGTATAAAAACATTATTAGAATTTGATTGTGGTTTTATAAAAAAGAAAGAAAAAAAGAAAGAAAAAGGGCGTTAGCCCTTAGTCAAATTAAGCT
>JAERTB010000026.1 GCA_016845225.1 Candidatus Woesearchaeota archaeon | reverse complement strand
AGTAAACTAACTCCTCCCCAGGTCAAGCCCATCAATCCAGTTAAAATACCTGAAGTTAATCCGCAGAACATTGCAGTTCTTAATCTCTTTTCTTGCCACGCCCTAACATAATAGTACATAGCGGCAAACATGAAAAACATTGCTAAACTTTCTTTATCTGAAAATCCTGCAAGTGTCCTATACAAATAACTAGGCAACACCACCAAAAAAGAACTGGCTAATAATCCTACACGATAATCAAATAACCGTCTAATCAATAAAAAGAAGAATATTAATGATAAGCAAAAGAAGATTGGAGGATAAACAACATGAGCATATTCTAAACTAACTCCGGAATTAAAAAAACCTAAAAATTTATACAAACCAACAATAACATTGGATAACAATCCAAATTCTCCAATTTGTTCATAACCATTTGGGACATATCTCATTGCATCAACTGCAGATAATGCACCGTTTGCCAAAGTTTCTTTTGCATATCTCAAAAAAACAAACGGGTCTAATGCTAAAGGAATATAATTTCCAGTAGTGGGATCGACTAAATTCTTCAAAGTCTTGCTTCTAATAGCATATCCAATAATCATCAAAATGCCCAGTATAAAATAAGGAAAATTAGTTTTATCAGAGAAAAATTTCTTTACTTTTTCAGATCTTTTAGCTAACATATCTGTGGAATCCATTATTCAAAAGGACGTTATACTGTTTAAATAAGTTACCCTACTACAAAACATAAATAGAAACCTTAATAACCTAATTTCTAATTCCCTATAAAAATGATATCTACAATTATCACTGCATATAAAGAAGAAAAGACTGTTGGAAAAGCAATAGAGTCTGTTCTTTCTGAATCAATCAAAGATCATGAGATCATAGTTTCCTGTCCAGATAAACCTACTGCAGATGTGGTAAAATCTTATCAGAAAAAACATAAAAATATTAGATTAATCAAGGATCCAGGTCAAGGAAAGCCAGTAGCATTAAATTTAATTTTCAAAAAAGCAAAAGGAGACATATTAGTATTAACTGACGGAGACGTCTATTCAGGAAAAAATGCAATAAAAAACCTAATAGCTCCGTTCAAAGATAAAAATATTGGAGCAGTAACAGGTAGACCAATATCACTAAACTCCAAAAATACAATTTTAGGTTACTGGTCACATTTACTGACAGACGTAGGCGCACACCAAACAAGAAAAAAATTAGCTAAACAAAATAAATTCCTAGTTTGTTCAGGATATTTATATGCCATAAGAAAAGGATTAGTTGATTCAATACCTGAAGATACTTTATCTGATGACGCAGTAATTTCTAGTTTAATTGCAGAAAAAGGATACAAAGTAACATACTCTCCAAAATCAGAAGTTTATGTAAAATATCCTACAACTTTCAAAGATTGGATGATTCAAAAGAAAAGATCGACAGGAGGCTACTTGCAATTAGAAGAATTTGCTAAAAGTAAAATAACTATGAGGTCCTTTTCAAAAGAAGCTGCAGGAATCTTCAAAGTATTCACTTATTCAAAAAATCCAAAAGAATTTTATTGGACATTATTACTAATATTGGCAAGAATTTATCTTTGGTTCAGAATATTCACAGACTTAAAATTAAAAAAAGAGTCCTTCAAAAAGACATGGACAAGGGTAGAAACCACAAAATAAGCTAAAAAACAGTTAAACTTAAAACATTCAAATTTAGAGCTATAGTTAGTTAAAATGAGAATAATAGTAACTGGCGGATCAGGATTTATAGGCACTAATTTTATTAGATATATAATAAATAAGTATCCAGATTATAAAGTTCTAAACATTGATTCATTAACTTATTCTGGAAATAAAAATAACCTGACAGATTTAGAATCAAATTCAAATTATGAATTTATTGAAGAAGATATTTGCAATGTTGAAGCTATGAACAAAATAGTTCAAGAGGGAGACGTTGTGATAAATTTTGCAGCTGAATCTCATGTAGACAATTCAATAAAAAATCCACAAATATTCATAAAAACAAATGTAATCGGCACACATTCAATCCTAGAAGCTGCAAGAAAAAACAAAGCAAAGTTATTCTTACAAATTTCAACAGATGAAGTGTATGGTTCACTTAACTTTGAACAAGATTCTTCAAATGAAACACACATTCTAAATCCCTCTTCACCCTACAGCGGATCAAAAGCTGCAGCAGAAATGGTTTGTATGGGAAACATAAGAACATTCAAGCAGCCAATAATAATTACTCGTTCATCGAATAATTTTGGACCTTACCAGTATCCAGAAAAAGTAATTCCTTTATTCTTAACAAACCTATTTGAAAATAAAAAAGTTCCAGTTTATGGAGATGGTAAAAACATAAGAGATTGGATTTATGTAGAAGATAATTGTTCAGCAATAGATACAATCATTCACAAAGGAACTCCTGGAGAAATATATAACATCGGAGGAGGGAATGAAATTTCAAATTTAGAACTAACAAAAGAAATTTTAAAATCTTGTAAAAAACCAGAAACAGAAATAGAATATGTAGAAGATAGATTGGGGCATGATTTAAGATATTCATTAGATGCATCAAAAACCAATGCATTGGGATGGGAACCAAAACATAAATTTGAAGAAGCATTAAAATTAACAGTAGAATGGTACAAAAACAACAAAGAATGGTGGGAGCCACTAAAAAAATGACAAAATACCTAATTTTTGGAAATGGATATTTAGGAAATAAATTTAATGAGTTCTTAGAAGATAGCACTCTTTCAGAAGCAAGAATAAATTCTGTAGAAGATGTAAAAATAGAAATTCAAAAACACAATCCTGAATTTATAATTAACTGTGCAGGAAAAACAGGAAAACCAAATGTAGATTGGTGTGAAGAAAATAAAATAGAAACACTTGAAGGAAATGTTTTAGTTCCAACATATATGGCTATTGCATGTAAACAATTAAATAAAAAAATGGTAAACATCGGAAGCGGATGCATATATTATGGAATTCAAGAAGGGCAATCATTCACAGAAGAAGACATTCCTAATTTTGAAGGAAGTTATTATAGCAGAACAAAATTAATTTCAGAAAAAATATTAGGCGATTTCGATGTATTAATGATTAGATTAAGAATGCCTATTGACGGACATCCAGGACCAAGAAACCTACTTACTAAACTTCTAGAATATAAACAAATAGTAAATATTCCTAATTCCATAACAGTAATACCTGATTTACTAAGCATTACCAAACAATTAATGGATAAAAATCAAACAGGAATTTTTAATGTAGTGAATAAAAATCCAATAACTCATGGAGATTTACTAAAAATATATGAAGAAATTTCAAATAAAAAATTAAATTATGAATTGATAGATCCCAATTCTTTAGATCAAATAACTTTGGCAGGAAGATCTAATTGTGTTCTTTCAACAGAAAAACTAGAAAAGTTAGGAATTATAGTTCCAGAAACAAAAGAAGCATTAAAAAAATGCATAGCCCAGTATGTGGAGGAAGAAACAAAGTGAAAGGAATATTATTAGCAGGGGGAACAGGATCGAGATTGCTACCTCTAACAAAAGTTACAAATAAACACCTACTACCAGTATATGATAAACCCATGATATATTATCCACTAGAAACTCTCAAATCCATGGGAGTTAAAGATATATTAATTGTTTCAGGACCAGAACATTGTGGACATATTTTAAATCTTCTGGGAAGTGGAAGAAATCAAGGATTGAATCTGTCTTATGAAATT
>JAERTB010000025.1 GCA_016845225.1 Candidatus Woesearchaeota archaeon | reverse complement strand
AAATTAATTTTAAATGGAGATATTGGTGATAGTTGGCTTAGTATAATGCGGACACTTGAAGAAGTAAATAAATTAGGTGTTGAAACTTATATTCAACCAGGAAGCCATGAAAATTTAGAGGATTATTCTCAAGTGGTTGGTTCTTTTTGTAAGAAGTATGGTAATTTCATTGATGTTTTAAAAAATCAAAAGATTGAAACTGGAGATCATGATTTAGTATTTTTACCCGGTTCTGATTTTTTAGCCGAAGGCGGATTCTTATTGGGAGATTATGAAGATATAGATAATACTATTTGTAAAACTGAAACTGGTTCTTTGATGTATTTATCCAATATTAATACTTTGAATAAATTAGTTACTGATACAGAAAAAACTGTTGTTGTATGTCATATTCCTAGAAAGTTTTCAGATATAGATAAATCTGTGGATTATGCTTACTTTGCAGAAACTGCTAATGGTACTGTAACTTCTGGGGAATTAATTGAAAAGGCAATTAGAAGAGAATACTCTTCACATATGAATAAATTAGAACTTGATCAAAATTTAGATAAATTAGCATTAACTCATGGTTTTGTATTTAAGAGAGAAAATAGAGGTAATGAAGAATTAGCTAAGGCTTATGAATTAAATGGCATTACTAAAGCCGTTTCTGGTCACTTTCATGAATCTAGTCATAGAGCACATGACTCTGACAGTATTTTAGTTTCTGAAGGTGAGTTTACTGATAATCTATTTTATAACTCTGGAGCTGCAGATTATGGCCTTGCAGGTTTGTTGTTTGTGGACGATAATAAAGTATCCTATAAGAATATAAATGTGAAAATTTAGAGATTTCTATGAATAAATATCCCTTAAGCAAGTCTTTGGATTTCAATTTACAAAGAATTGTATATTATATTGATAATCATGTCAAGAGAGTTAGATGGGATGATGAGAAGATTGAAAACTCATTTGCAAATAGAACAGTTTCTCAAATATTTGAAGATGGAACTACTTGTTATATGGATAATTGTTTTGATTTTAGTTTAACCAGTTTAGAGATGTTAAAAAGTTGCGGATATGATTCCAAATTAATTGTTGAAAGAGTTAAACAAAAATGTAAGGAATATGAAGAAATGCATTTTGGATTGGAAGCATTTGATGGAAATCATGTTCATTTTTTAGATTACTCTTTAATGAATAATGTTTATTCTGGTTTTGGTGCGCATATGAATCCTCGAAGCGATATTGTTTCTCTAGAAAGATACATGATTGATGGGAAAAAATTTGATAAAGATAGTGATTTTTTTGAAGTATTGAGAAATGAGAACAATTCTGACCTTGATAGATTTGTTGAAAATTATGATATTAATATACATAAAAAAAGGTTAATTGATAGCAATACTGATGAGAATTATGTAAAGTATCTTAGAAGATTAGGGAATCATCCTGAATTAGTTTTGAAATATGTATGAAAATATGGTGGGGACACCAGGATTTGAACCTGGATCTACCGGTAACTCCATGGCTATTTGTTTAAGAAACCTTTCTGGAGCCGGCAACACTAGCCGGATTATGCTACGTCCCCGTTACTTCTAATTTGGAATAATATCCTTTAAAAAGATTATTGCCCTCAATTCTTCTAGAAATGTCTAAATTTAGTTAAAATAGCTATAGGAGTCTTCATTAACTAGTAATGAAATATCTATTTACTAACGAAAGGTTTATATAGCAATCTTTACCGAGCAATAGTAACAGTTCAACTAATCTAGTTGGCTGATTATGATAACCTTAGGGGGGTTAAACTAAACAATGAAAATTACAAGACACGTTAAGAATTTTGCATTCTTTTTGTTAGCTTTAGTGGCTATTATTGGAACCGCTGTTTCAGTAAGTGCTGACTCTAATGACTATAGCGTAAATTACGTTAAAGTTAATGGTCTAACTATGGATGCAAGTACTACACTTGATGTAGAAAGAGGCGAAAGATTAGATATAGAAGTTTATCTTGATGCAAACAACAGTGCAGATGATGTAACTGTAACTGCTAGAATTATGGGTTACGAATTTGGAAGTATTTCTGATTCAACATCTCAATTTAATTTAGATGCAGGTAAAACATATAAGAAAACTTTAACATTATACGTTCCGGAAGATATTGATGCTTCTGAAGATTATACTTTAAAGATCGAAGTTTCTGACCAACTTGATGAAGTAGAAGTAGAATATACTTTACACATTGATGAAGCTAGACACGGTCTAAAAATATATGACGTACTTTTAAACCCAGGAAGCACTGTTGCTTCAGGAAACCCACTTTTCGTAACTGTTAGATTAGAAAATCTGGGCGAATTAGAAGAAAACGACATTAAGGTTACTGTAGCTATTCCGGACTTAGGTGTAAGCACTATTAATTACTTTGACGAGCTTAACACAGAAGCACAAGAAAGTGATACAGGTAATAACTATGATCAAGATAACAGCGATCAAATGGATCTATTAATTAGAATCCCTGAAGGTGCTGAAACTGGTACATATGAACTTAAAGTAGATGTTGAATACAATAGAGGACACAATTTCTTAAGTCAATCTCTGGACGTTAACGTTCAAGGTAATGATGCAGATGCTGGTGTTCAAACTGTTGTAAACAGCGATTCAAGTTCAAAAGCAACATCTGGTGAAGCTGTTGAATACAAGGTTATGATTGCAAACCTAGGTGAAGAACCTGGAGTTTACTCCGTACAATTAGATGGTATTTCATCTTGGGGAGAAGCAACTGTACAACCTAGTTTCTTAACCGTACTTCCAGATTCAACTGGTGAAGTAGTAGTTACTGTTACTCCTTTTGATTCAACTGAAGATTCAACTTATACTTGGGTTTCAAAAATCATGTTAGGAACAGATACACTTAGTGAAGTTGTATTTACTACAAAAGTTGAAGGTGCTGAAAACTCAGAATCTGATTCAACTAAAACAGTACTTACTGTAATATTTGCAGTACTTGTTGTAGTATTGATTGTATTGGCTTTAATAATTGCTTTTAGAAGAGTAAGAGACGATGATGAAGAAGAATCAAGTCTTGAAGGTCAAACATACTACCAATACTACCCTAAACAATAAATTGAGGAGGTTAACCCCTCTTTTTTTTCTTTTTTTCTTTTTTGCATAATATTTATATAGCCGTAGTGCAACTTTTTTTATACGTTTCTTAAAGAGGGAATACTTTGTATAAAAAATACATAAATAAAAAGGGGAAGAAGGTCGGTCCATATTATTACGATAGTATTAGATTGAAGAATGGAAAAATCAAATCTGTTTATCTTGGTAGTGATTTGAAGAAAGCTAAGAAAAAATTAACTTTATTGAAAAAAGAGCAATCTAAAAAAGTACATTTGAGAAGTAGTGCAACTCTGAAAAAGACACTAAAACACAAATCTAAAAGATTAAATCCTAGAGCAAATTATCGACGTCTTAAAATGCACGAGATGGATTTTGGTGAGCGTATTGCTTTATCTGGAATTCTTATTTTGATGTTATTGACTTTTGTTCATTTTGGCGGTTTGTTAGTTGAACAACAAGGAATGGTTGTTGGTAAGGTTGTTGAATTAACAGGCGAAAGTAGTGGGAATTTAGTTACTGGTAACGTAATTTTTACTTCTGAAGAAACGTTTTTAGAACATTCTGAAAGTTTAGATTTAATTGTTGAAGAGAGTGGGGATTATGGGCTTTCTTTTGGTGGAATCGATAGAATAAATAGTATGAAAATTAGTGGAGATTATGCTTTAGGAAATAAAGGTGTTGTTAAGGTATTCTTATCTGATGTTGATTCTAGTGATAGTTATTTAATTTTTGATAGTGATTCTGAAAAAGAAAGTAAGTTAGATATTTTTAGGGGAGTTACTGGTTTTGTTATTGATGCAATGGACGAAGTTGATGCTGAATTTGTTGAAGAAATTAAATATAATGAAATGTATGGTGCTGGTTTAATTTCTGGTTTTTCTGTAATAAATAATAAGGGTGTTGAATTAAATTATGACGTGGTTTACACTGAAAATAAAAGCAAGGTTGAATTAGTTGATAAATTGGTTAATGAAGTTGTTGTTGATCAAAGTGAAAATGGTTGGTTTGGTTATCAAGAATATTCTTCTAGAGGTTTATTAGAACCTGAAAATGTTTCATTTAAACAAGTGTTTGGATTTGACTTTAGTTTTTGGAATGTATCTAATAAATCTGAAATTAGTTTTACTGCAGATTCTGATGGTGACTATTTGTATGGTTGTAATTTCTGGGATTTTGAATTTGGAATTTGTTTAACTGATTGGATTTATTTATCTGAAATTAATAATACTAATAATTATACTTCCAAATTAACTAGGAATGTTGTAGCATTTGCTGAAGGAGTGTTTGACCCAAATAAATCTATTAGGGAAATAATTGAAGTTCCTATTGAAGTTGAAGAAGTTGAAGTTCCTATTAAGATTGATAGCTTTGGAGAATACTTGGAAGAAAATAATTTTATTGATTATTTGAAGTTGAATTTTACTGATGCTTGTAGAGATACTTGTAATTTAATTGGGATTGTTGGAAGCAATGTTAAATTAAAGATTTATTTGAAAAATGCAGTTCTTAATTTGAAAGAAGTTAAAGTTGAAATTGAAGAGAATAATATTACAGATTATTCATTTGAATTAACTAATGAACTTGGAGAGGTTTTAATTAAACCTGATAATGTGATTGATAAAAATTTAACTGGAGTAAAGTCTGTTGAAATTAAATCTGGTCAAACTGAAGAGGTAATACAGTATGGCGCAATAATTGGAAAACCTGTTAAGTGGAAGAAAAAAGTTTTATTGAATAAGTCTTCTAGAGTTGAAGTTGAAGTTCCTATTGAAGCTACTAATGTAACTGTTAAAAAAGTTGTGGCCGGTGTTGAGGAAAAAGTACTTGCTAAGCTTGAAGTTGAAGAAGGAGTTTTTGAGGCAATAGGTGATACTGACAAGAGTTCTTTATTGAGTGGAATGTTTACTGGAGGAAATATGCTTACTGGTATGGCTGTTGGAGATTTAGTTGAAGAAGTTGAAGAAGTTGAAGAAGTTGAAGAAGTTGAATATGTTTTAGATGAAGAAGGCCATATCAATGAAACAAAAACCTTGGTTGTTGAGGAAGAAGTTGAAGAAATTGAAATTGAATATGAAACTCCTGGTCCTGAAGCTTATGTTGAGTCTATTGATGACGGAAAAAGAATTTTAGTAACTTCTGAAACTCATTATGAAAATATACTTGCTTTTGTGGATATTCCTGAAACAGATTTAGCCAAAATTGAGTTTTATAGGGTAGTTAATGAAACTAGAGTTGTTCATGCATTTGATGGATATGATACTAATGATGATGGTTTAGTAGATTATGTTGAATGGATTGTTCCTTCATTAAGTAATGATACTTATGAAATTGTAATTGAAATTGTAAATGCTGAACATTTAGATTCTAATCGTGAATTTATTTCAGATATTTTTAGTGAAGTTAGGGAAAGAGATGATGTTTGGAGTGAAGCTATTAATGATGGAGAATATGTAAGGATTAAATTTGAGAAGTTATTAGATAGTAAAAAAGATATAACTCTCTACCCAAAAATTCTAAATGGTACTCCTTCTATTGAAGTTTATGAAGTGAATTCAAATCAGTTATTAACAGAGTTTAAGGATTTGAGAAATAATAAATTGAATAAAGTATATTTGACTTCTTTGGAGAGATTACAAGATAGATTTGATTTGAAAGTTGTTGGAGGTTCTTTAGAATTTGATTATATAGTTGATCCTAGTCCTAGTAGCGATTTCTTTATTCAAAGGGGGACTACAATTATGTCTTCTGGTTCATTAACTGCAACAATCACAGAAGGAACAGATTTTGCTAAATGTGCTTCAAGCACCAATTGTTTTGTCAAACTTGTTTCAACTAGACATTCTGGAATGGGAAGAACTAGCGGTGGAGGAAATCAAAATTTAGATGATTTCAATGTTTATATTTCTGATGACTCTGGACTGACAACTAGTTCTGGAACAGTTACATTTACCAGAAAAGGTTCTGCTAATAATAACCGATTTACTTGGGAAATTTGGGAATATGTTGGTCCTGCTGCATCAAATAATGAAATGAAAGTTTTAGATGCTGGAAAATGTACTTTTGGCAGCTCTAGTCTAACCTGCGATGGTGCATCTGCCACAGTTACTGATGATGCAGATGTAGTTGTGTATATTACAGGAATTGGAAATTATCAAACAAATAAGAATGAAATTCAAAGATGCATGGTTACTTCTGAATGGGTGGGTGCAAGCGATATTCCAAGATTTACTCGGAAAGATACAGGAGTTTCTTGTGATGTTAGTTATGCAATTGTAGAATTTAGTGGAAGTAACTGGGCGGTTCAACGTATTGCACATTCATTTACTAGTGCTGCTAGTCAAACTGAAACTATTACTGATGTTGGAGATATAAGCCGGGCATTTTTTCATGTTCAACAGAGAAATAGTGGAGGTAATTCATATGATGGACTTTGTCAGGCAGGTACGGAAGTTAGGTTGACTGCAACAGATACAATAACTTATGATTTATCTAGGGCAACTACTGGTTGGGGTTCAAATATGGATTCAGTTGTTTGGGTTGTATCTAATAGTCAAACAGAAAATTATCCTTTGAAGGTAAACCATTATAATCCTGCTGTTAGAAATGCTGGTGGTTCTGAAGAAGATAATTGGCAAGATACTATAACTACTTTAACTTATGATTTAAATGAAACTTCTATTGGAGGTTTAACTGCTCAAAGTACTGGTTGTGGAAATGCTTACCCGCGAGGATTTATTTCTGCTAAGATTGCTAGTACTTCTAGTATTGATCTTTGGCAATCAGATATGGGTCAAAGACAAAATTATGCATATCAGATAATTGAATGGCCTACTGCTCCTGCTGTGGATAATAATATCACCGGAGATGAAACTACCAATTCTGGAGGAGGTGCATCTTCTAATCTTGAAACACAAATGGATATCACTGATTCAAATGGAAATAGTATGTATGCTGGAACCGGAACTTCTCATAGTTTTAGTATTGGAAAAGGAATACATGATATAAGCATTAGACCTTCAACAGGAAATGTAAAAAGAATTTTCTTTGAAAATTATGATGTTCAAGGAAACATAAATCAAATTGTTGATGTTGATACTACTCTTGCTAAGGGTAGATTTGATAAAATGTTTGCAATTAACCCTCAATTAGATAATTTTACTAATGCTACAGTTACTGTTGAAGCAACTTCAGAAACATTGTATAAGTGTAAGGATTGGAATTATGCCAATCAAGCTTGTGATGGAGTTTGGGAATTATTTAAGACTGGGTTGACTCCTGGACAAGAATATACATTCTTAATTACTCCTGATGATCCAGGATTTGGAGAAATTAATATCACGGGAGCACAACATTTAGATGAAAATTATAGTTTTATTTCAGATATTTTTGACAATGTCACAACTCAAGATGGAGAATGGAGTGAGAAAATAAATCATAGTGATATTGTTAGAGTTGTGTTTGAAGAAAATTTAACTTCTATAAATCACATTAAAATGTATATTAGAAATGTTGATAGTTCAAATACAAATGTGAAAGTTTATTCAAAAAATAGTAGTTTCTTAATTGGTGAAACTCCAGTTATTAGTTCAACTGGTTACTACAAAGTATTTTTATCTAATATGAGTGGAGAAAATGATACGTTTGATTTACAAGTAATTAATGCTGGATCTGATAGAAGTACTTATTTAGAATTTGACCACATAATTGATCCTAATGAAGTTCCAAATGTAGATTTAGCTAGCCCAGTAAATGATACTTCTTTTGCTACTGGAAGTTCTGAAGTTAACTTGAGTGTAGATATTTTGGACGATTTACTGCCCTTGGATAATGTTACAACTTTAATTTTTGGTGGAAGAGATGTGGCTGCCGCAAATGATGATTTATTATTTATTGGAAATATTACTAACGGTTCAAGTGCAGATTATAGTTGGAGATATCAACCATTCGATGTAGATGCAGATACTTTGATAGGATATCACTTTGACGGCAGGGATGATGTGGGAGAAACCAGTACTTTGGTTTATGATTGGGCAGGAAATACAAATGGTACTTTGAAAAAACAAGCATTCATTAATGGTTCAAATGATATCTTTGGAGGGCATTTAGAATTGGATGGAAGTGGAGGAAGTACTTCCGATAGAGTTGTTGGTGGAACTTTTCCAGATATTGAAAATGAGAATACTGATTTAACCGTTATGGCGTGGGTAAGACCTGATGTTTCACAATCAAAGTTTATATTTACTCAAGGAGCATTTCAAACAGTAGGTTCAAATAAATACTATGGTTATTTTGTTGCTCAAGATGGTGCAGATTTAGTTGTTGTGCATGGTAATGGGGAAACAAGTGTTACTGGTGCTAACTCTGCTAGTGCATCTAACTTTTTTACATCTATTGGTGAATGGGTACATATAGGGATTGTTCGTGAAAGTGATGGAAGTTATGAATTTTTTAAAGATGGAACCTCTTTTGGAACTTCAACTAATACGAATGCTATTTATGATACTGCAGCTAATATAAATATTGGTGATGATGCAAATCCTACAGACCCTAGTGGTGCAAATACTAATTTTAATGGGGCGATTGATGATTTAATTGTTGTAAATCGAACTTTAACTTCTGATGAAATTGCAAATATTTCTAAAATGGGAGATGCAACATATTATTGGTATGCTTCTGGAAATGATAGTACTTGGAAAAATACTACTGTTATGAATCAATTTACAATTGGTGCTGACAATTATCCTAATGCTGATTTGAATGCTCCGGCTAATAATTCAGTGTATAATTCAACTGGAAATATAATTTTGAATACTACTGTTAGTGATCCAGAGGGAACTAATCTAACTGTTAAAATTTATGTAACTAATGGAACTGAAAGTGTAAGTTTAAACTCTGATGATTTAGTTTATTATAACGGAAATGTTACGGACGGTTTTAATGTAACTTATAATGTAACTGTGCCAATTTTAGATTTAGATGATGATTATTTATTGCTGGCACACTTTGATAATAATCCAGATTATGCTGAAAATGAAACTTTAGTGTATAATTTTGTTGGAGGGGATGCTTCAAATGGGACAGTTAAAGGAACTGCAGAAATTTCACGAGAAGAAGGAATCCTTGCAGGAGCATTGAATGCTTCCTCGACTACTGGTTCTTTTACAGTATTTGGAAATAATCATGCTTGGATTGGAAAAAAGAATATTTCTTATGTAATGTGGGTTAATGCAAGAGATGTTTCTGGAGATGAAGGGATATTTAGTAAGCATACTGGTGTTGTTGGAGGAGATGGATTTGCAATTCATAAAACTTCTGAATCTTTGAAAATTTCAATAGACGGAGATATAAATACTGTTGCTAATTTCTTTACAATTGATAGTTGGATACATATTGCTGTTGTATTAAATGATACATCTGCAGCAGTATACCAAAATGGAAATTATAATCAATCTTTTACGTATTCTTCAGTTACTGAAAATACTAAAAAAGTTAGAATTGGAGCTTCACATGTTGGACTCGGCATTACATTTAATGGACTAATTGATGAGTTTGCAGTTATTAATAGAGAATTAAGCGCATCGGAAGTAAATGATACATATAGATTAAAATCTGGAACACATTATTGGAAAGTTAATGTGACAGATACTGCTGGAAATTCAAATGAAAGTTTAACTTATCAATTTATTTTAGATAGGCCACCGACATTAAGCAGTGTGAATATTGCCCCAGATTCTCCCAATACTACTGTGCCTTTGAATTGTTCATTTATTCCAAATGATGATTTAGCTTCAACTGTAGATTATACTGTTAAGTTCTATAATGAAAGTATCTTAGATTCAACAAGCACTGGAAGTGCAAATGTCGGAAGTAGTTTTAGTGTTACATCTCCTGCATATAATCATAAACACTTTGATAATTGGAGTTGTAGTGTAGAAATAACTGACGATTACGATAATAGTTCAGGAGTAACTACTACAAGTGCTTTAGAAATATTGAATTTAGCACCCTACCCTCCTACTTTATTATCTCCGGCTGCAGATTATAGTTCAACTAATACTACTGTTAATTTTGTTTGGAAACCTGATAATTCTTCTGGACAATTACAACCTTCAAGTTATGTGGGCTGTAGTGGATTTTTCTGTTATGAAAATACTTCAGATTTGGATACTGATGATGTTACTTACATGTTAAACATTACTTGTTATGATGGTGGGACTGTTTGTGATGATACACATTTTATTGAAATTACTGAGAATATAACAAATTGTGATTCAAATAGCAATAACTTATTTGATAGTTCGGATAACTGTAGTTACTCAAAAGATTTGGCTTATTTTAGTGATGACGGAGTTTCATATAATTGGACGGTAGATGTTAAGGACCCATATGACACTGGATCTGAACAATATGGTACAAGTTCTTTGGGTAGTGGTTTTACAATTTCATTAAATATTTTAGCAGGAATGACTATGCTTAATAATACGGTTAATTTTAATGAGTTAAGAGTAAATACTAATAATGATACCTCTGATTGTATTTTGGAAACCTTTAGCCCTCACCCTTGCCCTATATTAATTGAAAACTCTGGAAATAATAGATTAGATGTTAATGTGACTCCTCCTGCAGACTCTTTTTGGGATTCAGTAAGTTATCCTCATTCAATTGATTATTTTTCAATTAAGGCAGGTGCTGGAAGAGAAGGTACTGCTTACACTGCTAGTGGAACAAATGAATCTTATGTAGATTTAGTAACTGCAGGTTCGCCTCAACAATTAATTAAAGAATTTAAATATGGGAATTCCAATGATGAAGTGAGAATAGATATAAACATTACTGCTCCAATAACAGAAACAATTGGAAATAAAAGTTCAACTTTGACATTTACAGGATATTATGTTCCAATAACTCCTGTGCCACTATGATGAAATTAAATAAAAATGGAAAGAGAATCTTAATTTTATTAGTCTTACTTTTGATATTTAGTTCACTTGCAAGTGCATTTAGTGTTTCTCCAGCTAGGAGGTTGATTGATTATCCTGAAGACTTTCCTTACGGGGGTGAATTTATTGTTTATAATAATGAGTTGACATCTGGAAAAGTTAAAATTGAAGTTGGAGGTGAATTTAGAGATTATGTTGTTGTTGATGATTATGTGGTTTTTGAAATTGGAGAGTTTGAGAAAAAAATAAATTATGAAATTAATATTCCTAGCAAAAAAGTAAAGCCAGGAGTTAATGCTGTGGGATTTACATTAACTAGAATTGATGAAAATGAAAATGAAGGTAGTTATTTGGGTGCGAGAATGGCATTAGTTACTTCTGTTCTTATTGATGTTCCTTATGAAGGTAAGTATCTTGAAACTGAATTATTTGCTTATTCTGGTGATGTTAATGGAGGTGTAAGGTTTGTTGCTCCAATTATGAATAAGGGTGCAGAAGACGTCTTAGATGCTAAAATTAAGTTAGAAATAACTGATGAAAATGGAAAATTAATTGAAAAAATTGAAGATGTAAAAGATATATTTATTGATACAAAAAAAGAATTTAGAACGGTCTGGAATTCTTTTGTTAATCAAGGAACTTACTATGCACAATTATTTGTCGATTATGGTGAAGTTGCTGAAAGTGAGATAATCTCTTTTGAGGTTGAAGGTGAAAAGATTTTATTAAAAGATGTTAGTGTAAATGGTTTTGAATTAGGAAGTGTGGCAAAATTTGAAATAAGTGTAAAAAATATTTGGGATGATCGAGTTGAAAATGTTTATGCGGAATTAGAAGTTTATGATCGCGATGGAAGATTGATTGAAACTTTTGTAACTGATAAAAAAGATTTAGATAAGGGAGATAAAGTTTTACTTGAAGGTTATTGGGATACCTTGAATGTTGTTGAAGGAAACTATGATACTAGGGTTGTTGTTAGATATGGAGACAGATTATTGGAAAGAAATGTTGAAACTGTTGTTTCTAAAGAGAGTATTAAGACTTCAATTAAAATTGCAGGTAGAAGTATAACCATTGTTGAAGGTGAAAGAACATTGACATGGACAATTATCATTAGTCTAGTGTTGTTGACTATTGTTAATTTGCTTTGGTTCATGCATTTTGGAAGAACAAAAAGGTAGATTTTATTATCATAATGTTTATAAATAAATAATGGGTTGAATATGTGGATGGGAAGAACAAAAAAAGAGGAAGTTAAGAGAGAACTTATATTAGCTATTTTAGTTATGGTTATTTTTGTTAGTTTAGTAGTCACTTGGACAATTCTTGGAGCTATTGATGAATATTCTACTAATTTGGCAACAGGCCAATCTCAAAAAGATTTATTTTTAGAACCAGGTTCAGGAAATGTGGGTGTTGAAATTTTACCCTACATTGGAGAAGAAATTGAAGGTGATGGGTCATGAAAGTTAGTGATAGGACATTAGTATGGGTTGGACTTTTAGCGTTTTTTGTTAGTTTAGGATGTGTTAGTTTTGTATTAGTTGAGTTAGGTGGCGTAGATGGAATAACTGGATTTGCAACTACTAATACTACTTATGGTTATGTTAATGTTAGTATTATGAGTTCAGTTGCAGTTACATTGGTGCAAGATACTATTAATTTTGGGTCAGGTACCCTGAGTGCAAGTACATTATATGTTAATAGTAGTGGATCAAATTCTGGAAACTCTAATCAATTTGATACTCCTGGAGCATTTCATTTAAGGAATGATGGGAATGTTTATGTTAATGTTACAGTTAATGGAAGTACTGCCGCTGAATTCTTTGGAGTTTCTGGACAGGCCTATAAATATGCTATTGAAAATGGAAATGATGGAGCATATACTACTGTATGTCATAATGTAAGTGGCGGCGGCGGAATCGATGATCAAACCTATGCAGCTGGAGGAATTTCAATGTCAAATTCATATGTTACTGTTTGTCCTAATATGTCTTATGCAACTGGTATAGATGAATTTAATGTTTCAATCTTTTTAGAGATTACAAATGATACTAATAATGGATCTTACTCAGATACTTTAGAATTCCAGATTATGTCTTTAGAACACAGTTAAGGTTAGACTTATAAATTAATTAGTTCTTTTTATTATTATGAAAAGGTGGTGTATATTATTGTTGCTAGTTATTCTTTCTAGTAATGTGTCTGCAATAGGAATTTCTCCAGATAAATTAAGTTTAAATTATGAACCTTTAGCCGAAGGCGAATTAAATGTTTATGTTATAAATACAGAAGATTCAGAAATAAATGCTTCTTTAACATTACAAGGCGATTTGGCTAAATATTTTAAAGTAATTGAAAAGAGTGTAGAAGTTCAACCAAAAAATACTGGAAGTTTTACAATTGGATATAAATTGCCTGCTGTGATTGATACTCCTGGATTAAATAATATTATTCTAAAGATAAGAAAAAATTCGGCAATATCTCAAGGACTAGGTGCCACTTTAGGGATTTTATCAAAAATTGTTGTAGATGTACCTTATCCTTACAAATACTTAGAATATGATTTTGAAACTAAAAGTGTAAATGAGGGTGAAGAAATTAATTTTGATTTTAATATTCAAAGTAAAGGAGTTAAGAATATTTTTGATGTGGTTTCTAAGATTGAGGTTTATGATGCACATGATTTAGATAATTTAGTTTTAGAATTAGAAGGAGATAAATTTCCTTTAGTCTCTGGCAGAAATAAAGCAACTAAAATTGAATTGAATAGTAGTGAAATTGGAATTGGAGATTATTTCATAGATGCTTATTTAGTTTATGATGGAATTGAAAGTAAGCATGTTAATGAAACTATTTCTGTAGGTTATGAAGATGTAGATGTGTTGAACTATACTAAGCGTGTAATTAGTGGAGGAATTAAGAAGTTTTCAGTGCTATTAAAAAATAGATGGAATTATGATGTAAATAAGGTTTATATTGAATCTTATCTTGCTAAGGATAATGTGCCGATTACTGAAAGATCTGTTTCTCATACTGTAGATATGCGTGCGTTGGAAGAAGTTGATGTACCTGTTTATTTGGATGTTTCTGAGTTAATTAGTGGAAGTTATACTTTGGTCATGGATATTCATTATAGTGATTTTGTTAAACAGGAAAAAGTTGAAATCTTGATTGAAGAAAAGATTGAAATAAGTATGGGCATGATTGTTGCAATTGTGTTGATTGTTTTAGTATTTTTGAATATTATTTGGATGACAGTTCAGGCTGAAAAACGAAGTAAAGGTAATGGTAGAAAGGCTACTGAAGAAGGACTTAGTTATTTGTCTGGGAAATTAGGAAAATGAATAAGCAAGGATTTTTTATTAAGTTTTTATTATTCTCACTGGTTTCTTTAATTGTTATTGTGGGCGTTTTAGTATTCTATTCTGCTAAAACTATAGTCGGATTTACCGAATATTCTGTAGATTATTCTATTGGAGATTATGTTGGGTTTAATCTTGATGGGGATGCGATACATTTTGGGACAGTAACCTCAGATTTTAAAGAAAAACGTAGTTTAGTTGTATCTACAGATAGGGATGTGGATGTGAGAATTTATGTTTATGATATTGATGGTATAACTGTTGACGAAAATAAATTCTTTTTGGGAATGGGTGAAGAAAAAACTGTAAATTTATTATTGAATGTCCCCCATGGTGCTGAAATGGGAACTTATTCTGGAAAGGTATTGGTGATTTATAGAAAACCTTGATAGTAACTTATTTAATAGAGAGTGAGTAAAATATAGTATGCGAAAAGTGGTGAAAAGGGTAAGTAAAGAGGAATTCTACAAGAGAACCAATATGGTTTCTTTAATGTTATTAATTTATACGATTATGTTATTAATATTTTCTTCAAAAGTTATTGATCAAGCTGGAGAAAATGAAATTGATAGAAGTATTTATGGTACTGGATTTACTGGTGAGGCTGCAGCGGAAGTTTCTATAACTATTACTGCCGCAGAAGCAGAAGAAACCACTTCTACTACGGATGAAAGTACTACTTCAGACACAACTACAACAACTTCTGCTAAAGGTGGAGGAACTATATTAAGATTTAGTCCAAGAAGTTTTGAAATTGATTTATTAAAGGGACAGACTAAAGATAAGAGCCTGTCAGTAACTAGTCTTGCAAATTATGATACTACTTTTAGAATGAGTTCTAATCTTGGAGATTTTATTAATTTTCAACCTGATGAATTGTTCTTGGTTTCAGATGGAACTGGAAATACAGAAGTTGAATTTTATGGTGCAAAATTAGGTTCCAATGTAGGATATATTTATGCTTCTGGTGGTGGAACTAGGAACCATATTCCTGTTGTAATTGATGTTAGTTCGAGTAGAGAAGCGGGGGATGTTAGGTTAAATCTTCCTTCAGAATTTAAATTAGTAGAATCTGGAGATGATTTATTCATGAATATTCATTTAACTGGATTTGGAACAGAGTCTTTGGAAATTATTTATTATGTTAAAGATTCAAAGAATAGTGAAATTGTTAGGGTATCTCATCAAATGAATGTTAAAGAGGGTGGAGATTTTGATAAAAGCATTCAATTACCTCCTGGATTAAGAGACGGAGTTTATGTTTTAGCTGTAGAAATTAGATATGGAGGCATTGTAATCACTGACTCCGAAGTATTTACTGTTGGTGAAGCTAAAGAACCATTCTTAGAAAGACCTGCTGAGATTAAAGGATTTGGTGTTAGCGTGACAATGTACAGATTAGTATTGGTGCTAATAGTTGGATTATTAGTGTTAAGTGTGCTGTTGTTTATTTATGAGACTAAAAAATGGGATAAACCTCATAAAAAAATAAAAAAGAAATAATTATAATTTTAAACTTACTACTTTAGAAATTCCTGTTTGATGCATACTTACCCCATAGACATAATCTGCTTCTGTGATAACATTATCATTATGTGAAATCATAATGTACTGTGCAGTGCCTGAATATTTAGAAACTAGTTCTGAAAGTAATTCTGAGTTTTTCTTATCTAATGCAGCATCAACTTCGTCAAATAAGTAGAATGCCATAGGTTGATATTCTTGAATTGCAAATATGAATGCTAATGCTGCCATTGTTTTTTCTCCACCTGAAAGAGATTTAATGTCTAAGAATTTATTTCCGGCTATTCTTACTCTAATGTCCACTCCTGCACTTAATGGATCTTCTTTACTTTCTAGTTCCATTGCCGCTTCACCTTTTTTAGATAATGTAAGGAAAATTCTGCTGAAGTTTTTGTTTAATTCTTTGAATGTTTTCATGAATACTTCTTTTTTATTTGTTTCAATTTCTGTAATCATATCTAATACATGTTCTCTTTCTTCTGATAATGTATCTTTCTTTTCTACTAAGGTTTCATATTCTTTCCTAATCTCTTCATAGACTTCTAATGCTCTTAGATTTACATTACCTATCTTAGCTAACATAGATTCAAAGTTTTTTATTTCTGCCCGTAGGTCGTCTATTGATAATCCTCTTCTTAATGGGGCATCTTTGAATTCTTCAAATTCTCCAGTTAATGCTTCAATCTCTGCGGTTATTTTCGCTTTAGTGATTGAATGTTCATTGATTCTGTCCCTGATTGTTTTTTCTTTAGTTGCTTCTAATAGTATACTTGATTCTAATTTTTGTATTACTTCACTTAGTTTGTTTCTAGAAGCGAAAAGATCGTGATATGCTTTTTGGAATTTTGATTTTTCTCCTTCTTTTGCTTTTAATGTAGATTTTTGAGTTTTTAGTAAATCTTCTAGTGTTTTTGTTTCAGAATTGAATTCTTCACCTTCTTTATCGCAGTTATTTATTAATAATAATATTTTTTCTGCTTCAGGATTGTAAATATTTTGTATTTGAATTTCTATGTTTTTTATTTCAGTATTTTTCTGTACTATTTCTTCTCTTGTTTTTAATCTTCGGGATTCATGTTGTTCTAATTCAGATAGGTTTTGTTGTTGGTTAGAATCTCCTTTTAGTTTGTCTTTTGCGATTTTTAGGGTTTGTATCTCTTTGTTTAGAATGTTCATTTCTTTTCCAATTTCTGAGAATTCTGAATAAACTGGATTTGATTCTAATTCTTCTCTTTCTTTTTCTAGTTGAGTTGTGCTCATTCCTGCAGTGGATCTTTCATATTTGATTAATTCAGCTTCTACTTGAGATTTGATATTTCTTAATTCTGAAATTTTATTTTCATTCTCTATTTTTCTATTTTCTAAAAGTTCTTTTAATTTTCCTGCCTTGTCAATTCTTTCAGTTATCTTTTCTAGATTATTTGATAAACTCTTTTCTTGGAATCCCATTCCTACTCTTTTAGTTCTGTATCCTCCAACCATTGCTCCGGAGATTTCTACTAGGTCTCCTTCAAGTGTAACCATTCTAGCTTTTCCAATTCCTACTTTTCTAGCAGTTTGAATGTTTTCTACTACAGTTGTGCTTCCAAACACAAATGAAAAAATATCTTTAAATTTAGAATCAAAATTGATTAGTTTTATTGCTGGACCATATACTCCATTTCCAGATAATCTGGTTATCGGTCTTTTCTTTATTTTATTCATTGGTAGGAATGTAGCTATTCCTGCTCTTGAAGCTTTTAATGTTTGAATACATTGAGCTGCTACTTTATCATCCCTAACTACTAGAGACTTAATTCTTCCACCTGCTGCAACCTCTAAAGCTGTTGAGAATTTTTTATCTACCTCTCCTAGTTCAGCAACTGTGCCGTACACTCCTGGATTGTTTAGATCTTTGATTCTTTTGATTGCTAAATCTGCTGATGAAGAAGCTCTTAAATTGCTTTTTTGAGTTTGTAGTTTGAATAGTTCTTCATTTAGTCTTGCGTAATCCTCTTTTGCCCTTTTGTATTGTGATGCAATTACTGTGTCTTCATTTAATCTCTTTGTTAGTTCTTTTGTGGTTCTTTTTAGTTCTTCTTTGATTCTTTTGATATCTGAACTTTTTTCTAATTCTTGTATTGAAGAAATCTTTTCATTGATTGAACTTATTTCTGCATCAATTTTGAATTTTTGTTGTAATAATTCTTGGTTTTTTTGTTGTAGAACTTCATATTGTTTTAATTTATCATCTAGGTTTTCTTCTAAATCTATTAATTCTGTATTGTCTGTTAGACCTAAACTGTTTTTTATTTTGTTAATATTTGTTGATTGCTTTGCTTCTTTTTCTTTTAATTTTGCTATTTCATTACTTAATTTTGATTTACTTTCTTCTAATCCTTTTATTGTTTTCTTAGTGTCTTCTGAAGAAGTTATCAATTGTTTCTTTCTTTCTTTCAGTTTAACTATTTCATTTTTACATGTGGAGAATCTTTCTTCGTTTGTTGCAATATTTGTTTTTAATTTTTCAACTTCTTCTTGAAGAGCTATTGCTTCTTTTTCTCCCTTGTTTTCAATTTCAGTATTAATGTTAGTTAAGTCTGTTTTCTTCAATGCTATCTTTTCCCTGATTTCTTTTTCTTTTTCGTCTAACTTTGATATTTGTGCTTCCTGTTTTTTTATTTTTGATAGTGCTTCTTCTAGTTTAGTCTCTTTGCCTTTAATTTGAAGATTAAGATATGTTGCCTTGTTTGATTTGATATTTTTTTCTAAATTCTTGTATTTTTCTGCTTGATCTTTGTCTTTTTTCAGTTCTTTTAGATAAGATTCCCTTTCTTTTAGAATTAGTGTAGCATCGTTTAATTGTGTTTCAACCCGGTTTAATGAGTTCATTGCTTTGTTTTTTTTATCTTCGAAAACTGAAATTCCTGCAATGTCTTCTATTAATTCTTTTCTGTCATTTGACTTCATTTCCATGAATCTTACAATGTCTCCTTGAAGAACAATATTGTGCCCATCAGGATCTACTTTTCCTTTTGCTAATAGTTCTAGAATTTGTTGTCTTGTCATGACTTGATCATTAATTTTGTAAACAGAATTTCCTTTTGATTTAATTACTCTTGTTAATTTTAATTCATCTCCTTCAACAGGAAATTCTTCGTCATTGTTTGAGAAAACAATTGAAACTTCTGCTTCTTTTAGTGCGGAACCTTTTTTTCCACCATTGAAAATTAAGTTTGAGGATTTTTCTGCACGCATGGATTTTGCTGAAAGTTTTCCTAGAACAAAACAGAGTGCATCCATTATGTTCGACTTGCCAGATCCATTTGGTCCAATGATACAATTGAAACCAGTTCCGAATTCTAGGTCTAGTGGTTTAGCGAAACTTTTGAATCCCTTAAGATGCATAGATTTAATTATTGCCATTCGTAGTCACTCTTTTATTTAGTGTGTGGTTTTTCTTTTTATAAAGGTTTGCTGTTTTGAGGCTAGACGGCGTGAATAGTTGTTTATTTGTACCATACTACTTTTTAAATATATATTTTGGAGAGATTATGTGAGTAAGATGGAATTACGAGAAAAAATCTACGATTATCTTGAAAATGCTTTAGATAGAGATGAAGGTGTTGTGAATGAAGCTGCAAGATATAGTGTATTGAATCAAGGTCATTTTTGGAGACCAATTACATTAATTAAAAGTGCTGAAGTTTATGGTGTTTCTTTAGAAGATAGTTTACCTTATGCTGCCGGTTTGGAATTTGTTCATACTGCTTCTTTGATATTAGATGATCTGCCTTCAATGGATGATGCAGACTTTAGAAGAAAGAAAAAAACCTGTCATTTAGTTTATGG
>JAERTB010000024.1 GCA_016845225.1 Candidatus Woesearchaeota archaeon | reverse complement strand
ATATATATTAATCAAATACGTTTCTTTAATGATTTAAAGACTAACCTGTTAAAAAACACTAAAAAAGTTTTTCCAATAATTAATAATTCCATAGGAAATCATGGTGTAGGGTTGTATCGATAACATTAAAGAATTATTTTTTGTTAGTAAATCAACTAATTTATTGAACTAAATAAATTATCTTAATATTGCTTTTAAAGCACTCTCTCCTTTATAAAATCAAATATTACTTTTCCAATACAAAAAGATTTATATATCATCCAGACGCTAATCATACTGAAAATGGTTGAAGAAGAAAAAAATTATTCAAAAAATTTACTAGGAAAAACTGTAGTAACAAAAACTGGTAAAAGATTTGGTGAAGTAGGTAATATCTCCTTTGAAGTAAGAACTGGAGAATTAATGCAAATTGTTTTAAAAAATCCTACAACTTATACTGAAGGGCTAGATTTAGAAAAAGATACACATAATAATTTAACAATCCCTTACTCAGCAGTTATTGCAATTGGTGATTTTGTAGTTGTTTCAGAAGAAGATATCTTATAGAAATTCTTCCTATATTTTAATTTTAAAATGACTAAATCTAATATTATTAAAAAATTTAAAACGACAAAAGAAATTTCTATCAGTAAAAATTTAGTTGATCAAGTAATAGGTCAAGATGAATCAATAAATATTATTAAGAAAGCTGCAAAACAAAGGAGAAATGTTCTTTTAATTGGAGAGCCTGGAACAGGAAAATCATTAACTGGACAAGCATTAGCAGAGCTTCTTCCAAAAAGCGAATTACCTGATATTATTTCATTGGATAATCCTTCAGATGAACATGGACCTTATATCAAATCATTACCCAAGGGTCAAGGAGTTATAACAGTAAATAGATTCAAATTAGAGTCTATGAAACAATTTAAAGGTCAAACAATTTTTTTCTATATCTTATTATTAATTTCATTATTATCTCCTTGGTGGGTTAGAAAACAATATGGAGATATAATGGGTGCAGCTTCATTAATAACTTCTATGATGTTTGTTACAATTTTCATTTTATTTATGAATTTAAACAAAAAAATGAAAAAAGGTATCAAAATTCCAAAATTACTAATTGATAATTCTAAAAAAGAAAAAGCTCCATTCATAGATGCTACAGGCAGTCATGCAGGAGCATTATTGGGAGATGTACTTCATGACCCTTTACAATCAGGAGGATTGGGAACTCCAGCATATGAGCGTTTGGTACCTGGAATGATACATAAAGCCAACAAAGGAGTGTTATTTGTAGATGAAATAGGAAATTTAACACCTACAACACAACAAGAACTGCTTACCTGTATGCAAGAAAAAAAATATTCTATTACTGGTCAATCTGAAAGGTCTTCTGGAGCAATGGTTCGTTCAGAGGAAGTTCCTACAGATTTTGTTTTAGTTGCCGCAGGTACATTAGACACAATAAAAAAAATGAATCCTGCTCTAAGATCTAGAATAAGAGGTTATGGTTACGAAGTTAATATGAACAGCACAATGGAAGATAATCCTTCTAATAGATTTAAGATTGCTAAATTTGTTGCACAAGAAGTTAACAAAGATAACAAAATACCTCATTTTACAAAATCTGCTGTTGATCAAATCATTCAAGAAGCAAAAATTAGGGCAGGAGTTTCAAACAAACTTACATTAAAATTAAGAGAACTTGGAGGATTAGTTAGAGCTGCAGGAGATTTAGCTAAAGAAGAAAAATCTAAATTTGTAGAACCAATCCACATTAAAAATGCAAAAAAATTAGCAAGGACATTAGAGCAACAAATTGTTGATAAATATATTTCAAATAAAAAGAAATATGAAGTTATTGTAACAAAAGGAAATAGGGTTGGAAGAGTAAATGGTCTTGCAGTTTTAGGTTCTGATTCATATTATTCAGGATTAGTTTTGCCTATTGAATCAGAAGTTACGCCTGGAGGAAAAAAAGCAGAATTTATTGCAACTGGAAAATTAGGAGAAACAGCAAAAGAAGCAGTAAAAAATGTTTCAGCAATTATTTTAAAATTATTTGGCGAAGATATCAAAGAAAAATATGACATATACATTCAATTTTTACAAGTTGCATCTGGTGGAGGGGTTGAAGGAGACTCTGCATCAATTGCAGTAGCAACTGCAGTTCTTTCAGCACTTAAAGGCATTCCAATAAGGCAAGATACTGCAATGACTGGATCTCTTTCCGTTAGAGGAGAAGTATTAGCTATTGGAGGAGTAACTCAAAAAATAGAAGCAGCAATTCAGGCAGGAATTAAGAGAGTAATAATTCCTAATGCAAACAAAGATGATGTTTTATTATCGGATTCTCAAAAGAAAAAAGTAGATTTAATATTTGTTTCATCTATTGAAGAAGTTCTAAAAGAGGCAATGGACTGGAAAGGCAAAAGCAATATTTTCAAAAAGATTTCATTTAATTCATAATTAACTTTTCTGGAGTCTGAGACCCTTATTTTATTTAATCGTAAGTTTTATAACCTGAAATAATCTCTCAAAAGCGAAATGATAGTAAATTTTAGTATGGATAAAATCTCTGTAGAGAAAAAAGGCAATATCAAAGGCAATACAGAGGCTAAAAACAACATTAAATTTGTAGATGTAGCAGAGGAAGCTTTACCTGCACATATGAAAGATCAAGCAATGATCAATTTTTCATTCCAATATGGTGTTAAATACTTACCAGAAATAGCTGATATTGATATTAATGGCCATTTATTCTTTTTAACAAGTAAAAAACAAAAAGATGAAATTTTAAAAGAATGGGATAATGGATCAAAAATAAATCCAGAGTTATCCTCACATTTAGTAAACTATGTATTTTCAAAATGTGGAGTTTTAGCATTATCTCTTTCACAACAAGTAGGATTACCTCCTCATATTCCTCTTCCGAAAATAGCTATAAAGAAGAAAGAAGAAGCAAAGAAGGAAGAAAAGGAAGAATCTAAGCCAAAAGCTTCTTAATTTTGCAAGTTTTAGCTATTCTAGCCCATAATTTTATATATTTATTTGTAGTGCCCATAGGTATGTTTGTGAGAATAAAAGCAAGAATTAATTCTAAGGGAGATGTAAAAAAATATGCATATCTAGTAAGATCTAAAAGACGTAAAAAAAGTAAAAAACATCCTAAACAGAAAGTCGTGGCCTATTTAGGTAGAATAGTTGAGTTAAACAACAATCTTCAACAATCAACGACACCCAATTTAAATACACTTAGAGCTAATTTAAAGCCAATGTTCAAAGAATTATTAATTTCTAATGGGTTTAAAGAGACTTCAAAAGATTCGTTTAGGAGAAATGATATATACATTAACACTCAAAGATCTGTTGTAAAAGACATTAAAACTAGTCAAAAACTATGTTTAAAGGTAAATGAAGGCTATATCTCAAGTTATTCTTTAAGCATGTTGATGAACTACAGGCCAATTGAATCAATTGAAAAGGAAGTAGGCAGGGACTTTGCAAAGAAGTTAATTGCTGCAGGGTTAAATCCATCCCAAGAGGTGTTTATGGCCCTATACCTACTAATCTCTAAAAAGTTCCATGGGAAATAAAGGGGTCAGTCAACAATCTTCAACAATCTTCAACAATGAACAACAATGCCCAACAATGCCAAACAAGTAAATCTTAAATATTTCCTAATACTTCCTAATTCTTGATAAAATGCCTCAAGAAGATAGCCTTATTAGTGAAAAACTCCGTAGTTCTTTCTCTAATGTTAAAAATGATATATTTAATCTAAGCAATAAGATATCTAAGATTGATTCATTAATAAATTCTCAAGAACAAGACATTTTAACCCTTAAATCCCATATAACCAATATATCTAAGGATATTTCTGAAATAAAGCTTTTTTTACAAGATTTTAATAAAGTTCCACAGGAAATAAAGGGGTCAGTCAACAATCTTCAACAATCTTCAACAATCAACAATGAGCAACAATCATCAACAAAGATCGCTCAAACAGTTCAAAAAAGCCCTCAGAACGCAGTTTCAGGCATAAGGGAAGATATTCAAAAACAATTTAATACACTGACAGACAGAGAGTTTTCAGCATTTATAGCAGTTATAGAGCTAGAAAAACAGTTTGGAGATGTAAATTATTCTCAACTGGCAAATCACTTAAACCTTACAGAAGGCACCGTTAGAGGCGCTATTAACCGTATAATCACAAAAGGACTTCCAGTTACTAAAGAAAGAGTATTCAATGGAAAGACCTCACTTTTCATAAATAAGGCATTTCATGATATTAATTTATTAAACAAACTTATTCAACTAAGACAAAACCCCTCAGATCAAACTACTTTTTCTTCTAATTTTTAAAAAATAGCCATAATTTCCTATTTTTAACTCTCACTTTTTCAAATTAGAGCGTAATTTAACCTATTTTTATAGTTCATCAAATAACTAATCTTACTCTAAACCCTTACATTATTTAGTATAATATACAAAAACGATATTTTTGAGCCCCAATAGTACATTAAACCCTCACTTTTCCCATTTTGAGCCCATTATAATCTCCATATTTTGTAAGTTTTCTACCTAAATACCTCTATATTTCATCTACAAATTCATTTAATTTGCTATATTTATTCATTTTATCCCTAAACCCTCACTTTTCCCATTTAAAGAGCAATTAAGGTTATAATCTCTCACAAAAATATCTACATTCTGCACCTAAAATCCCTATATTAGGTACACATTAAACTAAAGATAGTTAATTTTGAAGTTATTTATTGATCATTTATACTTTTTTTATCCGTCTATACTTTATTTTTTCATCTTTCTATTTTTTCATCTTTCTTTTTTGTAACGTCGGAAACGTCTATATTTATCTATTTTATTTATAAATAACGTCTATTTACACGTCGATTATCCGTCTACGAACCGTCTACGAACCGTCTACGACACGTCTACATGCGTCTACGACCATTCTAAGGAGCCTTCGACGCATCGTCGACGTTTTAGTTAGCTTTATAAATGAAAACATCCTCCAATATCTCATGGGTTTCCTATTCTTTGGAAAAAAGAGGTCAGAGGTTGACGAAGCAGTAGAACATATCAATCAGATTTCTGGAAATTTAAAAAAATCATTTACAAGAATAAAATCAGACATTAAAGTAGTGAGAGATTGGCTTTCCTTTTTCAAAGATAAAGATGGAGAATATGAAGACAGATTCAAGAATATGGAGTCTAGAATAGAAGAAATGGGTCAGGTTTTGTCTTATTTAGCTAAAAAAGATCAAATTCAACAAGTAGAACCAGCTAAGAGAAAAAAAGTTCAAAAAGAAGAGCAATATTATGATTATGAGCCAAAAGAGAGTTATCCAGAAGTAACTAGATCTCCTTTAGATGACCTAACAGAGACTCAAAAAGCCATGTTTTTCAGATTAGGAGCATTTCAAAGAGAGTCAGGCCAAGAATGGACATCACTTAAAACATTAGCTCAAGATCTATATCCTGGAAAACCTTATGATAAAGTGAGATCTACAGTATCAGAATATGTGGGGATTATGGCAGATGCAGGGATACTTTACAAGAATAGAAAAGGAAAACAAACCTACATTGCAATTACAGAAAAAGGGAATAAATTTTTCAAAACAAATAAGGAAAAACAACCTAAAAAAACATCAGTTCAAATTAAGTGAGGATAAAATCTCCCCAATCTTCTAAAAAAGAATATTCATTTTTATCAAATTTTCTAAAATGAGTATATGCAACTACATCTAAAAGAGTAATATTTTCATAATTTGGACTAGTAACCTTAATACTTTGAATTTCTGCAAAATTATTATTTTGAATCAATAAATTTTCTATTCGTTGACTCTCACTACCTAATCTTTTTATCCTTTTTAGGCCATCATTTAAATAATTTGAAAGGTCATAATCATACCATACAGCCAATTTAGACTCATTTTCACAGTTTGAAGGAAGATAAACACAAATTTTATTTTTCAACTCATTTTCAAAATTCATGTACTCAATTTTAGGAACAATTAACACAAATAATAAATATTTTTTAACAAATATAAGTTTTTTCAATAAAGCACATCTTTTTAAAGCATATACTCTACCATACACTTAGTGATTACAAAATGAAGAAATATTATGTGGAAGATTTTACATTAGAAAACAAAATTGGACAGGGTGCAGATGGGATTGTTTACTCCTTAGAGGGAGATGCCATTAAATTCTTTAGACAAAGTAGAAAATTAAGAAAAGAAATCAGGATTAATCAGCACTTAACCGAGAATAAAATTCATGTACCTAAAATTTATGATTCCATAGAATTATCGTTTCCAAAAGATCATATTTTACACAATCATGGTCACAGACAATTCGGTTTAGTTATGGAAAAACTTGATGGAAAAAATCCTACGTATCTTCCGACAGAATTAAGGTCAAAAGCAAAAGAAAAATTTAATAGATATCTTGATCAATTTATGACTATAGGTTATCTGCCTGTTGACACAGGAATGTGCAATAACACCTTCTATATACCTCAAACAGAAGATTTAGCATTTTTTGATTTTGCAAGGTGGTTAGAATTTTATCCAGATGAGGGATTAAAGAAAAGAGTAATTGATAACCCTACCGATCCAGTAAAAGACAAAACATTCTATTCCTGCTATTAGTTTTTTGATAAAAACTTTTAAGCAAAGACAACAATATATTTTCATATGAAACAAAAAGAAATTTGCCCTGAATGTAAAACTCAACTTCACATAGGAGATCATAAATTTTCAGATGGAATTTATGAAATTAGATACTGCAAAAACTGTGGTTATCGCTCAGAAAAACCCATTTCTAGAAATTAGATTGTAGCATAATAAGAAAGATTTATATTTTATTTCGGCAAACAAATACCTCCAACAAACAAAAATGACAATTTATGCATTGAATAAATCAACAGAATTATCTGAAAAATTATATTCTAAGATAATTAAAGAATTTCCACTAAGGGAAGAAAGTAGTAAATTAGCATCACTATGCGTTTCAGATAACTTTTATTTTAAGAAGACTAATGATTTATGCTTTTCATATTTTCCATGTGTATATCAGGTCATAAACGAGTCAAAAGGTTTGAGGGAATGCGGATACGAAATTTTTCAAGAATTAAATTCTCAAGAATTCAAAGTTTAATAAAATCTCATAATTTCATATAACATATATTATACGAAGTAGTTAATTATCTATCTCTAGAACGCCTAAGGGGCTCAAATCTCACATACTCTTCTTCTGTTGGTGGTTCAGCCCTAAAATCAATTTTACGATTTCGGTAAGGCCATTTTCTTTGAGTCCCAATTGATCCATATCTCAATGCGCCCAAACAATATGCAATTCTGTCTGCAGTCTTAACCGGATCATAAATCACATCCGCTTTTTTTCTAAAAAATACATCTTCCAAAGGGAGACCATATAGTTCAAGTGTTTCTTCGATAATTTCTTCTGCAAGTGAGCTAAATGGTGCACCATCAATGATAATTAAGGGATTATCCTTTATCACCTTGATTGCAGATTCATAAATCAAACGTGCTGTAGCTGTAGCACGAGTAGCACTAGAAAAAATTTGGTCTGCTGAACTTTCCAAAGAAAAATAATCAAATCTTGAATGACCTCTCAAAAACTCAAGCGCACTTTTTCTAAATTTTCCTCTTATTTTCGAATCACTTTTGAAGCCCTTGCCTTTACTGATTATCTTTCCTTTAATCTTATGGACAGGATAACTAGTATATGCAACACAAATAAAAGGCACTTCTGGATGAGACTTTCCATTATTGAACTCATCAATTCCAATAATCACTCTTTCTTCTAATTTCTTTTTGCTAGGAAATCTATTCACCAATTGACTCTTAGTTCTAAAATTATTTAAACATATAGAAACAGCATTATACGAATAAAAGTGGTAGATCGTTTAGCTAATTTAGAAACAGAACTGAAGATAAGAGGTTATTCAGAGGTTACTCTAAAAAATTATATGAGGCAAAATCAAGAATTTCTAAACTATGTAAAAAAGCCTACCAGGCAAATCAAAGAGCAGGACTTAAAAAATTATGTTGCACATTTAATGACTCAAAAAAGATTAAAACCTGCATCAGTTAACTTAGCAATTTCCTCAATTAAATTTTATTTCAAAGAGGTTCTCAAAAAAAACATTGTAGGCGATTTAAAGGCACCCAAAATTGAAAAAAAACTCCCAGTAGTACTTTCCATGGATGAAATAAAAAGTCTCTTAGAAGCGACTAAAAACGCTCGTCAAAGATTACTCCTTGAACTGTTATATTCTTCAGGTTTAAGAGTTTCAGAAGCAGTAAAATTAGAAGTAAACGACTTAGATTTAACTGAAAATATGGGTATTGTAAAAGCTGGGAAAGGAAAAAAAGATAGGAATATTATTTTGTCTAAAGGTTTTGTAAAAACTTTAAAATTATATTTAGAAACAAGAAAAAAACAATCAAAATATATTTTTAATTCACGGGATAAACATTGGACAGAACGAAGAGCACAAATGATTGTAACAAACTCTGCTAAGCGAGCAGGAATCAAGAAAAGGGTGTTTTGCCATGCATTAAGAAGCTCATTTGCAACACATTTACTTGATGCAGGAACAGACATAAGAGTTATTCAGGTATTGCTTGGACACTCAGATATCTCTACTACTCAGAGGTATACTAAGGTTTCAAGAAAACAATTATTAAAAGTAAAAAGTCCACTTGATACATTAAAAACTTCTGATAAAGAACTAAAAGTTTTAAGCACATGGTTAAAATAATCTTTAAGAAATACTTAAAAGTTTTAATCATCAAATAATCTTAAAAAATATAATTAAAAATTAAATCTTCTAAACTCAATTTTTCTAAAAAGTTTTAATCAAAAATCAAAAATTATTTTTCATAACACAACAATAATATTTATAAATAAAAAAAAGAATAAAAATAAACACAGAGGTGGTAAAAATAGTAAT
>JAERTB010000023.1 GCA_016845225.1 Candidatus Woesearchaeota archaeon | reverse complement strand
GATGTTAGCCAAAATATTTTTCTCGCCTTGCAGGTGCATTCGCTTCTCTCATTTCCGAAAATTCTTACCATTGCCACCTTCGTTTAGTCGTCTAAAAAAGAACTTTCAAAATTGCTAACGCAACTCTGTATAACAATGACTAAACGGCTACGCTTCGCTCCGACCCAAATTTTTTCTTGATTAAAGAGGTGGATAAATTTTATTTTTTTCCAGAAAGCCACTTGTTTATGTGTTCTCTAACTTTCTTGTTGGTTGCATATAGGAAAACTCCACCTAAACCGACAATAATTGATCCAACATAAGCTGGAACTTCACCAATTAATTGCTTAATCACCATAAACAAAACAACAATCAGAATAATTGCGACAAATATCAATCTGAAAATATCTATTAAATCATTAGTAAGTTTCTGTGTTTCTCTTCACATTTTAAGTCGCAAATCTAAATTTATTATTCTTGTATGGGATCTTATTTACGTTAGAATCTTTTTCAAGCATCTCAACAATTGCTTTTGCAGTTTCTAAATCACTCTTACTAACAAAAGTCTTTTTGAGAACTTCTACGTTCCTTTCATACCAAGATTGAACAGTTTCTCCATATGCTTTTTCTACAACTTTTGGATATTTCTTTTCTATTTCAATAACTGTGTTCACATCAGCAAACATAAAAAATCTAGAATCCATATATTGAAGATAGAAATAAACTTTTTTTGGGTCTAGCTTCGCATCAATCCCAGTAAATTCTTTTCCATAAGCAATGCCTATAAAAATTCGGTTATATGCCTCAGCAGATTCCTCGGTCATAGCAACACCAAGTGAGTCGTATATATCTTCAATCAATCCAACAAGCATTTCCCTTTTTACAGGAACATCGGTTAGAGCAGAGTTCCCTTTGAGTCTAAACTCAACCATTCTATCTCCATCTTGACTTTTGATACTTTCCTCACTTAATTTCCAACCAATCTCCTGATTGTGCTTTGCTATTATCTCTTTAACTCTAACCTTATACTTTGGATAAGTAGAAAAACTAAAGTCGCATATTACAAACTTCTCATCAAGTAACTTATCTGTCTTGTCCATTATTCATTTATAAACAGAATATATTATATAAAGATTACTAAAATTTATCCCCACATCCTTCGGACATATAGTGCCTTCGGCATAATCAATAGAATCAAGAAAAAACTACTGTGGCAATGGAATTTTCGGCGAGAAAAATACTTCTCCGTTCGCTACGCTCACTACGACCACGCTGCGCTCTCACTTCGTTCGGGTCGGCTAATAGATGTTATACGCAAGTTTACTCAGAATTAAGTTAAATATATTAATATAAAAATCTCAAACAAATCATGAAAAAAATTAAAATAATTCAACATGCAAAACTCCAGGCAAAAATAACTGGTTTTGCAGGAATAATTGCAGGATTAATATACTCAGTAGGCGGAACATTCTATGATTTACAAACAGTCGGATTAAACAAAGGTACACTTCTAGCATACATAGCAATTCCAGTTATGCCAATATACTTTGCAGTTTTTGGATTCATCACAGGAATAGTTGGCGCATATATCCATAATTTATTCACAAAAAAATAGGAATTTTTAAAATAGTCTCAATAAATTTTATATAGTTCTATAAACCATTTAGTTAAATGAATCACACAAAGAAAGTTTGGCCAGAATATTTTCAAAATATCTTAGATGGCAGGAAAACATATGAATTGCGCCTTGCAGACTGGGAATGTAAAGAAGGAGATAAACTAATATTAAAGGAATGGGATCCAGAAAAAAAAGATTATACTGGAAGAAAAATTGAAAAAGAAATAACTTACATTGGTAAAACTAAAAATCTTAATTTTTGGAAAAAAGAAGATGTAGAAAAATATGGTTATCAAATTATTTCATTCAAATAACTAAACAAAGTAATGCCACAAATAAAAGAATAATATGGCAAAAGTACTAATCTTTACCATCACAAAACTACATTTTAAATCTTCAACTTTTAACTTACTATTGTTATTTCTTAATAAAAAATAAACTAAAAAGAAAAAAACAAGTGTTACAACACTTTTAGTCACCCAATGGTGTCCAGTTAATCCTTTCAAGAATCCTTTAAATCCAGAATTCAACTCACTAAAAATAGTCATAAACATAACTACTAATGCAGTAAATATCATTGAAGTATTCAAAGCTTTAATGTTCTTACACATCTAAATCACAACTCCTGCAGCCAAAGCATCTCTAGCAGCACTAGATATTAAGTAGCCCATAAAAGCCATAGTTGCACCCAAAAATACAACTAGCCCAGACAAATAAAGTGTCCATTTCCTAAAATTCTTACTTGAAAGTATTTCTTTACCTTTATTAGCAATTATTCCATATACTAAAAATGCCAAAAATGGCAACATCAAAAATACATGTTCTTTAGTCTCCATCACAATCTTATGTGCCCAAGGGCTTGCACCAGCTTTAATCATTGGTTTTATCACAGATCCATATTCTGTTAAATAATAATATCCTCCACTAATCCAACTCAAGAAAAAAAACACAACACCAATAAGTGCAGCAATTTTGGCTCTTCTTAATCTTTTAATATCTGGATTAATCAATTCTGCAATTACCCAAACAAAAGAAAGTATAGCAATCTCTCCCACAGCCAAATGTATCCCAATCAATGAATTAACCATACTCTTCAACTTAAATTCAGATATTTAAATTAATCTATCATATAAAATATCTAATTAATATTAGCGAAGAAAAGAAAAAGTAAACTGTAAGTCCTAATTCAGTTAACCTATCTGAAATTCGTAAATTAAAGGATTTATGTAAAAATCTAGGTATAAATTTAGTTTTTTTAATTTTTTGCCCAGCAAGAGTCCTAAACTTATGTTCCCACTTAGTTAGGGGGCAATTTCCGTATATATGGTCTGTAGTCCATAACCCTACAAGCCAAATGGCAGAATATATCTTTAAATCCCCAGGAGAAAATAAAAACACCATAGTAAATATAGTAATAAAGAACACAATTACATGTATTACTTCAATTTTTTTAGCCAACGATAAGTATTTTTCTCTCATTAAATATTAAATTTAGTTTCAATTTAAATATTTATCTCAATTCAAAATCTTTCCGAATAATCTTAAGTAAAACTTATAAACTATAACTCACTATAGTCTCCTATAATGGCAACAACAATCCAAATAAGTCAAGATTTGCAAAAAGAACTAAATAAAATGAAACTTTTCAATAAAGAGACTTATGAGGAAGTAATTTGGAATATTATAGAAGATACCAAAGAATTAAACAATCAAACTAAAAAAGAGATAGAATTAGCAAGAAAAGAATTCAAACAAGGAAAGTTCACAACACATGCAAAATTAAAACAAGAATTAGGTGTTTAAATGTATGAAATATTATATTCACATACAGCAAAAAAATTTCTTAAGAAATTACCAAAAGAAAAACAAAAACATATCTTATCGGTTCTTGAAAGAGCAAGAATAAGGCCAGATTCATATTTTGAAAGGTTAGTTGGAGAAAAAGTATACAAATTAAGAGCAGGAGATTATAGGATAATCGCAGACATTTACAAAGACAAGGTATGCATATTAGTAATAAAAATAGGTCATAGAAAAAATATTTACAAATAATCCAACAAAACCTATATAAATCTCTCAAACCTATTTTAAAGCATGTTCTATCATGATAAAACAGTAAAAGAGGTTCTTGATTTAACCGCAACACATGAAGGCGGACTGACTAAACAAGAAGCAGAGTTAAGACTAAAAGAATATGGCCCTAATGAACTAAAACAAGGTAAAAAAGAATCACCAATTAAGATATTTCTTAGACAATTTAACAATGTATTAGTCTACATTTTATTATTTGCATTAATAATTTCATTCATAGCAGGGGAAAAAGTAGATGTTTACGTAATTTCTGCAATTTTAATATTTAATGCAATATTTGGATTCATACAAGAATTTAAAGCAGAAAAATCAATTGAATTATTAAGAAAATTAACAACATTAAACACCAAAGTAATTCGTGACGGAATCAAAATAGAAATACCTTCTTCTCAAGTAGTTAAAGGAGATTTAATTTACTTAGAATCTGGAGATAAAGTTCCCGCAGATCTAAGAATAATTGAACAAAGTAATTTACAGACAGATGAATCTTCATTAACAGGAGAATCAACACCAGTTACTAAAAATCTCAAAGCATTAGCAAGAACAACACCCTTAGCAGACAGAACTAACATGCTTTTCTCAAGTACTAGTATAGTAAGAGGAACAGCAACCGCAGTAGTAGTAGAAACCTCAATGGTTACTGAAATTGGTAAAATTGCAAAGATTGTTCAAACAACAGCTCATAAATCAACACCATTACAAGAAAAACTAGCAGATTTTGGTAAATTTGTAGGATATTTAACAGGAGTTATTTGTTTATTATTTTTTGCAGTAGGAATAGTTAGGGGCATGGATATTTTAGAGATGTTCATGGCTGCAATAGCATTAGCAGTAGCAGCTGTGCCAGAAGGGCTTCCTGCAGTAGTTACAGTCTGTTTAGCATTAGGCGTCCAAAGAATGGTTAAAAGAAATGCATTAATCAGACGTTTATCTTCTATAGAAACTTTAGGCTGTATCACCGTTATCTGTTCAGATAAAACTGGAACATTAACCAAAAACGAAATGACAGTAACAAAATGTTACACCAATCACGATTATTACAATATTACTGGAAGGGGATATAATGACTTAGGAGAATTTACAGATAAAAAAAGCAACAAAATAGATCCTCAAGAAAAATTCCCAAGAATGTTACAATGTGCAGCAAGCTGCAATAATTCTTCAGACACTATTGGAGATCCAACAGAAAGGGCAATATATTTCGCAGCTAAAAAAGGCCATGCAGAAAAAATCGAAAGAACTGGAGAAATTCCATTTGATTCAGATAAAAAATACATGGTTACAAAACATGAAGGTTTTGATTATTATAAGGGCGCTCCAGAAATAATTCTAGACATGTGTGATTCAATTGTATTAGATAATCAAAAAAGAAGAATACTTCCAAAAGATAGAGAAAAAATCTTAGAAGCCAATAAAAAAATGGCTAAAGACGCATTAAGAGTAATTGGTTTAGCATTCAAACAAGGAAAAACAATTTACTTCCTAGGATTAATGGGGATGATTGATCCTCCAAAGGAAGGCGTTGAAGACTCTCTAAAAACTTGTAAGGCTGCAGGAATAACACCAATAATGATTACAGGAGATCATCCTTTAACAGCAGAAGCAATTGCAAAGAAGATTGGTCTAAAAGGAAAAGTCATGACAGGTTCAGAACTTGCAGAAACAGATGACGAAACATTAAAACAAAAAGTAATTGATTATAGAATATATGCAAGAGTAACCTCTGCACAAAAAGTTAGAATTTTAAATGCACTTCAATCTAATGGAGAGATTGTAGCAATGACTGGGGACGGTGTTAACGACGCACCAGCGTTAAAGTCATCAGACGTAGGTATTGCAATGTCAATAAGGGGTACAGATATCGCAAGAGACGCATCAGACATGGTTCTAACAGACGATAATTTTTCATCAATAGTAAATTCAATAGAAGAAGGAAGAATCATCTATGACAATATTAAGAAGTTTATCAAGTACTTACTTTCTTCAAACATGGCAGAAGTAGGATTAATTGTTATTTCATTATTAGCGGGACTTCCATTACCTTTACTCCCATTACAAATACTTTGGATTAATTTAATGACTGATTCATGGCCAGCATTAGCACTGGGTGTTGATCCAGCTGGAAGAGACATTATGAAGAAGAATCCAAGAGTAAAAGAAGAAAATCTTATGACTGATCTAAAGTCATTTATTATTTCTGCAGGGATAATCGGTACAATTTTATCTTTAGGCATGTTTTTATGGGCTTTCAAATCAGGAATGCCTTTAGACAAAGTAAGAACTTTTACATTAACAACATTAATTTTATTTGAAATGTCTGTAGTTTACAGTGCAAAAAGTCCAAGACCATTTGGAAACTTAACAAACAATAGATGGCTTAACATTTCAGTATTATTTTCAATACTACTTCAAGTGTTAGTAATATATTCGCCATTAAACGGTTTATTCAAACTAGCACCAATTTCAATTTTAGAATGGATTCCGATGATACTTTTAGCATGTATTGGATTCTTAGCGGTAGAATATTTAAAGATGATTAAATTAAGACAAATTCAATAATCATATTCATCATAATGTTTTTTTAGAATATGTAATTCTTCTTTTCCTAAAGAATAATGCTTTTTACAAACTGGGCAATCTAATTCAATAGGTTTGTCATTGATATAATTTGGTTTCAATAAGAATATATTTCTATAAAGTAAAAAATTTCTCTCGATTTGAGGATTGTCTTCTCTACATACCCTATCAATATATTTTAAATCTTCATCATTAACTAGGCAACTTTCTAGTGTATCTACTCTACATCCATCAGTAACAACCAAATGATGATCGAACACATCTATGCTTAATACCATATTAATTTCAATTAAAAACTAATTTAAAAGGCTAACTCTTTAGAAATTCATGGAAAATAGATACTCTAGACAGGAAATATATCCTTATATTGGTAAAAAGGGTCAAAAAAAGCTCTCTAAGACCAAAATAGCGATTGTGGGAATAGGTGCAATAGGAACCCAAACTTCTTCATTATTAGCAAGAGCAGGAATTGGAGAGTTAATCCTAATTGATAGAGATTCTGTGGAATTAAATAATCTACAAAGACAAACATTATTCTACGAATCAGATATAAACAAACCGAAAACAAAACAAGCAAAAAAACACCTAGAAAAAATCAATTCAACAATAAAAATAACCTCATATGATCAAGATTTAAATCCAAATAACATATCAGAATTAATTGGAAAAGTAGATATAATTTTAGATTGTACTGATAACTTGCAAACTAGGTTCTTAATCAATGATTATTCGCTAAAAAACAACATTCCTTGGATATATTCAGCAGGAATTAAAGCAACATCGTTCTTAATGAACATAATTCCTAAGAAAACTCCTTGTTTTTCATGTGTTTTCAAACAACCAACTTCGCTAGACACCTGTCAAACATCAGGAGTGTTAAATTCAACCACTTCTTTAATTGCATCATTGCAAGTATCAGAAGCAATTAAAATAATTTTAAAGAAAAAACCTGAAACCAATCTAATTCAAATAAACCTAGAAAAGAACAATTTAAACAAAATAAAAACAAAGAAAAGAAAAGACTGTCCTGCATGTAATAAGGATTATATTTATCTTAATTCAATCAATCCTCAAGGAATTCTTAAGTTTTGTTCAACTGGAAATTACCAAATTCAATTCAAAAAAACAAACCTAAAAAAATTAAAGCTAAACCTAGAAAAAATAGGCAAGGTTGAAGATTTAGGCTCGTGCATTAAATTCAAGAACATGTTAATTTTTGAAAATAGGGCACTAATAAAGGCAAAAACCGAAAAAGAAGCTAAAACATTAATCTCTAAATACGTGGGGAATTAACCGCTTTTCTCCAATCCCAAACCTTATAAACCTCTTAAAATTCAATATTTTAGAGCATATTCGTATGCTACTACGGAGGAAATTCAAATGGATTCAGACAACAGAGGTCAAAGAAGAAATTTCGGCGGCCCTAGAGAAATGCATGATACAACCTGCACTGAATGTGGAGCAGAATGTAAAGTGCCATTCAAACCTACAGAAGGTAAGCCTGTATATTGTAGAGAATGTTTTAGTAAGAAAAGATCATTTTAGATTAATCAAAACTTAATATTCACAAAATACTTTTTCTTTTTTTTTATTTATTCTTATTAGAACTCTAAAATCGTTTCTTCTTCAACAATAAAGAATTAGTAATCACACTTACAGAACTCATAGCCATTGCTCCACCAGCAATCATTGGACTTAACAACCATCCAGTAAAGGGATACAAAGCACCAGCAGCAATAGGAATCCCTAAAGCATTGTAAGCCAAAGCCCAAAACATATTCTGTTTAATCTTAGTCATAGTTATTTTACTTAACTTAATTGCTCTAGCAACATCAACTAAACTATTTCTCATTAACACAATATCTCCAGTTTCCATTGCCACATCAGTTCCAGATCCCATTGCAATTCCAATATTTGCTTGAGCTAATGCCGGAGCATCATTAATTCCATCTCCAACCATAGCAACTTTACCACTTTTTTGCAATTTTTTAACATAATTAGCCTTATCTTCAGGTAATACTTCCGCAAAGAAACCTTTAACACCAGATTTTTTTGCAATTGCACTAGCAGTTCGTGTATTATCTCCAGTAATCATATAGGTTTTAATTCCCATCTTATGCAACAAATTAATAGCATAAGCAGAATCTTCTTTAATTTCATCTGCAACAGCAATCAAACCATAAACAATTTTACCATCACTCAATATCATTACTGTCTTCCCTTGAGATTCTAACGCAGTCATATCATCAACATAAGCTCTATAATCTACTCTTTTCTCGTTCATCAATTTAACATTACCAAAATAATATTGTTTTTTACCAATAGATGCTTCAACACCTCTACCAACTAATGCCTTAAACTTACTAACTTTATTCCAAATAATTCTTTTTTTCTTAGCTTCTTCAACAATAGCTTCAGCTAAAGGATGTTCAGAATTTTTCTCAATACTTCCAGCAATTTCTAACACTTTACCCTTACTTATTTTACCGAGCGTAATAATCTCAGTAACTTCAGGTTTACCCTTAGTAATTGTTCCAGTTTTATCAAACAATACATATCTTAATCTATGTGCCATCTCCAAAGAGTCCCCACCCTTAATCAGAATTCCGTTCTTAGCACCTTTTCCAGTTCCAACCATAATTGCTGTAGGAGTAGCTAATCCTAGAGCACAAGGACAAGCAATAACTAACACAGCAACACTAGCAAGTATTGCAAAACCTATGCCCTCTCCAATCAACAAACTCCAAAAGAAGAAGGTCATAATTGAAATTAAAATAACTGCAGGAACAAAGTAAGAAGATACTATGTCTGCAAATCTTTGAATTGGAGCTTTTTTCGTTTGAGCTTCTTCAATTAATTTAATTATTCTAGATAAAGTAGTTTCAGCACCAACTTTAGTTGCTTCAAATTTAAAACTGCCTTGTCTATTAATGGTTGAACCAATAACATCATCACCAACTTTTTTATCAGAAGGAATACTTTCACCAGTAACCATGCTCTCATCAATAGCAGAATTACCTTCAATTATTACACCGTCAACAGGAATTTTCTCTCCAGGTTTAACAATAATAACATCACCCTTAACAACATCATCAATACTAATTTTAATTTCTTTTCCATCTCTAATAACTAAAGCAGTTTTAGCGCCTATTTCCATCAACTTAGAAATAGCTTCGCTTGTTTTTCCTTTAGCAACAGCTTCCAAATATTTACCAAACACAACTAATGTAATCAAAACAGCACTTGCTTCAAAATATTGATGTCCAGCATTAAATAAAACTGCATAAACAGAGTAGAAGTAAGCGGCACTAGTTCCCATAGCAACTAATGTGTCCATGTTAGAAGTTTTATTCTTCAAAGCAGCCCATGCGCCAGTATAGAAACTCCATCCAATATAGAATTGAACAGGAGTAGCTAATGCCCACATGATATAATCTTGATATGCAATAGGATTCTTCATAAAGAACATTCCTAATACAAAAGAAGGAAATGCAAAAACTAAACTAATTAAAACTTTATTTCTTTGTTTCATTAATTCTTTTTTCTTTATTAATTTTTCTTTAGCAGCACCCTCGCCTTGATCTAAACTTGCTTTGTAACCTTTAGAGTTAATTGCTCTGATTATTTTGGCTTCGCTAATCACACTAGGATCATATTCTACACTAGCCTTTTCAGTTGAAAAGTTAACACTTGAATTAATTATTCCTTCTTGTTTACTTAATACTCTATTAATTATAGTAACACAACTAGAACAGTGCATTCCTCCAAGTTTAATCAAAGTTTTTTTCATTTTATACAATATTTTAAGCAGAAATAGCTTATAAAACCACCAGTGAAACTAGTTTCTTATTGAGAATAAGAATCATTAATGCTTATAAATCGCTTTTGTATAGTTCAAAAAATGACTAATAAAAAAATCGCAGGTAGCAGCCTAGGATTTATTGTTTCAACAACACATGCCATGATGTGTCCAGTTCATGGAATTTTGCCCTTGGCAGCCAAAGCAGGATTGGGCGGTGGAGCTGCTCTTAGTGAGTATAAAATATTAAAGCCATTTGCATGGTTACATGAAAAAGAAGAACAAGGTATTGATTATTTATTGAAAAAAATTGATCCAATTGAAATAAATTATAAAGAAGCTCACTCTAGTTTAGAATCAACAATAGAGCATGGTCATGAACACCATAATGATTTTCATCCATATACTTCTCAAATAGTTTCAGGAGCAAACTATGCCATAATGGCAATCTCTGCTATTTATTTAGGAAAATCACTATATAGAAAATTTTTGAAAAATAAAAAATAAATTAATTTTTTAAGAAAAAAAGAAATCCGATATTAGTAATCGGATTCTTCATCTTCATGATCATCTTCATCTTCATGATCATCTTCAT
>JAERTB010000022.1 GCA_016845225.1 Candidatus Woesearchaeota archaeon | reverse complement strand
TAATAAAATAGCCAGCGCATAACAAAAAATATAATGCATACCGCAGTTTCATTTTCACAGAAAATGATTTGTAAAATTGAAAATACGTAAACCAAAGACACTTATTGAATAAGATGCGGCACGCATCATATTCAAACCGTTAGCATTTATTCCCCACATTAGAACACCCAATTAAGTACTATTGCTAACGAATGATTAAATCCGAGTATAATTTCTATTAAATTTAACAGACTCTTTGTATGACCGATTCTTTAAATGGTGCTTTCAAAGCTCGATGCGCATTCTGGTTGAAATGTAAAAAGCCCTTGAAGTGCAGTTCAAAGGCCTGTTGATAATTACAGTGGTGGTCTAGTAATACATACTAGAACCCCGTTCAGAATAATTCTCGATTCAAAGATACATTTCCTTAGAGTCATTTTAATGATTTAAACAGGAAATTATGGCACGAAAAAAAAAGATTGAAATGGAGATTATTAACTACGATGCAGCTGGAATTGATGTGGGTAGTAGATCTCACTTTGTTGCAGTAGGACAATCTCTAGAAGATGTAAAAGAGTTTGGAGTTTATGCTGAAGACTTGGTTGATTTATGTGAATGGCTTTTATCATATGGTATTACTTCCGTAGCAATGGAATCAACAGGAGATTATTGGCAAAACTTGTTTGTAGAATTACAAAAACATGAAATAGAGGTCATTTTATGTAATGGGAAGTTTACAAAAAATGCAAAGGGGAAAAAGACTGATGTTAAAGATAGTCGTTGGATTCAAAAGTTACATTCCCTTGGACTATTAACCAGTAGCTTTTTACCTGATGAAACAACAGAGATACTAAGGACTTATTGTCGACAAAGAACTAACTGGTTAGAATTAGCAGCAAGTGCATCAAGAAAAATGCAGAAATATCTTAAGTTTTTAAATTTTCGTTTAGATGTTGTTGTTAATGATGTGTGTGGACTCACTGGATTAAAAATTATAGAAGATATCTGTATTGGAAATCTTGACCCATATTCATTAGCAGAACACAGACACTATAACTGTAGGAAACCAAAAGAAGAGATAGCTAAAGCACTACATGGGAATAATAGAAAGGATTATTTGTTTGGTCTAAAACAAGAATTTGATAGTTACAAATACTTTCAAAGAAAAATAAAAGCATGTGATAGAGAAATAGAAAAATTAATAAAGAAAGAAATACGAAATAATCCCGATAAACATAAACTTAAGACAACAGATAAACCCTATAAAAGAAAAAACAAAAACGCAATTGACATAAAAGACTTTAACCAAATAGCTTTTCAATACTTTGGTGGTGTTGATCTAATGGCTATCGAGGGAGTAGGTCATGCAACAGTTATGGCAATAATGAGTGAAATTGGTATTGATGGGTTTAAGAAATTCAAGAGCGCAAAAGAATTTAGCTCATGGTTAAGACTAGCACCAAACAATAAAATATCAGGAGGTAAAATTCTGAGTAATCGTATCCCAAAAGGTAGTAATCGATTAAAAATTGCTCTAAGACATTCTGCAAATGCTATTGGGAACCTGAAAGATACTCATTTATCAGATTTCTTTAAAAGAATTGCATTCCGAAAAGGAAGGCAATCGGCAGTAAGTGCTACTGCAAGAAAACTAGGAGTAATTATCTGGACTATGATAACAAAGAAACTTCCATATAAACCACAAAAAGAATATCTATTCCTAGATCAGAAAAGAAAACAAATTGCACAACTAAGAAGGAAAATTGCTAAATTTGACATCAACCCTGATGAACTTGGAATTTTCTCAAGACCTGAATATGAAGCAAAATATCAGTCAAAATTGAATATTGTAAATCAGGGTGTTACGTAACGTTAGTCAGAATTGAATAAAATATAGAGTAAATTAAACCAAAGCAACGGACTACTGTCTAAAGAAGAAAACATAAAAAGGCATGAAAAAAACAAGTTTATCAATTGTATTAATCGTTTTTTTGAATACAATATGTAATGCACAGACGTTCTTTTTCAAATCAGGATTTGAATCAAATGTTTATTTAACTCAATATGAAGTAAATGGTTCTGTAAATCAAAATAACGCTGACATTTATGGTACAGACAACATCACAGGATACGACTGGGAAAATGACTTAGACAACGATGCGGCTGTAGGGACTTTCAGAATTTACTATGAAGTAGGAGATACATCTGCCGCAAAAGCGAGTATAACAAATGACCCCTTGGATAACACAAATAAAGTACTGAAATTTCAATTAGATTCTTCAAATGTTCCAAATGGTGGAAACCCAAAAGGAAGAATTCAAGCAGCAATAAACAATAATATTAATTTAAAAGAGTTTTCGTTTAAAGTAAAACTTTACATTCACCCTGATATTGATACGTTAAGGTATTACAATGATGACTTTAATTGGTTTACATTGATGGAATTTTGGAATAATGGCTCATTTCAACCATTTCCTTTCAGAATTACTTTAAATATTCAAAAACCAGGTTCTACTATTGGAAGCAATTTGTACTTTGGGACACATGGACAAACAAAAGATACCATAAACTCATTATGGGATAATGTTTGGGGTGAGATTGATTACACCTATGCAGTTCCAACGGGGCAATGGTTAACATTTGAAACTTATTTTTTTGAAGGTGATTCGACTGATGGCAGGTACAAAGTAACAGTTACAGACACGCTGAATAACACACATACATTATTTGATATAACAGACTACACCCATCACCCTCAAGACACTCTACCTGATGGAGTTACAAATTTCAATCCCATGAAGCTTTACACCTCTGGTATTTTAATTGATGGAATGAATTCTGTTAATGCTGAATTATCAGTATTCTGGGATGACTTTGAATTTTTGATTGATTCAACAACCATGAGCACAGGACAAATTGACATAATAAAGAATTGTAAAATATTCCCAAATCCTGTAAATGATTTTATTAACATTCAATCTGAAAAAGGCATCAAAGAAATAAATGTTTTTGACACATCAGGGAAGCTTTGTAAAACCATTAATACAGACTTTGGTACTATAAATCTTAGCAGCTTGAAAAAAGGAACTTATATTGTTTCAGTATTATTTGTAAATGGGAGTCAAGATTATTATAAAGTGATAAAAAACTAACGCACTACAACAAAACCTAAACTGCATTAAAACGCAGTTTAGCCAAAACGTTAGCAGCAATTGAAAAAATTTGAGTCGTACGTATCAGCGAGTGGCTTTCAATTTCACTCAAATTTTTTTGAATCCAACTGCTGCTAACAGCACCTCATAACCAATAGCTACGCAATTGGTTAAATAGAAATAAAAAGTCGTAAATTGCTGTAAAATAAAAACTCAGAAACCTGCTACCTAAAAACCCGCTACTGGTCATAGCTGCGTACCGTTAGCA
>JAERTB010000021.1 GCA_016845225.1 Candidatus Woesearchaeota archaeon | reverse complement strand
AGTTTCTCTTAATTCTAGTAAATCACTAGAGTGAGAAATTTCTACTGCGTCACCAGAAACTGTTACGCTTCCAGAAGATGCTGCATCAGGTGCACATACTTTACTATCAAATTGTAGTTGCTTTGCAATATCCAAAGCCCCAATTGTATCTGCAGATTTTGCCTCTGCACCAACAACAATTGCAATGTTGCCGGAGTCCTTACCATCCACAATGAATGGGGAAGGATAATCTGCTAAGTCAGGTTGAGCCAAAGCGCCGGTCATAGTTGCACCAAGCATAGCTACTCCTGTTCCTATTGCTGCAATTCTTTTTACAGCTCTCTTTAATCTTTGCATTTGTTAAACCTCCGAATGTTTAACCATTATTTTTTCTTGGCATAGTCGCCAGATTGTATCGTCCATAGGACAATTGTCTCTATATGTAGTCATTACTATTACTCAAAAAACACCGTTTCTATTTATAAAGATTTGCACATTAAACCATACATTTTAAGGCTTAAACCCTTACACGCAGACAATACAGCCAATTTCATCAAAAAACAGCCAAAATCACCTAATTTTTAGTCAAGTTAATCACTTCAAGGTAATCAATTACCCACATAACTTAAATTTCACTTCATAAAATAATCCATTTTTAGGAAATGGATAACTCGAAACTAAACCTAGATTACACTCTCCAAATTCATATATTTTCACTCCATCGATATAGGCACTGAATTTATAGCTTTCTCCAGGTCTCAAAACAACAGAATAAACATCAATTAAAGCACTCTCTAACCCACTGCAATCACCATTACCACAGTTAACCACCAAATCTTCAACATTTGCACCATAATCTTCTAAGTCCAATTTCATAACAGCTTTTAACGCATTTTCGGCTTCTAAACCCCTTCTTTCCCCCACAGAAGACTTAGAATCAGCAATATTACTAAATCCTAAGTAAAACATACCCATAAGTATCAAGATTACCACAATTACCATCAAACCAATCACTTCAGACTGCCCTTTACTTTCTAATCGTGTCATAATGATCTATTTCCAACCTCCCAACAACATATTTATCAAATTCAGGATAATATAATGAAACAATAGTAGATATTTTACTCCCATATTCATTTTCAGGATTAAATTCATAAACTGTCCACTTCCCACAGTTATTTGGATAGTCTATTTGAATATATTTAGCAGTATCACACTCAACATCAAAAACGTTCTCATCCAAAACAGGATAGATTTGTCTAAAAACTATTTTCTTTCTACCAAATATGCTTCTAAACCTTCCAAAGTCCTCACCTAAAACTCTCCTAAAAGGTAAAAACTTTCCAGCATCAACACAATCACCATCACCACAAGCAAGTTCATCTAAATTAATTGCCTTAGCCAACATAATTGTTGCTGCCCTTTCACTTAATTCACCTTCAAGACTTTTATTTTTTTCAAAACTAAATCTGTAATATCCAACAACACCAATAATTAATATTATCAATACAATAAACACTACTAAAATTGTTTCAGTTACATGCACTTGTCCTTTTTTCATCTTCAATAAATTGTTGAACAACTCTTCTCCCTTAATCTTCTATTTTGTCTTTCAATTTTTTCAAAATAATTATAAAATTCAGGTTTATGACTAACACCTAAAAAAGAAGTTAGCATTTTTCTTCCTTCATTTAACAAATTTAAACAATCAGGTTCATTTGCTTTACCCATTAACCTTTGCACCTTATAATCATATATTTGAGTAATCGTTCTAAACCTTTCCATTGCCCTATCCTTAGTGCAAGCATATCCTGTACCTGAAAACATCAGACCATATAACATTTCATCACCCAAATAAAACACATCTTCACTATTACCATAATTATCATAAATTTTTCCAGTATTTTCATCTAAATTGATTTCAATTATTTCTACTTTAACATCACCATAAAAAGAATTTTTTATTTGTTCAACAGTATAACCTGAACTTCCAAAAAACACAAAAGTAAACTTATCTGCATATTTAGCTTGACCAGAAAAGTCAGAAGGATTAAACGCAGAACTTCCAACAGTTTGAAAATTCATATTATTTGGAATATTACTAGCTAAATTTAAAACATCTTCACTATTCCCAGCATCATGAACCAAAACATAGTAATTTCTTAAATTACTTAAATAATTAAATGTAACAATTCTATAAGGAAACTCCCATTTTTGAGTCCACATATTTATTGTATCTCCTTCCAATCTTCCTCCAGAAAAAATAACCTTATCTGTACTCCTCTCAGCATAATTATCATCTTCCCATTCACCGACTGAAATACTTCCACATTCAAAACCCACTAAAAAATCATCTTCTAACTCCAATACATTTCCACCTTCACCTAATCCTAAAGCATCTAATTTATCATCAATAAACACACTCATTTTATTTCCTTCAATTAAACTCTCTCCTTCTAAATGTGTAATAGAAAAATTCACAAAGAAACTCAATAAAAAGGCTCCAGCAATAGTGCCAAAGATCCACTTAAACATTAGGTTCATATCTCCTTTCTTATTCATCTTTAACACCCACAATTTCTTTAATTTTATCCAACAAAGAATAAAAACACCCTTCAACTAATTCGATTACCTCAACTAACTCTTCCATTGAAGGAGAATATCCATTATAATTTATGTTATGTCTCAATCTCCTTAAGTTATCTATTAATCTTAATGGTTTTTTAGTTTTTACATCTAACTTAATTAATCTATTTATGGGCATTAAATGATCTTCAGAACTAATCCCTTCATTAACTAGAATAGCATCACCCAACATCCTAAACCCTTCGTATATATTCCTAACAATAGTGGCAGAAGATTCAGAAGATTTTTTCAAAGTTAGTGCAAATTTAATTTCTCTCTCAGCCGCCATAATTAAACTCTCTGAATTCTTTTTATCTGGAAGTTTAAATCTATTCATAACTTCACCTCTAAGAATCCATCCAACACAATTCCATTAGATATATTCGAAAATAAATTAATATCAATATTACTTCTATTAAAAATATGTAGATTCACTATTACATTTTTTCTATAACCAAATTTTTTTATTTTGCCCAATTCAATTATTTCTAATGATTTTTTATTTTTAACTTCTACAGCAATATCAATATCACTATCCTCATTATCATCTCCTTTTCTATAACTTCCAAAAAGAACAACAGAAGAATAATTAGGAATAATATTATTGATCGCCTCCAATATATTTGATTCACCTATCTGTGATAGATTATGGGCAATTCTTTTAGTTCTAAAATACTTATGTTTAAAGTTAGATTTGATTCTCCAAATTTTTCCTAAAACTTCCAATTTCAAAAAACGTTCATTAACTAACTCAGAAACAACCCTGCTAGCATGAGTCTTAGATATACCTACTTGCTTAGTTAAGTTAGTTAAAGATACCTCGGACGAAGGATAGGCAAAAAACCAAGCTATTACCTTTTCCCTAGAAGAACTAAGAGTATTCTCAACATTCTTCAATTTAGTACCTACCATTTAGCATATGTTACATATAGGAACTATATAAACCTTTTGAAAACCATAAAACCCATTTAAGAACCGTCTTTAACACCCACAACTACTTGATTATCTTTAAGATAAGTTTCTAACACTAATTCAACACCATTAGAAGTACTAATACAAAGAGGATTAACACTCAAATCATTCAATACTAAATTCTCAATATAATAATCAGGATAAGGAGGGTCATACTCACTTAAGGGAACTAAAAATAAATTATCTCTCAAACTAACATCTAAATAATCTCTCAATTCAACATCAATATCAATCAAATCATAATAAGGAATAGTAATACTATTAGATGGATTGTAAAAACAAACATATTCTACAGCAGAAGGCAAAGCAATTGATTCAAATTTTTTAGAACTTCCAATATCATAATAACTCATCACTTCAACTTCGTCTTCAAAATCTAAAACGAATTTACTTACTTGAGTTATATCCTTACTCTCAATTAAATTCCCCATAGTTACAAAACCAAAATACAAAACTAGCCCCATTGTAACTGAGACCATTATGTACACAATAGGCATTCCAACTATTTGTCCCCGTTTCATAAAAATTCTCCCAAATATTTATTTCTTAGTTCAATTGTTAATTTTTTTATTTGTTCAGAGTTTTCTTTTACTTCTTCAATAGAAATATCTTCTCCATAATAATTTATTTTATTTCTAATCTTTCTAAATCTATCAAACTTATCTGCAATAACACTCTCATTCTTATATGTAGAAACTAACGCAGAAATTAACGAAACATCTTTTTCTGCTTTTCTAACTTTTTTATTTTTTATAAAATCTTCAAACCTCATCAAAATAACTCCAAATATCCTTGAATAATATAACCATTAATAAAATTATTTAAAAGTTCTTTGTTCTTTAATTTCATTTTCTCTAAATAATTTCTAGAATGCTGAAACAGTTGAATTTTATGACCTAATTTTTTTTCAAATTTAGTAAAATCTAACTCTTTTTTCAAAGGCGTTACAATTAATAAGTCTATATCACTTTCAGAAAAATTTTCTGCCTTTCTAAATGATCCAAACAACAATATTGCTTCAGGATGATTATATTCTTTATCTAAAAATTCAATCAACCCAGAGTTTCTTAGCTTTTTTAAATTATATCCAAATTTGAGTTCTTTAAATTTAACATCTTCAGAATTGGCCCTAAAGAACAAATGATTGAATTTCCTTTCAGAAGTCAGTATCCTTTCTTTTTTTAATTTATTCAAATATTTTGCAACTGTTGTTGGAGATTTGCCTGAAAGTTTAGCTAATTCCCTAACATGAAACTCTTTCTCAGAATCCTCTAAAAAATATTTAATAAAATTGTCCATTTTTTCCTATAGTTGTTCATATTATTGGACATATGTCCATTTAAATAACTTTCTATTAAAACAATTCAAAAATCAAAGATAAACTTCATAACTTCCAATATTACCAAAGCTATCTGAACACATTATGTAAAAGGTATCTCCTTCAATACTTGCAGTATGAGCAGTAGTCATTGTTCCAGTCATTTGAATTCCTGAACCATATGAAAATGAACTAGTGGTATCATATTCGCAACTACTTGCTTCATCCATTTCAATGTTTAAGATTCCAGGAGAAGTATAAACTTGTAATAACTGAGGAGGATATGTATCAACAACTATACTAAATTCTGCAGTTTCATTTGCTTTATTTCCCGCAATATCTGCACAATTAATGTAAATATCATATTCACCCGCACTCAAATTGAATAATGGTTGTTCATGCACACTACTGTTAGTATTCAAAAATTCAATACTACTTTCGTAAACAGGGTCGTCAAAGTTATATCCACAAACAGCATTTCCATTTCCAAATGCTCCCCCAGAAGTAACTATTTTCAAAACAGGACTACTAAACTTAAGTTCATCTTCATTATCAGGGAAAACACTAGTTATCTTTAACTCCGTTGTTCCTTTCAAACTAAACTCATAACTTTCCATGTTTTTATTTCTACTATCTCCATTTGGTTGATCTTCGCATCTAAAATAATATTTATTTTCTCTTTGATCTTCAATTCCACTTAGCACAGTATTACATTCATATAATCCATAATATAATGAACTTGTAGGCAATTCACTATAATCGCAGAAGAAATCATTATACATATCTTCATACGCAACATTTGCATCATCCCACTTACAGTCCGAAGGTTCATTTACATAAATTGAAAAAGCAGTAGCATTTATTCCTGCAGGAGCATAAGCACCATTAGCAATACTTGTTAATTCAATTACTGGAGGAGTAAAGTCTGGACCTGCTTGAATACTAAATTTAGCATAATAATCTGCTTCATTAGCATTTCCATTTCCATCTTGACATTTAACATAAATTTGATATTCCCCGCCATTAGTTAATTGCAATGCTTGAGGTTCTGCTAGAACACCGGGTAAACTAAAAGTTAAATTATGATTCTTAACATAACTACTTGTTCCAAAGTATTGAGTCATTTCTTCGAAAGGCTTACTATGTTCCACATCGTATTTACATTGAGCATATTCATTCGTATCTACAACTAAAGTAACTGCAGTAAATGGAGCAATTTCTTGTGTAATCTCAAATCCTCTTCCACTAATTTCAGTTATATCATTAACATGATTTACACTATCTGTTAACCAAACAATTTCTTCTTTATTTACTGTAATATAAGGAGGATTCACATCATTAACATCTGCACTAATACATTTCTCATCAACAGAACCTTCATTAACTAATTTACAATTTTGACCTAAACTCTTACACCTATATTCACTACAATCTTTTCCATCTTCTTGACATAATTCACAACTATCTCCTCCAACTGGAGCTTGCCAAGGATTACATTGAATAGAAATTGTTTCTGTTTTTGTATCTTCAAACAACACATCAATCACATTTGCAATTAATCTTGCAGTCATGTAAGTGTTTAATGCTTGCCCAAAACTAGAACCAAATCCTTCAGTGGTGGATGTATCAGGGTAGGTATTTACTTTATTGGTCCCCTTTGCAAGATCTACAGTGGCGCTCTTACCTTCAAGAACTCGGGCATATTCACCATTTGAACTAACTTCTATCAAACCATCAGAATTTAACTCTGCAATATTACTAATGCCTTCTGTAGAAAAAGTAGTTCCTTTAGCGAGTGTTGTTGCTGCTGTTGCTGTTGCTGCTCCAAAACTACTAACTCCAAAATTCTCAGCAACGGTTCCCATCCAAAAATTATTTCCTCCAGCACCTAAATCAAAGTAACCTAATCCACTGAATCCAGACATGAATCCTGAACTAAACGCTTCATAAGTAAATGCACCATGAGTCCACATAGACCATGCACCAACAAGAGACATACCAATCAAACTCTCTTGATTTGCAGCCCAAAGATTATTATAAGCATTATTCACACCTCTAAATCTTTCTAAATTGTTAAATGAAGGTAAATTGTCACAAATATCTGGATCACCCGTAAGTAATCTCTTCAAATCATCGCCCCAATCATTTGTAAAACTATCTGCAAAATTAGATTTATCTAAATTTTCTACAAAACCATCACAATTCTTTTTTCCTTCGATATTATACCATGCACCGCAATCGCCCAAAGCCCTACATACATTATTCATATTCTCTAAATAATCTTTTCCTAAACAATGACAATTTTCAACACATTGCCAACCTTCTTCACTTGTACCAAAAACGCCTTCAGAAAATCCTCCAAGTCCGTCACCCAATAAATCACTAACTCCTCCAATCCTAAACTTAACATTACATTCAGCATCTGCAACTTCACAAGTAGCATCTGGATCAACTTTACTAGAAGTACTACCTTCGCCACTCCAATGTTTTAAACCAGGAGATATTTGAGGAACACAATAAACATCACCTGCAAAGGCCTGATTTTCCATTTGAGCACTAGCCGGAAGTTCTTCTAAATCTCCAAGTAACCAAATACAATCTCTTTGAGCATTGTTTTCACAATTCTTTTTTGTTTCTTGTTTAGTACAAGTTTCAAATCTGTTATCTCTGCAAGCAGCATAAATTAAATTATTTCCATCACCACTTCTACCAAAACTCTCTTGAGTACCATAAATCTCTTGTAACGCAGGATCAATTGAAGGATCTACTTCTCCTTGAATACATATTTCTTCTCTAAAATCTTTACATGCTTCAGTTAATTCAATCCCATTTATACAAATTCTTCTATAATGTCTACTTCCTACTAAGTCTAAACCAAGTCCTGCATTGTCACTTGCACCAATCACTCCATCGTATGCACACCAACTTTCTCCGTTTCCAATAGGTAAATTTTGAGAAGCAGGAGCATTATCATCAACAGTTACAATGTTAACATCACATTGTAAACTTTTACAAGCATAATCTCCAAAGTCAGGACTCACTCCTTGTTCAGTATAAGCACAAATACTTCCAGAAGCATAATCGCAATTTCCACAACTAGGGTCATTAATATTAGCCGAACCAGCACCACAACTTTGTTCCTTAGTTAGAGTATATCCATTATTATAGCTTCCAGCCTTATCACCAGAATAAATATTTTCTACATTTCCACAACTATCAAACCAATAAACTTCATCTTCTTCAGGCAAACAACCAGTAGTTTGTTGAGCAGCACATTCAGTTCCTAATTTAGGATTACTACATAACATATCTGGATGAAAACCAATTAATGGCAAAGTTAAATTAGTTCCAGAAGCAACCACTTCATCACAAACTTCACGAGTAGTAAACTCACAACTTGCATCTGCATGTACACAGGCACCTCTTTCATAACTTCTACATTGATTAATACATTCTAATTCGTTTCCAACAGTTTCATCAAAAGTCATATCTAAATCTTCATATTGGGAAGTTATTGCCTTACATTGAGTTTGGGTAACAAAAGAACATTGATTATTTAATACACAACATCCAGAATTACATTGAGGAATGTTACATGCAGGATCGGGTTTCCATTCACAATTTTCTTTATCTTCACAAGAAGCCTTAGGCATATTGTTAAAACATAAACCTTCTAATTGATCAAAACCGCATCCTAATTTACAAAAACTAGTTTGTTCACAACTAGCAGCGGCTTTTTGAGAACTAGGATCACAATTACTTGCTTCAGTATAACTACAAGTTTCTCCACTAATAGTTTGTGCACAACAAACTTTTTGTTCTTCAGCATCAACTAAATCAACAATAGAAAAAGACAGAAACATAACTAATAAAATCTGAACTATTATTAATTTAATATTTTTATTATTCATTACTTCTCAACGCCTATGCTTCACCTTGTACAAAAAATTGAAAAATATAATCGTCATCTTTAGATTTTAAAATATAAAGTTTATCAGGATAAGGTCTTTTTTTATCAACCACAAACTGTCCTCTATGACCCAACATATAAGGCACCTGATCAAATTCACCAAGAGTTGTTTCTGCTTTGATTATATCTCTACTAACTTCAAATAATGCTCCCAAAGGAATATCCAAAGTTGCACCAAATTTATTTTCTTCAACAAAAGCCTCTCCACTTTGAATTTTAATCGGAACGTTCACATCGACAAATGATTCATATTCTCCAATAATTACATCAACTTCCATTTCTCCAATAGATACATCTGCACCTCTTGCAAATCCACCAAAACTCAAACAATTTCCTAACCCAACATAAATTACTTCTTCAAGTTGAATTTCCATTTCATTTCTGGTTAAATATCTATTATAACAAGTTGGATCATCTTCCATGTTGTAACAAAGATAACTAATAGGTTCACCAAGATATCTACGATATGTATCTTGAGGAGTCGCTAAATAACCACCTTGCAAACCAATAGTTTCAAAATAATCGGGAGCAATTTCTAAAACACATTCTTCGATATGATTTTCGATAGGACCCATCCCTTTCTGTTGTAATTTTTCAATTGAAACTGGACCAAATAAAAATTGATTTCTCGCATATCCTATTAATAATACAACTCCTAAAATAACAATTCCCAAAACCACAAAAGTAGTTGCTTGTCCTAATTTAGAATTTTTATTCCTATTTTTTACCTCTTTTCTTTCAACCATCTCAAAAAGCACCCCATCTTTAAATTTCACCCATTCTATCTATATAAATATTACTTTTAGCCACTAACCGGTGTAATAAACTGTAGTCATCTCCCCCACATTTCCAAATTCATCATAACATTGTATATAATAAACATCTTCGGTAAGAGTAAGTGAATGTTGAACCACATTCACTCCGACCATCTCATAACCATTTCCAATAATGAAGTTAGGATCATCATAACTATACTCGCAAGTACTTGGTTCATTAGTAATTAAACTCAATACTCCTCCTTGAACATATAAATTTTCAATAACAGGAGCAGTATCATCAACATCAATATTAATTTCAGCACTAGCTTCAACTCTATTTCCTGCAACATCTTCACAAGTAAAAGTATAAACATAATTTCCCGCATTTCTTGTTTGAGGTTGAGTATGATAACTTGCATCTGTATTCAAAAATACATCTCCTGCTCCAGAATCATCAGAATATTCACAAATCGCTTTTCCATTTTCAGCACCATTTGCAGTAACTAAACTTAAAACAAAATTAGCATAATAATAAGTTCCATTTTCTGGTTCAATACTTATGATATTTAATTCATCAGATCCAAATAATTTAAATTCGTATCCTTGTCCCATCTGATTGCCAGACAAATCAACACATCTAAAATAAAATAGATTCTCAGTTCCACTTCCACTTTCTAAACCTTTTAACGTTCCTAAACAAGTATCCGTATTTCCACATGAAAATGAATTTTCTACAGGAATTTGTTCAATAGGCAAATCAACACCTTTACTCCACATACAAGAAGAAACAGGCTCATTCAATTCCAATTCTAAACTTGTTTCAGAGGTATTATATGCAAGATAGGCTCCATTAACTATACTAGTTCTATCAATTATCGGGGGTTGAATATCTGGTTCAGTACTAGTATCAAATCGAATCACATAATCATTTGTATTAGTAGTTCCCCCACGATCAATACATTTCACATAATATTCATATTGTGTTGAAGGAGCAGGACTATTTACTGTAAATTCTTTTTCCGTTGAATCTAATGAACTTCCAAAACTATTAACCATATTCTCATAGGGAATTCCTAATTCAGTTGCATATTTACATTTTCCATATTCATTCAATTGAATTCCAAAAGTTAAAGGTTGATAATATTCGACAATAGGTTCAATGTCATATCCATTTGCAGTAACATCCACACTATATGGAGCTGTTAAAATTTCATGCCAAGGAGATCTAAATGGAGGATTGGGATCATTAACATATGTATCAACACAAGCTTGTTCTTCCGTACCTTGATTAATTAATTCGCAACTTGTTCCAAAACTTTTACACCTATATTCACTACATTTAACAGGTTC
>JAERTB010000020.1 GCA_016845225.1 Candidatus Woesearchaeota archaeon | reverse complement strand
ATCCCATCCAGAAAAACTTGTAACATGTTCACAGTCAACTACCCAATTAAATTTTTTTAATATTAAATTTCCTGCAGAATAGATTAAATTTGTCCTTTCTGGAAGTTCTAACTTTTTTGATTTTAGTTCTCTTATTCTTGTAGGATTAACTATTTTTTTTACTGAATTATTTAAAAATTTTAAAATTGTAGGTTTCGGAGATAATTTTTCCATAGTTTTTGGAACATTATAATCATATCCCTCTGGGGGAAATTTAATTAAATTTTTGTATAGTGAATGAAATTCTTTAAAATGACTATAAAGATAAATTTCTTTCAAAGGTTTTGTCTTGTTTTGTACCATTCAATTGTTTCCTTTAAACCTTCTTTTAAACTTGTTTTAGCAACAAATCCTACTTTTTCTTCACAATATTTTGTATCGCAACACCTTCTAGGCTGACCTGTTGGTTTGCTGGTATCAAATTTAATTTCTGGAGTTTTTCCAGAAAGCTCAACTATCGTTCTTACTAGGTCTCCTATTTTTGTTTCCTCATTTGTTCCAATATTTACTGGATCTGCTCTTGCATATTTTTCACAAGTAAGAATTAATCCTTCTGCAAAATCCTTTGCATATAAGAAAGATCTACTTTGTTCTCCATCTCCCCATACATTTAGTGGGTTTTCTCCATCCAATACCCTTTTTATTAATGCAGGAATTACATGAGATGTTTCTGGTTCAAAATCATCTCTTGGGCCATAGGCATTGTAGGGTCTTGCAATTGCAATTTTCATCCCATATTGTTTATGGTATGCTTGTGAAAGAAATTCTTGCATTCTTTTGGCCCACCCATATCCATCGTTGGTTGGTTCTGGAGAGTCTTTGAATCCTTCTGATTCAGGAGTAGGAATTGAACAATATCTAGGATAAACACAAGCAGAACTCACTGTAAGTAATCTTTCTATATTTTCCAATCTACTTGCTTCAAGAATATTTGTGAATGTTTGCATATTTTCTCTAAAGATTGAACCTGGATGGTTGATGTTATATTCTATTCCGCCCACCTTTGCAGCTAAATTCATAACTATGTCTTGCCCCTGTACAACTTCTTTGCAATTTTTAAGGTCCATTAAATCACAATTTGTTAAAAGGTTTATATACTCTTTAGATTTTGATAAAAAGGGTCTTTCTACCCCGTTCCTTATTGGAATACTTACTTCTGCACCTAATTCTACTAATCTGTCTACTAAATGACTTCCAATAAATCCTGCTCCTCCTGTAACTAATACTTTTTTCCCCTTGTAAAAACTCATATTATTTCCTCCAAAATTTTATTTATTATTTTAAAATCTTCTTTTTCTACAAATTGATTATTTCCAATATAAACTCCATTTTCATGAACTAATTTACAATTCTTTAAATTGTTGGCTTCTTCTTTATATTTTACTAAAAACGGGTGTAACAGTAGATTTCCGCTGATTATTGGCCTAAATTCTATTAAATTTTCTTTAAGTTTTTCTTTAAATTTAAGATAGTCTTCTTTTTTCTTAAATATAAAAGGAAATGAAAAAGAAGAAATTCCCTCTTTTTTTATTTTATATATCTTGTCTTGGTTTTTCTCACATAATTCATAATAACTTTTGAAATTATCATTTCTCTTTTCAATTATCTTATCTAATTTTTTTAATTGATTTATTCCTAGTAGTGCATTTAGCTCGGTATTTCTTAAATTATATCCGTGAGTTAAAAATAAGAATTTTGAATCTACTTCTGGATTTTCTTTTACCGCCTTTTCAAAATCTTCTTTTGGAAGGGCCCTTGCTAATCCGTGGGATCTTTTTAATAAGAATAATTTATATAGCTCATAATTATTTGTACACACAAATCCCCCTTCTATTGAAGTCAGGTGGTGTCCAAAATATGATGAAAAAGTACTCCCCTCTCCAAAATTCCCTACCTTGGAATTTCCTATTTTTGCTCCATGAGCTTCACAACAATCTTCAAGTATTTTGATTCCCTTTTCAGAACAAATTTCTTTTATTTTTTCTACTTCAGCAGGTATTCCTAATAAATGAGTTATAAAAATCCCCTTTATGTTCTTGTTTTCGATTATTTTTTTCTTTAAATCTTCAATATCGAATGAAAGGGTTTCCAAGTCTATATCTACAAAAACAGGTTCTAAATTTGATTGAATTATTGGAGAAATATTTGTGGACCAAGTTATTGCTGGCACAATTATTTTGTCATTTTGGCCCCAACCATAAAATTCTTTTAATGAATCTATTAATATTAAATTTGCTGAACTTCCAGAATTAACAAATACAGAATATTTGCATCCTTGCCATTCTGACCATTTTTTTTCAAATTCTTTAACTTTTACTCCCTGAGTGTATCTGTTAGTAGATTTTAAGAATTCTATTAAAGAGTTTATTTCCTCCTCAGATATTGCATTTTTTTGTAATGGCCAATTCATTTTTCAAAATCTATGCCTTCTTCATCTAAATCTTCTTTTAACATTATTCTGACTAATTCCTTGAATTTGGTTTTTGGTTCCCAATTTAAAATCTCCTTTGCTTTTTGAGGATTCCCAATTAATAAATCTACTTCTGCAGGTCTGAAATATCGTTGGTCAATCTCTACATAATCTTGCCAATTTAATCCTACAAGATTAAAGGCCTCCTCTAAAAATTCTTTTACACTGTGTGTTTCCCCAGTAGCTATAACAAAATCTTCCGGTTTTTCTGATTGTAACATTAACCACATAGCTTCAACATAATCTTTTGCATACCCCCAATCTCTTTTAGCATCTAAATTTCCCAGATACAACTTTTTTTGTTTACCTGCTTTTATTTTTGCAATTGCCTTTGTTATTTTTTTAGTTACAAAAGTTTCTCCTCTTCTAGGGGATTCGTGATTAAATAAGATGCCATTACAAGCAAACATATCATAACTTTCTCTGTAATTTTTTGTGATCCAATAAGAAAACACCTTTGAAACTCCATACGGGCTTCTTGGATGGAATGGGGTTTTTTCTGATTGAGGAGTTTCTTTCACTTTTCCATACATTTCACTACTAGATGCCTGATAGTATTTTGCCTTTGGACAAAACTGCCTAATGGCCTCCAAGATTCTTAATGAACCCATTGCTGTGATATCTGCTGTATACTCTGGTATTTCAAAACTTACTTTTACATGGCTTTGAGCGGCTAAATTATACACTTCATCTGGCATAACTTTTCTAATAATCGCCCCAATGGAAGAAGCATCCGATAAATCTCCATAAACTAAATGTAATTTATTTTCTTTTTCATGAATATCTTTGAATATGTGGTCAATTCTCTGAGTATTAAAATTACTTGACCTTCTAATAATTCCATAGACTTCATAACCCTTTTCTAATAATAACTCTGCAAGGTATGATCCATCTTGTCCTGTAATTCCCGTAATTAAAGCAGTTTTTGTCATGCTATTTTATCCACTCGCTAGACTTTTAAACCTTTTCTGTATTCTTATATCTGTATGGTTCAGATTAAAATCCCTAAAGTTTCAGTAATAATACCTACTTATAATGAGGAGGATAATGTCTATAAATGTATAGAAACCATGTTAAATCAAAATTATTCTAATTTTGAGTTAATTGTTGTTGATGATGGCAGTACTGATAAAACAGTTGAAATTGTTAAATCATTTAAAAAGGTTAAATTATTGAAGCAAAACCATAAAGGGCCTGGAATTGCAAGAAATCTAGGAACTAAACATTCTAAGGGAGAAATTTTAATTTTTGTTGATGCAGATATGAAATTTCCTAAAAACTATATTAAAAATTCAATTAAAAAAATTTTGGATGGAAAAGTTTGGGGAACTATCCATTACATGGAAAAAATTGCAAACAATGATAATTTTTGGGCAAGATGTTGGGGCCCGGTAATACCTTTAGATAAAGAAGGGAAAGGTTTAATCTACAGAACAATTACTAAAAAGAAATTTCTAGAGTATGGCATGTTTGATCCAGAAGAGGGTTATGCAGATGATCAATCTATTATGAAAAAATCAGGAATTAAAGCAGAACCTTCGAATGCATGGTGTTATCATAATAATCCAGATAGTGCAAAAGAAGTTTTTTTACAGAGCAGGTGGATTGGAAATTCATATAGTTTATTCTTGTTAGATGTTCCTTTGATAAATTTGTTATTTTTAATAATCTCTTATCCATTAATGTATCTATTGATGCTGAAAAAATCTTTGAAAATAATCATTAGAGAAAAAAGTGTTAAATACTTGTTTTACTCTTTATTATTCGGCCTTGTTGCTTATCATGGAAGATATGCTGGAATGTTGGGAAGAGTTTTTGGTGGGAAAAAAGTAAAATGAACAAGAGAAAAGGAAAAAAAGAAACTGTATATTTTTTTGGATGGAATTTTATCTCCAAAGCTATAACCTATGTAGTTTTATTTGTTTTGGCTAATTTGTTTAGTGTTGAAGCTTATGGTAAGGCATCATATGCGCTTTCAATTTTTAATTTATCTTTATTATTTATTTTGCTGGGTATGCCACATACATTTATTCCTTGGCATGTTAAGAAAAAAGATTCTTCGTCAATAGGTTATTTTTCATTAATTGTTTCTTTAATCTTTGTAGTTTTGGGATTTAGTTTATTTTGGAAAGAAAAATGGATATTTCCTTTGATTATAGTGTTGCCTTTCTTTTTAATTAAGGGAATTGGGGAGTCTTTTTTGAGAATTAAACATAAACATCATTTTGTTCAAATATTTGGTGCGATGGGGATGCTTATTTATCTTGGATTCCTAGTTTTCTTTTCTAAATTTAATGAATTTGGTATTACAATTTCCTTTGCTTTAGCACATTTGATAGTTGCAATGGTTCTTATTTTTTTATTACGCAAGGAATTTTCTAGATTATTTTCAAAAATCTGTATTAATCTTAAATCTGTTAAAATATACATGAAGAAAGCAATATTTACTGCGTTTATCGCACTTTCTTTTTCATTTTTGGGGTGGATTGATAGTTTTATTCTTGGTATACTTTCTAATTACGAAAACGTGGCTAATTATGCACTTTCTAATTCTTTGGCAGGAGTTGTTATGGTTGTTCCCATCTCATTATCTATGTTTTTATTAACTCGGTCTGCAGAAATTAAAAATAAGAAAAAATCTTTTGAAGTATTAAAAAGAGTTGTGAGAATCTCTTATTCATTTACACTTCTTGCTTCAATTGGGCTCATTTCTATTTTAAGTTTTATTTTAAAATATTTTTTCCCTAAATATTTGGGTATTGAATTTTTTGTATTAATTTTGCTGATGGGATTATTGTTCTTTTCAATATATCATACAATCGCAACACACTATACTGGCAAATTAACTCCTGAAAAGATTTTTTATCCCTTGGGATTTGCAGCACTAATCAATATAGTTTTAGATATTTTATTAATTCCTCCTTATGGGGTAAATGGAATAGTATTTGCTACTTTAATTGCCCATTTATCTGCAATGGCCTTGTTGTTAAATATTTCAAATATGGGAAATTATTTTTTGCCTTCGTTATTTTTTTCGGGGTTTATTATATGGGCATATTCATTAGGAATTGCGGGATTAATTTTGTTAATTCCTGCAGTAATTGGATTAATGATTACCGGTATGATTACTAAAGAGGATAGAAATGAGGTAGGAAAAGTAATTAAAACTATTTTTAATGGAAACTAAAGGTTTTCTTTAACGAATGTGCTTGCTCTGTGAAGACTTTCAAATGTTCCTGCATCTGACCAATAACCTTCTAGCATACTAAAACTCATTTTTCCTTCATTGACATATGCACTGTTTACATCTGTAATCTCTAATTCTCCTCTTCCTGAAGGTTTTAATGTTTTAATAATGTCAAACACTTTATTGTCGTAAACATAAAGTCCTGTTACAGCGTAATTTGATTTTGGATTTTCTGGTTTTTCTTCAATACTTT
>JAERTB010000019.1 GCA_016845225.1 Candidatus Woesearchaeota archaeon | reverse complement strand
TTAACCGTTCTGGATGAAAACAACTGTACCAACTTTGCCGAAGACACCATCTTTGTGGTGGAACCTCCTACCATGGACTTTACCTATGCCATGGCCTGTGATACCGTAACCTTTACTGATCTGTCCACTCCTCCTGATGGTTTCTTTATTGTAACCTGGTTATGGGACTTTGGTGATGGAACCACCATGAGCACATCAACCTATGTGGAACCTACCCATATCTATGGTACCGGTGGGGTATTCGATGTAACACTTACCGTTATTGCCGAGAGTGGCACCATGCAGTGTTCCAACACCCTTACCCAATCAGTGTCTGTACCATTTGATCCAACGATTTATCTTGAATGGTATCCTCAACCCACCTGTTTGGGTGATACCACCTTCTTCTTAGGAACTTCAGGTAATCCAATTGCCCTGTGGCAATGGGACTTTGGTGATGGAAATTCTTCCTTCCTTCAGGATCCTGTGAATGTATATGCTAGTGTGGGTGACTATGAAGTAGCCCTTTATATCACCGATACCACAGGCTGTACCTCCTCTGCCATTGACACGGTCAATGTGGTGGATGTACCTACAGCCTCCTTTACCATCTCTGCAGACTATGGTTGTGTGAATGTACCCCTGTCATTTAGTGGTACCTCCTCTGCAGGTTCACCTTCATGGCTATGGGACTTTGGTGATGGAAACATCTCCACACTTCAGAACCCCATACACTCCTACCTGGCTGCAGGAAACTACTTTGTAACGCTAACTGTTACCGATACCACAGGTTGTGCTTTTACAACCCTGGAACAAATGGTAACCATCAACTTAGCTCCAGAGGCTGACTTTACTGCCACTCAGCTGGTGTGTAACTCATTTATGTTTAACTATACCGGTGCCAACGGTCAGCCACCTACTTCCTGGTTCTGGGATTTTGATGATGGCAATACTTCCACCTTAGACAATCCAACACACAGCTTTGCTGCAGGTGGATTGTATAACGTAAAACTTGTAGTCGCTGCCTCTGCATCCGGTCAGCCCGTATGCTCTGATTCTATCACCATTGGGGTGGTAGTACCTGATGCACCCAATGTAGACTTTAACTGGAACCCTGAACCCACAAACTTTGGGGATCCCACCGATTTCTTCGGCATCTCTTCCATTCCTATTCCAGATGGTAACTGGTCATGGGACTTTGATGACTCAGGAGCCAATTCCTCACTGCAGGATCCTACACATACCTTCTCAGTGCCTGGCATCTTTGATGTGGTTCTTACCGCAACCGATGCCGATGGTTGTGTGGGTGTTGGTACCCATCAGGTGACTGTAGTGGATAATCCTGATGTGGACTTTACATTTAATCCTGATCCGGGATGTATAGATGATGAAATCACCTTTACAGGTTCTTCCCTCTCCTCTATCGTTCAATGGGATTGGGACTTTGGTGATGGCTTTGTACTGGTTAATGGTAACCAAAGTGAAGGTCATACCTATAACGCTACTGGGGTATACACAGTGACTTTAACTGTTACTGATATCTTTTCCGGGGTTTCTTCCATTTCTAAAATAGTAGAAGTAAAACCACTGCCTGTGGCTAACTTTAGCTATGAGCAGCCACTATGTGCACTGTTTGAAGTACAGTTCCATGATAACTCCAATACTCCTGTAGGTTATCTTACAGAATGGATCTGGGACTTTGGTGATGGAAACACAACTACCGTCTCCTATCCCAACAATCCGGATGTGACCCATGCCTATGCCATACCAGGAACCTATAATGTCACCCTTGTGGTGATGAACTCTGATTCCTGTATCGCGGATGTAGTCAATCCAATTACCATCATCCCTTCTCCTGAGGCTGCCTTTACATTCTCTGAAGGTTGTGTGGGGCAATCCATTGCCTTTACCGATCAATCGGTTACCAATGGAGGTACCATCATATCATGGGCCTGGGACTTTGGTGATCCGGCTTCTGGTACTTCCAATACTTCCACAGCAGTGAATCCTTCGCATGTGTTCTCTTCTTCTGGTGACTTTGATGTTACTTTGATCATAGGTGATGTGAATGGTTGTGGAGATACATTGGTACAGACCATCTCAATTGGTGATCCACCAGAGGTGGACTTTACATTTACCACTGCCTGTTTTGGGATGCCCACACAGTTTACCGTGGATGAGGGTGTGACCAATGTAGGGGAAGTGGCCACCTTTGCATGGGACTTTGGCGATGGAAACACTTCCTCATCCCAGAATCCTGAAAATACTTATGCAGCCATGGGTACTTATGAGGTAACCCTGACCATTACCAATACCTCAGGCTGTATCAACTCTGTGGCTCATTCAGTGGAGATCAATCCTTTGCCCAATGCAAACTTTGAGCATGATGGTCCTGCCTGTTTAGGAGATCCCATATACTTTACCAATCTGTCTTCCTCTCAGAATGGAAGCATAGTTACCTGGATATGGGACTTTGGTGATGGAAACACACTTACAGTGAACGCTCCTGACAATCCTTATGTGGAACATATCTATTCAACAGTTGACACCTATATGGTTACATTGACAGTAGTGGATGCCAAAGATTGTGAATCCAGCATTACAAAAGAGGCTGAGGTAATCAATATACCCCAGGCCGATTTTAGTTTTGTGGTGGAATGCCAGAACGAACCAGTAATGTTTACTGATTTGAGTTCGGGAGAACCTACTGCCTGGGAGTGGTTCTTTGGTGATCCCAACTCGGGTACCAACAACAACTCCAACTTACAACATCCAACCCATGTGTTTTCTGAATCAGGAACCTTTACCGTTACCCTGATTGTAAACTCTACCCTGGGCTGTTCAGACACCA
>JAERTB010000018.1 GCA_016845225.1 Candidatus Woesearchaeota archaeon | reverse complement strand
GGATTTGATGAAAATTATTGGCCAGGAGAAGATACTAAATTATGTCAAGATTTGGTAGACAATGGTGGAAAAATAGTTTACGCTCCAAATGTTTTAGTTTACCACCATAGAAGAAAGATGATTAAACCTCATTTAAAACAGGCATTTAATTATGGATTCTATAGGGCATTATTTGTTAAAAAATTCGGAGGAAATTCATTAAAATTAACTTATTTTCTTCCAACTATTTTGCTAATTTATTTGTTGTTTGGAATTATAGTCTTTGCTTTCAGTTCTTATTTTGGTAATTTTTTTCTTAAAACTTTAAGTATCTATGGGGGTTATTTGCTTATAACTTCTAGAAAAATAAGAGACTTAAGGATATTTTTTGGATATATTCTTGGAAGTATTATTACCCATATTGCTTATGGTGCAGGTTTTATCGGTGGTCTTTTTAAACTTAAATAGTATCTTTTTTATTACATAAGCTTTAAAATGCAATGTTAAGGTAACATTATTATCGATGAATTAAAATGATGTCAGAAATTACTATCAGAGAAGGATTATTTGAAGAACTTAAGAATTATCCCGGAGTTGTCCATCTTGTTTTGGTTGGAACTAAACCAGATCTAATTAAACAAGCCCCATTAATTATTAACCTTAGAGAATCAGGAGAAAAAGTTTATGTGGTTCACTCTGGACAACACAATACTTGGAATCTTTCAAAGGGAATTGAGGAAGAATTTAGTATTAATCCAGACATTAATCTTAATGTTTCTGGAAAATTATATGAACAGCAATCTCAAATTGTTGGGAGATTTGGAATAGTTTTAGATAAGATGAAACAGTTCACAAAAAAAATTGTTCCTTATACATACGGAGATACTACTACTGCCCTTGCAGCAGGAATTGCATCTTTTGCAAATAGAGTAGGGGTAGCACATGTTGAAGCAGGATTAAGAACTATGACTCCTCCTAAAGCAGTTTTTGATATTCTATTGAAAAATTCAGATATTGAAAGTTATTTTACTATCTCTAAAGAACCAGATTTGTGGAAACAAGGATCTTATGAACCTTATCCTGAACAATTTGATACTCGTGCGGCTGCACCATCTGCAGGAGTTCATCTTACTCCTCATAAATTAAATGCTAAACATTTGACTGAAGAAGGCTACCATAAAACAAGAATTATTAATGTGGGCAATCCTGTGGTTGATGCACTTGATTGGGCAAAATCTAGAGTTAAAAATAGCACAATTTTTGAAAAATATCCGTTATTGGAAGAAGGAAATTTTATTCGTTATTGCATTCATCGTAGAGAAAATGTAACCTCTGCACACAGATTTAAGGTTCTTTTTAAATCGATGGAAAATTTAATCAAAGAAGGAAGGAATATTTTGTTTATTTCTCTTGGTGGAACTGAAAAGGCATTAGAAACATTTAATCTTAAATCTAGAGTGGAAAATTTAGCAAATGAACATAAGAATTTTATTTATTCTCCAGTTTGGCCAAAATATGTGGATGTTGTGGCAGCATTAGATAAATGCAGTGTTGTTGCTTCAGATTCTGGAAGTATGCAAGAAGAAACAAATACTCTGGGCATTCCTGGAGCAGTTTTAAGATTCAATACTGATCGCCCAGAATCAATATTTACAGGGGCTAATATCATCGCACCCCCAATTAAATCTGAGATTGTAACTAAAATTGTTAGAGAAGTTCATGAAAATGATTCTTTGAGAAAGAAAATGAAAAGTTCTTCAAAAAATTATGGCACTAATGTTAGTCAAAAAATTGTTGATGCTATCAAACAATTAGAAAACAGAGGGTCTCTTTTCCATCTTTTAGAACATGATTATCTTGGATATTCTAAAGAAGAGTATTGGGAAAAAGGTGAAGCTGAATGGTGATTAAACGACCTAAATTCTCTATTGTTATTACTTTATTAAAAATTAATCATTATGTTCGTGAATCCATTGAACATATTCTTAAACAAACTTTTCAAGATTTTGAGATTATTGTAATTTCTTGCCAAGAAGAAACTGAAAAATTTTCAAAAACTAAAATCATTAATGCTGGAAGATTGAGTCCTGCAATGGGAAGAAACTTGGGAGTTAAGAAATCTACTGGAGAAATCATTGCATTTATTGATGATGATGCATTTCCTGAAGAAGATTGGTTAGAAAAAGCACTGCCTTATTTTGAAGATTCTAAATTTTCTGCAGTTGCTGGTCCTGGATTAATGCCTCCCAAGAGCACATTTAAACAAAAATTATCTGGATTAGTTTATGAATTAAGTGCTGGAAAAACATATTACCGGTATCGTAAAGGAAAAAAACAAGAGGTGGATGATTATCCTACTTGTAATCTCTTAGTTAGAAAATCTGATTTTCTTGAAGCTGGAGGTTTTGCAGAAAAATATTGGGGTGGAGAAGACACACAATTTTGTCATGCATTGACCCAGGTACTAAATAAAAAAATAATTTATGATCCTGATGTTGTTGTTTATCATCATAGGAGAGAGAATATTAAAGGACACCTTAAACAAACTTATTTTTGGGGAATGTGGAGAGGCTTCTTTTCTAAGATTTATCCAGAAACTTCAAGAAAAATCACCTATTTTATCCCTTCTTTGTTCTTTTTAGGCGTTATTTTTGGAGGATTTTTAAGTTTATTTAATCCGCCCATAAAAAATATATATCTTGGAGTTTTATCTTTGTATTTTGTTTATATGTTGGTTTTAGGTTTTAAAACAAAAAGCGTAGTTTATTATTTTCCTTTTATTTTTTTATCAATTTTCACTCAATTCGCATATGGGTTAGGATTTATGAAAGGATTTTTATTTGGTGAACCTATCAAAAGAACTTTAAATCCACGTTCTGTAAAAATTAAAAATGAAAAAATTAAAAATTAGTGTAGTGTTGCCTACTTACAATAATGAGAGGACCATTAAACAATGCTTAGAGGGAATTTTTGGTCAAAAATATTCTTCAAAAGAGTTTGAAGTTTTGATTGTTGATGGCGGAAGTAATGATGGGACTCTTAATATTTGTAAACAATATCCTGTTAAAATTTTAAAGAATAAGTTTAAAGTAGAAGAAAAAGGAAGGGTGATAGGAATTAATGCTGCAAAAGGCGAAATTGTGGGATTTATTGATGCAGATAATATAATTTATGATAAACAATTTTTTAATAAAATTTTAATTCCCTTTGAAGATAAAGAAATTTCAGGAGTAGATACACTGTATTATGATTATAATAAAAAAGATACGTTGATTACAAGATATTGTGCACTTTTGAGCGGAGATGATCCTTATTCTATTTATCTTGGTCTGAATGATAGATTATGTTTTTTTAATGGTAAATGGACAGGTATGAAGAATAAAACCAGGGATAAGGGAAAATACTTCAAGGTTAAAGTATTTAGCGGGGAAGTGCCTACAATGGGCTCTAATGGTTTTTTTGTTAGAAAAAATCTATTTAAAGTTGTAGCTTATGATCCATTTATCCATACTGACTTTGTAAATGAACTGGTTGAAAAAGGATATGATACTTTTGGAAAGGCAAAGGTTGGATTAAAACATGATTTAACTAATTTTGGTGATTTTTTTAAGAAAAAAATTAGAAGAGTAAAAAGAAGAATGAAAGGCGAAATTAAACTTAAATATAATTATGATATTTCAATGTTGAAACTTTTATGGGCGAGTATATTATTTGCAACATTTATAGTTCCTATTTTTGATGCATTCAGAGGATTTTTAAGAAAAAAAGATAGTGCATGGGTTCTTCATCCCTTTGCATGTTTTGGTGTTTTTTTTATTTATTTTACATATACTTTGTTTTACACAATTTTTGGAAGGTGGGTTAATTGAAAAAATTTGAAGATTATTCCGAAGAGCATATCAATTTCCATGAACCAGGAATAGTTCCAAAGTTAATTGAGAAAGGAATCTATATTTCAAAGAAGAATAAAAAGAAAATTTCCTTTGTAGACCTTGGTTGCGGAGATGCTAATTTACTAACACAAATAGTTAAAAATGGAATGCTTAAGCTGAATGAAGTATTGGGTATAGAACCCTCGGATATAAGAAGAAAAAGAACTAGGGAAGAAGTAAAAATTATAGAAGGATTTGCTGAAAAAGTTCCGTGTAATAATAATTCTTTAGATATGTTGATGTCTAGTCAAGTTATTGAGCATGTTAAAGATGATGGTCCGATGCTTAACGAAGTTAGAAGGGTTTTAAAGAAAGGAGGAACATTTTATGTTTCTTCAGTTGTGAAAAAACCTTGGGGATTTTGGATATATTGGAAAGATGGAGGATTTGTTAGCGACCCTACACATTATAGAGAATACAAATCTCAAAAAGAATTTGAAAATCTTATTGAAAAAAATGGATTTGAGATTATAGACAGAAATATTGAATTGTTTAAACACCCGATTGTTGATTTATTTATTAGGCTTTTAATAAAACTTAAGCTTGTTAGGCCTGCTAAGTTTGTTAAAATTTATGAAAATCATAAATGGTTATTTTGGATAAGGAATATTCTTAGATTGCCGATGGTTGGATTCTACAATGTAGAAGTGTTAGCTAAAAAACGCTAATTAAATACCTCTGCAGATTTATTAAACTGATAAATAATTAATACTGGCTGGTTGTTTTCTGCATTATAGGCTTTTATTGGTGTCAACTCTCCAGGATGCCTATTGGGATAATCGTATGCCCATTTCGGAGTAAATACTGGTTCAAATATATGAATTACTAGGTAATCTGCACCTATTTTTTTTATTTTTTCTCTAAATGCATTCTCAGTTTTAGTGAAACATT
>JAERTB010000017.1 GCA_016845225.1 Candidatus Woesearchaeota archaeon | reverse complement strand
AGAAAAGATAGTAAACAATAAAAGTTTAACACAAAAGATAATTGAAAAAGATAAAAAAATAAAAATTCCAAAATCATACATTGTAAAAAATAAAACAGAGATTAAAAAACATTTAAAGAAAAAAGAATTTAATGATGGATTTGTGATAAAGCCAAATAATCAAACAGAAGGTCTCGGAGTTCACATTTTTAATAAAAATTCCAAAATACCAAAAATAAGTTCTAAAAAAATTCTCCAACAGAGAATTATTCAAAAAAAGAAAAACAATAAGTATTGGGATGTCAGAGTTTTTGTAATAAATGGCAAATATGTTGGAGGATTCATAAGAGCGTCAAAGTTAAGGGTAACCAATATTTCAAAAGGTGCTGTTCCAAGAAAAATACCTCCAAAAATTGATAAAATATTAAAATTGCCAGCAGAACAAGTTACAAAGACAATAGAAAAGTATTGCAAAAAAAATTGTTAATTTTTCCTAAATAATTTTTTATTTAATCCAAAATGACATAATAAAACGCCAAATAGTGCCCCTAGAAAATTATAAATCAAATCGAACATTGTATTGAACCATTCACTATTGACAAATTCAGTATTAATATCACCAATACCATGTGCAAATATCCCTAGACCTTCACCAACGAAAAAGTAACCAAAAAATTCCATAAACTCAATTATAACTCCAATACCCACCGCAGCAAAAACAACCAACATCATAACTGTAAATCTCTCAGTCTTAGTTTTTTTGCCATTCAACATTTTATATGAATAAAACATATTGTAAACCGCAATTCCTGCAACCATCTCTCCAAAAAAATGAGTAATATGGTCCCATTGAATAAAAATTGGAGAAACAGAATAAAATCCAAACATTCCTAAATTATGTAATAAAAATGAAATTGCAACTAAAAAATAAATCCAAGAATTCATTCTTAATCCATCATAGAGAAAATATAATAATGTTAAAATTAACATCATAAAAACACTATCATTAATGTAATCTTTAACTCCAAGATTATAAGCAACAATTATAGCAATTACAAACAAAAGCATAGATGCAAAATAAACTCTCAAATGTTCGCTCTTTTTTTTCACCATTTTTTTATTAAAATCACCTAAAAACTATAAAACTTCAATAAAACAACTATTTAAAGGTTATTTAAATAACCTCTACCCAAAAAGATTTATAAATCAAACTACTAAAAATTAAGTATACAAAATGAGTCTAAAAAACAAAATTAGAAATATTCGTATGTTTGGGATAAAACAATACCTTCCAAGTATGAAATACAGAATAATTTTAGGCATAATTATTGTAGGAATATTATTTTTATTGGCTAATTCTTTTTCAGATGAATCTTCAAATCAATTAACTGGAGAAATTATCCAAAATACAATCATCGAAGATAACCAATTAATTGAAGAAAAAGAAGAACAAGTCGAAGAAGAAACAGAAGAAGATCAAATAGAAACTGAAGAAGGGTATGAAGTTTATGAATATTATGAATATGGAGGAGAATGTTCATATAAAATTGGACAAGCAGAAGATGATGTTAATGACATTATCGGATACTCAGAGGAAGATCAAACAAGATACAATACCTTAAAGGATGAATATCAAAGAAAAATTGAAGAATTAAAAAATATTTATGAACATCAAATAGAAAATGCAAAAGAAGACTACGACAAGAGTCAAGATGAATTAAGAACTGCCCAAGACACATTAAAAGAATTACAAGAAGTTTGTGCATTCTAATAATTAAAATGAATTCAAATCAAAAAATAGTTGCATTAGTAACACTAACTTTAATTTTAACTCTAATTCTTAGTTTAACTGTAATTGGGCAAACCATCAACACTCCAAGAAAAACTTATCCTGTTTCTAGTAATATGCAATTTATTTCAGAACCAATAGAAAAAGTAGATTTACCAACATTACATCAATCATTAACAGACCAAAACAAACAAAGAACCACAAATAATATCCAAATAACTCTTAATAATCAAAATAATTACATTAACAAATACTATCCAATTTATCATCATCACAATCACAAAGTAATACATCACAGAACTTATTATCCTTATGTAGTGAGGTACTCATAAAATGGTAAGATATATTACAAGAAGCGGAACAGAATATGAAATAGATTGTAATCAAAAAATAATCAGAAATGATATTATTTTCAAGAGAAATGATAAAACTTTTAGATATATTGGAACAACAAACTTTTTTGAGAGTAGAAAAACATTATTGGAGGATGCATTAAATAATTCCAATAATCCGACAAATGCCTTAATAACACCAAATAGATTATATGAAAAATTCAAAAAAAATGAGATATTTGTAAAAAACACTAAATATTCCGATATAAAAAACCATATAGATGGTAAAACTTCACTAATGTTTATTTCTGAAGATCTTGAAGAATTGATAATGAGTACTCCAATCTATGACTCAATTTAATCTCAACAAACATTTAAATAAATCATATATTACTTAATTCTATGAAAAAAGGTGAAATAATTGTTATTGCATTAGGTGGAAACTCTCTTCTAAAAAAAGCACAAAAACCAACAATTAATAATCAATTCAAAAATACAAAAGAAACATTAACAAAACTAGTTCCATTAATTAAATCTAATAATGTAGTAATCACACACGGTAACGGTTTTCAAGTAGGAAACATACTAATTCGTGTTGAAGAATCATTAGGAAAGGCCTATTCCATACCATTGGAAGTATGCGTTGCAGAATCTCAGGGAGAGATAGGGTATATGATTGAGCAGAACTTACAAAACATACTTCAAAAAAACAAAATAAAAAAGTCGGTTGTTAGTGTATTAACACAAGTGGTTGTAAATAAAAAAGACTCTGCTTTTAAAAATCCAACAAAACCTATCGGACCATTTTACACAAAAATCCAAGCAAATAAATTAAAGAAAAAAGGCTTCAAAGTAGTAGAACAAATTGGAAGAGGATACAGAAAAGTAGTACCCTCGCCAAAACCAATTTCAATAGACGATGTAAAAATAATCCAGACACTATTAAAAAACAAATCAATTGTCATTGCAGCAGGGGGCGGAGGAGTCCCAGTAATAAAACAAAATAATCTTCTAAAAGGGGTGCCGGCAGTTATTGACAAAGATTTAGCTTCTGCTTGTTTAGCAAATTCATTAAAAGCAAAAACACTAATAATCCTAATGGAAGAACCAAACATATATTCAGATTACAAAAAGAAAAAACAAAAATCAATTAGAAAATTAACATTAAAAGAAGCAAAAGAATTGCAACCAACACTTCCAAAAGGATCAGTTGGACCAAAAATCCAAGCAGGAATTAATTTCATAAAAAGTGGGGGCTCAAAAGTAATTATCACCTCTGCAAGCAAATTAAAACAGGCCCTAAATGGAAAAGCAGGAACCACAATAACTATATAAATAAAATACACTTTAAATAATTAAAGATGGTGAGGAAAAACGTAATTATTCTGGGTGCCGCAGGCAGAGATTTTCACAATTTCTTAGTTTATTTCAAAAATAATCCATATTATAGAGTAATTTGTTTTACTGCAGAACAAATTCCTGGAATTTCAAATAGAAAGTTTCCAGCAAAATTAGCAGGAAAGTATTACAAGGAAGGAATTTCAATCTACAAAGAATCAACACTACCGACATTAATAAAAAAATATAAGGCAAAGAATGTTTATTTATCCTATTCTGATCTTTCACATACAGATGTAATGCATAAAGCTTCAATAGTTATGGCAAATGGTGCAAATTTCTATTTATTAGGGCCAGATGAAACTCAAATTAAATCTAAAAAACCATTAATTTCAGTAACAGCAGTTAGAACCGGGGCAGGAAAATCCCAAACTACTAGAAAGGTTGCAGAAATTTTAAGAAACCAAGGACATAAAGTAGTTGCCATAAGACACCCCATGCCCTATGGAGATCTAGTAAAACAAGAAGTGCAAAGATTTTCTTCTTATGAAGATATGATCAAACATAAATGTACAATTGAAGAAAGAGAAGAATACGACCCATGGGTCCAATTAGGAATCCCAATTTACGCAGGCGTAGATTATAAAAAAATTCTAAAGAAAGCAGAAAAAGAAGCAGATGTAATCCTTTGGGACGGAGGAAATAATGACATGTCTTTCTATAAGGCAGATTTAAACATTGTAGTAGTTGACCCACACCGTGCAGGACAAGAACTAACATATCATCCAGGAGAGGTTAACTTTAGATTAGCAGACGTAATTGTAATAAATAAAGTAGATTCTGCAAGAAAAGACCAAATAGAAAAAATAAAAGAAGATATAAAAAAATATAATCCTCAAGCAAAAGTAATCTCTGCCGCATCAGACCTAGTTATTTCAAGTGAAAAACCACTCAAGGGCAAAAAAGTTTTAGTCGTAGGTGACGGACCAACATTAACCCATGGAGGAATGTCTTTTGGTGCAGGAACCATAGCTGCAAAAAGATACGGTGCAAAGATAACTGATCCAAAACCATTTTTAGTAGGAACATTGAAAGAAGTTTATGAAAAATATCCACATTTGAATAAAGGAAAAGAACTTCCAGCAATGGGCTATTCAGAAAAACAAAATAAAGACTTACAAAAAACAATTAATAAGTCAAAAGCAGACATCATTATTGACGGAACCCCTGTAAATCTAAAAGAGCAAATAAAACTAAAAAAAGATTTTGTAGAAGTAGATTATGTTCTAAGAGAAATTGGAAGACCCAATTTAAAAGATGTATTAAAAACTGTAAAAATCAAAAAAAGGAGATAACATGGAAAATTTAATTTCTATATCCAATCTAAAACCAAAAGAAATAAAATATCTAATAGATAGGGCTGAAAGAATCAAAGTAGATTATCCAAAATATGCTAGAAGGCTATTTGAAAAAACTTTATTGATGATGTTTGAGGCACCATCACTAAGAACTAGGATTTCCTTTGAAGTTGCAATGACCCAGTTACATGGACAACCAATTAACTACTACATGGAAAATTCTCCATGGAAATTAGGTAAAGAATCAATAGAAGACGTAGCAAGAACCATTAGTCAATATTGTAACATTGCAGCAGCAAGATTATATTCTCACACAGATTTAAAAAAATTAGCAAGACATTCAACAGTGCCAGTAATTAATATGATGACAAACAATGGGCACCCTTGTCAGATTTTAGGGGACTTTTTAACAATAAAAGAAGAAATAGGAACCCTAGAAAATTTAAAGATTGCATATTTAGGTGATGCAAAAAACAATGTAACTTATTCTTTAATGAGAATGTGTGCAATTACAGGCAATAATTTAACAATTGCTTGTCCAAAACATAAGGAATATTATCCTGAACAGAGAGTCATCAATGAAACTAAAAAACTTTCAAAGAAATACAAAGGATCAATCAAGATTACAGATAAGCCAATGCAAGCAGTAACGGGGGCAGATGTAATTTACACAGATTCCTGGATGTCATATAGAATTCCAAAAGAACAAAAAGAAAAAAGAATAAATGACCTTAAACCATTTCAAGTAAATAAAAAATTATTTTCAAAGGCAAAGAAAAATACAAAATTTATGCACTGCTTGCCTGCAACAAGAGGGCATGAAGTGACAGCAGACATAATTGATGGAACAAATTCAATAATATTTCCACAGGCAAAAAATAGAATGTATATACAAAAATCAATAATTCTAACCTTACTAGGAAGATGAAAAACAAAGAATTAGTGAATTATGCTAGAGAGCTTTTCAAAAGAGGATTCACAAAGGAAGCTGCAAGAGGAATACTACTTTCAAAAGGAATTCCCATTCAAGAAATAGATCAAGCTCTAAACACAGCTTCTTCTTCGGAAAAAACAATCAGTCTAACATTGATGTTGGGATTTGCAGGATTTTTAGTGATTCTATTAATTCCATTAATGATATTTCTAGCTCCAGAACAACCAGATTTAGGAACTCCAGATTATGATTCAACAACTCAACCAGAAGCTGAAGAACCTTACCAACCACCATCACAACCACAAACATATCAATGCACAATAAATGAAGAATGTTTATTTGATGAAACCTGTATTGAAGGTTCTTGTTCAAAATTATTTTGTACTTCATGTGAAGAAATAATTAATCATGAATGTATTTCATTAAAGTGTGAGGACAATAACACCTGCACAAAGGATTACTGTACAGAAGGAATTTGTTCAAATGATATAATAACTACCTGTGTTTCAGGAGATGGCTGTTGCCCAATAGACTGTAACCAAACATTAGATTTAGACTGTATAATCACAAACAACACATTAGATGAATGTACAACAGACATTGAATGTTATGATGGAGATTATTTGACAACTGATATTTGTAAGGCAGAAGAAAATAGCACAATAAAAAAATGTTTTAATATTCTTCCAGGTTGTCAAAACAATGATTTAGTTTGTGGAACAAACTGTACAAGTTTAGATGATAATGATTGTGATCCTATTTGTGGAAATAATATAATTGAAGAAACAGAACTTTGTGATGGAGATTGTCCCCAAACACAGCTAGACTGCACAGACAATGATACATGTACAATAGACACATTACTTGGATCTTCACAGTTATGCACTTCAGAATGTAGTTATACAGAAATAACACTTTGTAGCTCAGGAGATGGCTGCTGTCCAACAAACTGTCTTTACATCAACGACACAGATTGTCCTCCTGCTTCAACTTTATTATCTACTACTCCATTTACCTCAGTTCAAAGAACAACCACAGGAATAGCAGATTTATACTTCTACGAAGACAATACGCACAGTATCTTACTAAGTAATTTATTCTCAATTTCAAATGGGGAATTAAGTCCAGATTTAGGCATTTATCTAGCTACAAAGGCAATAGTAAATACAAAAGAAGATTTAGATGCAGGAAACATATATTTGGGAGAACTAATCGCACTTTCAGGTTCACAAGAATATCAAATAACTGCGCCGATAACAAACATACAAGATTTTAACAGCATAGTAATTTATCATTCAAGTTACAATGCAGTATATTCCTATACTACATTAAATTATAATCAATAACTTAAACTCTACAAATCTTACATTTCTTAAGTACTCTTTCTTTAGCAATTTTCATTGCACACCCTCTAGGAGAACATTTATCTTTTTCAGCAGTTTTCAAAACATTTTGAGTATTAGCAACAATCTTTTCTTCAATCATCTTCCACATATCTTTTTCAGAACCACCGATATATTCCACATAACTGCTAATAACTCCACCAGCATTAGCAACAAAATCTGGAACTACCAATATTCCTTTTTTATGGAATAATTCTTCAACTTCATGAACCATTGGAATATTACTTCCTTCAACAATAATTTTAAACTTCATCTCATCAACATCTCCAGCATTAATGAAGTCTGGAACTGCTGCAGTAATTAAAACATCTGCATCAACAGATTTTAAGGCGTGAGAAGGTTGAACATTTCCATCATATTCAGTAACTGTCTTTTTTTCTTTCTTAACTTTTGCAAGTTTTTCAAAGTCTAAACCTTTTTTGTCAATTACAACTCCTCTTGAATCAGACACAGCAACTAATTTAGCACCAGCTTCAGTCATATACTTAGACACAAACCATCCAACATTTCCAAAACCTTCAACTGCAAAAGTAACATCTTTCAAATCTAAACCTTTGTGTTCACAAGCAACTTTAGTTGCATGGAAAACACCAAAACCAGTACTTCCTAACTCATGAGGTAATCCACCCATATCTTTAGGTTTACCAGTACAAGATTTATCATCGCCAATGGTTTTTGCAAAAATTCTCATCTCATCTTCAGCCATATTCATATCTGGGGCTGCAACATAACCTTCAGGACAAACAACTTTCAATCCTTCAGCAAATTCTCTAACAAACTCCTCTTTTTCTTCAACAGTCATATCTTTATCATTAGCAACAATTCCTGCTTTTCCACCACCAAAAGGTAAATCTGCCAAAGCATTTTTCCAAGTCATAGCTCTTGCAAGTCTAGAAACTTCAACAGGAGAAACAGTAGGAGTCATTCTTACTCCACCTTTTGCAGGACCAAGTGCAGTATTATCAATTACAACAAATCCCCTCATCCCAGATTTAGGATGATATACTTCCAACACCTTTTCAGGCCCATAACTGTCATGATCTATCATTTTAATTTACCTCACTTGTTTTTCATAATATAATGATATGCGCTTTGTGCAGCAATGCTTCCTTGAGAAGCAGATGTAATAAATTGTTTAAGTCCCGTAGCATTAGAAAGATCTCCTGCAACATAAACTCCTTCAACATTAGTACTTTGATTATTATCAACTTCAACAAAACCTTTTTCGTCGAGTTTAACTTCTAATTTTTTTGCAAGTTCGTTTAAAGGAACATGGCCAATTTCAATAAATAATCCATCCAAATCCATTTCATTTCCATTATCCAATTTAACTTTAGTCATCCCAGTTTCATCCCCTAAAACTTCAACCACATTAACATTATTTACAATCTCAACATTCTCACTCTTTTCTACTGCTTCACTATTAAATGGCTCAGCACGAAGTTTTTCTCCTCTGTAAAGTAAATTTACCTTTTTAGCATAATCTTTCAGCATCAACGCTCCAAGTGCGGCAGAATCTCCACCACCAACAACAGCAACATTCTTATCTTTATACAAAGGACCATCACAAGTATAACAATAATGAACTCCCTTACCTGAAAATTCTTTTTCGCCAGAAATTCCTAGTTCTCTGTGTTTCATCCCAACAGCTAAAATAATTACCTTACCTTGGTAGGTTTCTTTTCCAACAACTTCAAATCCACCCTCAATCTTCTTTATTTCTTTAACTTCATCCGAAATCAAAGGAACTTCATATTCTTTAACATGTTTTTCAAATCTCTGCATTAAATCAAAACCAGAAATTCCAGGATCCCCAATCCAATTATCAACTTTATGTGCAATATTGCCTGTTCCGCCAAATTCTTTAGCAATACAAACTGTATCTAAACTAAATCTTGCAGAATAAAGTGCTGCGCCTAAGCCAGCTGCACCACCACCAATGATAATCACGTCCCTCATATGCTAAATTCAAGGCCAGAGCTATATAAATATTATGTTTAATTAGTAAATATATCGAAGAATTAATTAAGAGGCATTGCCCTTTCCCAAATATATTCATGACCTAAACAAAAATGTGTTTTTGGGTCAAACACTCCTTCCTTACCACATGAACATTCGCCAGTAAGTCTATCGAATATTCCTCCAGCATCTTCACATAAAGAGCTGTCCACAGCTTCAAGATATTGTTCTTTTAAATCAAGAACATCAATATTTTTAGTATGGCTTCTAAATTGTTGCCCACTAGGACCTTCACTTTCAGTAAGCATCCCAGAAAACATAGCAGCAGCTAAAATTAAAATTACACTTAAGACGAAACCTCTTTCTCTCATAAATATAACAACTAAAATTAATATATAAACTTATCTAAAACTATTCAGAATCTTCATCAACTCTTTTTTCGTAATTTTTTTCCTGTTCTTCATAATAAGGTTTATTTTCAGGAAAACCTTCATCACTAACTTCCTTTACTTCTTCTTTTGCAACAGGATAGTAACCATCATCAGTTTCTTCATCATCATAATCGCCTTCATTATCTAAATCCAATAACTCGCCTAATTTAATTCCAAATTCCCTAGCAACCTTAGGACCGTCTGCAGTAATAATTTGTCCATCAATTACAACATGGCTATCAGAAGTGATTGCACCTGCCTCATCCAAATGTACTTTTTCTGTAGGGAATGCAGTTGCTCTTTTCCCTTCTAAAACTCCAGCTCTTCCTAAAATTCCAGGACCAGCACAAATTGCACCTAAAATTTTTCCTTGTTCAATAGTTTGATAACACATCTCTAAAACTTTTTCATTTTCAAAATAAACAGGAGTTCCTGGACCGCCTGCAAAAACTAAACCATCATAATCTCCCATGTCTGCCTCATCAATTAAAACATCAACTACAACTTCTTTAGCTTCTTCAGAACTAACAGCAGTATCTTTCAAACTACCAACAATAACCTTGTGGCCTTTATTTTCAAGTTCTTCCTTTACTTCAAAATACTCTTCGTCCCTAAAACCTTCAGGAGCAATTACCATCAATATTTCTGCCATTAACGCAGATAATCAGAATCTCTTTTTAAATCTTATTAATTAGTAGTAGTATTATTAATTTTCTGAATTCTTAATGATCCACCACGTTTGTAAGGGCTTCCGCCACCGCCACCCTTTTTACGATCATTATCTCCTCCGGACTCAAATTCCAAACTTTCATCAAATCCACAATCTAAACAGATTAAAAAACAAAATAAATCATCCCCTTCCATTTCTGTATGTGTACTTCCGCACCTAGGACATTTCTTTCCCTTCTCACCACATACTTTAGCTTCCTTCATAATAAACCGCTAGAATAAAGAATATTTAAATCTTAGCATAATACTTCTGCAGCATTAAAGCATCTTTTTCAATATTTGGACTTTCACAAGTAACTGCCCCTTTAATCTTAAACTCTTTCCAAACCCTCAATAAATCTTTATAGTTCATATCGCTATCTTTCAAATTCAAGTGATTTCTCTCACCTTTATCACCATAGTTAATTCCTGCTAAATGAATGTGCATGTTATTCAGACCTTCCCTTCCAGTATATTTCTCAATCTGTTCTAATTGCCATCTAAATTCATCATAAGTATTATATTTTCCAATACTCCTTGCATGTAAATGTGAAAAATCAACACAAGGTAAAATTCCTTCAACACCTTCAGAAACTTTAAGTGTTTCAATTAAATCTCCCCATTGTGTCCCCTTACCAGTTGTCTCTGGCCTCAACCAAATTTTTATTCCTTCATCATCTAATTTTTTTCTAATTTCTTTGGCTCTTTTCAAAACCTTTTCATGAACTTTCTCTTTATCTTGTTTCATATAATAAGCAAAATGAAAACAAATGCTCCATGCACCACATTGATATGCTCTTCTTGAAGCATCAATAATTCTTTTGTAACTAGCTTTTAATTTTTCAGGCTCTTGTGCATTCAAATTAATAAAATATTGTCCATGGGAAGTTAATAACACATCATGCTTCTTAGAAGCTTCTTTAATTTCAGGAGCACGTTTTTCAGAAATATTAATACTTCTAACAAACTCCAATTCCATCGAATCCAGACCTAACTTTCTAACTTCTTCGATACCTTCGCCAGTAGTGCCATTACAGCATCTAGGAATACCTGCGGTACCAAATCTCAAACTAGTAGGTTTAATCATAAAAATAAAAAGAAATCAGAGTTTAAAAAATTAATTAAACTCTCTTGAATTTTCAAAACAATATGCAGTAGATTCAAAATCTAAAATATTTCTTAAATCTTTTTTACCATCATAATACTCTTTTTTGTTTTTAAAGAGTCCATTCAAAACATAATTGTCAAAATCCTCTTCAGAATCCACGTAAATACTTTTTCTTCCTTCCTCATTAGCAGTTCTACATCTTTCATTTGCTCTTCTTACGGACCAAAGATCAGTAATATCTAAGTTATCAAAAGGAGCTTCAAAAAATTCATAAACATCGCCAGCAGAATAAATTTCTGCACTTAAACTATCTTGATAATCACTTAAATCAAAATGTTCTCTTTGATTTACTTCTCCTCTAATTTTAACATCATCCCAAAGAGCCTCACCAGTAATTCCACTTTCAGATAAAAAAGTTGTGTACATCACAGCAAAAGCAAGTAATGATATCAAAAAAGTAACGTGTTTTTTATTATGCATTTTTATACCTCTCAATTAATATAAATTTAATTTAAATACTATATAAATGTTTTGAAACTTTAACCACAAAAACTACCTTCAGGCATACAAAGATCCCTTTCTTCAAAATTAACGGCATAAACCTTACTACAACTATTTCCAACACATTCTAACCTATTACAATCTTCAAAACTAGTATCAATACTACAAGAATTTTCATGAGGCCCCAAAATTCCATTACCTACAACTTCACAATATCCTGCACCATTTCCATTGATATTACATTCGGTATGATACCACATAGAATTTGGATTTGCAAATAAATTTTGTCCTTGAGCTTTTTCTTTTACCAATTCTCCATCCTTAAGCACCATTTTTTCAGGTTGTTTGATTTCAGGAGCACCTTCAAATCTCATTTGATTTCCAGTAACTGTTCCTTCATGTAAATAAGTTTGAAACATTATAGAAAACACTAACAAGGAAATTATAATACTTGAATTTTTTTTATTTACCATTTTATATCAAAACAGAAACATATTTGCTCGCAAATTCTCCAAGATAATATGCTACTCCTGTAGCCAAAGCTCCAACTAAAACCATTTCAAATCCACTCTTAATCCAACTCCTTCCAGTAAAATGAGTTTTTCCTGCCCCTACAAAAAATAAGAGTAATAATGAAGATGCAATTGCAGTCTTTAATGCAAAGTCCATAGGCACAAATACAAATGAAGACAATGGAACAAATGCTCCAAAAATAAATGCAAAGAACATCACAATACCAGCAATTACTGCATTTTCCATTTTAGAATTATTTAAACCTAATTCTTCATTAACTAATATATTTAACCATCTTTTTTTATTGGATGTTAATCTTTTAACCACATTATCCAATTCCTTTCCAACAAAACCTTTACGTCTATAAATTTCTCTAACATGTTCTTTTTCCATTTGAGGAGAACACTCTAAATCTTTTTTTTCTTTTTCAATCTCTTCCCCATAAAATTCTAATTGACTTTTTGTGCTAATATAAGTTCCAAGTGACATTGAAATTGCGCCAGCCATCATTTCCGCAAAACCTGCAATCAAAATAACTTCTTTACCCATTGCAGCCCCAACCAATCCAGCCATCAATGCAAGTGTACTAACTAATCCGTCATTCATTCCAAAGATTGCGTGCCTTAAAAATTTCCCAACAGGGGCATGTAATTTTTCATGCTTATCATGATTCTGTTCACTATGCCAAGGAATTCTAAAAAAATCCATACCTCTTACCATAATCAAAAGAACAAGTAGTTACTTAAAAAACTAACTAAAAATAATTATTTACTGCAACTAAAAGATTTTATCTTTTTCTTAGTTTTGTGAATAGATTTTAATTCAATATGAGTACACGCGCCACAAAATTGCGCGCCATTTTCAAAAGGACATTCTGAAAGAGTAGCCCATCCATTTGCTGGATCAGGACATGATTTACATTTTGAAGAATCAAACGGAGAAAACTTGCCACACCCCCTAAGTATAGCAGAAATTTTCTTTTCTTCTCCTTCTCCTTCTTCTTTTTTACAAGTACATGTGCTATCACAAGTTAACGACCCATCACAATAATCAATTACAACTTCAAATCCTGTAGGACATCTACATGAACAAACTTTTTCTTCTTCACCTTCTTCTTTTACTTGCATTCCTGTTATTGTTCCAGATCCAGTATTTGGAGGATCAATGGTAGGTGGACTAATCCAACCACTTCCAGTACATGAATATTGTTTAAATTCACTTACACCATTTACCTTTTTTTCATAAAGACAAACATCATTATCACAAGATCCAGTATCTACATCTCCATCATAAATTCTATTTCCACAATCATTTAATTTTTCATAATCTTCAGGAGCAGGAGGACATTCAATTTTACATTTTTTGGGTTTGTGTTTTTTTTCTGTTCCACCAAACTTACAGCCAGAAAAATAAACTTTGTTTCCAATCACGCCAGAACAACTTCCACGACTACAACTATTTGAACTTACTTTGCCAGTAGGACAATTATTTTCAACAATTTCACTAAATGGACAACCGCATGCCCCTTTAGATGAACGAAATGTTTCTCCAGTTAATTTTTCTTCTTCAAAATTATTAAATGACTTATATGCCAGAGCAAATACTAAGATTCCCAAAATTACTAATTTATAATTAATTTTTTTATTTTTCATGGTTTTTTTCATCCTTAAATTTCAGTCCCGACACATTTACCTGAAGAAGATTCCTTAATTAAGATTACATTTCCCTCTGAATCTTTTTTTATCATAGTAACTATACACTTTTGATTTGCACAAAATAAGGATTCCTCCAATTCGCACCCAACTACTGTTTCAATTGTTCCGCCACCATCTAAAGGTCTAGGAGGAATATTTACATGGGTAGAAGGACAACTACAACTTTCTCTTTTATTATTTCTTCCTTCTTTTACACATTTATGATCTTTAAGTTTTCCAGGTTTACCTTCTTTTTTAGAAGGGATAAATTCTAAACAAACATTACCACTACAAGTATTTGGAGAACAATCATTTGAAAGAGGATTCGCAATAGGACATTCACAAAGTTTTTCATCTTCCATAAAATTATTATTATCTTTATTTTGTGTATTTAATCCTTGCATACCTGTAACTTCAGAATCAAATCCGCTAAAAACAAATGCGGCAGCTAACAATAATGTAATCGTTAATATTGCCTCTCTTCTTCCATCCACTTTTTTTATCTTCACCAATCTAAAAATAAACAAACACTCATTACTTAAAAAACTAACTAAATTAATTTTTCATCATCTTTATACAGATGAATACAATTAACAGGACATGCTTGTGCACATTCCATATCTTTATCTAATTCTTCAATTTCTAAAACTTCATCAGTTCCAACTTTATCTGCACCAACCACATCAGATTTTCCATCTTCATCAGACATCTTCCAATGCTCAGGATTAATTGCTGCACATACACCGCAACCAATACAAGTTGGACGATCATGTACAATTTTTAATTTAGTCATAAGAAATCATTTCTGAATTTTACTTATAAATTTATCCATTCTACGTAATGCTTCTTCTATATTCTCATAATCAGTAGCATAACTACAACGAATATAACCTTCACCAAATCTTCCAAACTCTCTTCCAGGTACAACAGCGACTTTAGCCTTTCTCAACATATCAAAAGAAAACTTAAAACTATCATCTGCTAAATGTTTAATATTAGAAAAAGTATAAAATGCCCCATTAGGATTAACAGTTTCTAATCCAATTTGATTCAATCCCTTGACCAATAATTTCCTACGTCTGCCATATTCTTTAATCATTTTAGTATTATAATCTTTTTTCATGTTCAATGCCTTAACACCTAATTTTTGAGAAATAGTAGGAGCAGAAATAGTAGTGTAAACATGAATTTTTTCCATAGCTTTTATCAAAGCACTTGGGCCTACGGCATAACCTAGTCTAAAACCACACATCGCATAACCTTTACTAAAAGTTTGAAAAGTAACTGCGTGATTTTTTAACCCATTCAAAGAAGCAATACTATAATGTTTTTTTCCATATGTTAATTTTTCATAAGCTTCATCACTAAAAATATACAAATCATTATCGATTGCAACATCTGCAATCTCCTCAAGTAATTTTTTACTCAAAACATTCCCTGTAGGATTTGCAGGAGTATTAATTAAAATTGCTTTAGTCTTTCTCCTATCAACTAATTTTTTTAATTCATCAGGATTAATATTCCACTTATCTTCTTCCTTTAATTCCAATGCAATTGGGAACGCATTAAATAATTCAAAGGTAGGTAAATAACCTAAGAAACTAGGATTAGGAATGATTACCTGTTCACTAACATCTAAACTACAGGCAGTTGCCATCAATAACGCTTCTTGACTTCCACTAGTTACAATAACATTATCTGGATTGGTTTCAATTTTATTTTCTCTTTTTAATTTTTTTACAATTGCTTCTTTAAGATCCTTCCTTCCGCCAACAGGACTATAGTGATTAACATCTCCGGCAATTTCTTTAACATATTTTACAAGAGGTGCAGGCAATTTAGAATCTGGTTCGCCAGGGCCTAAAGAAACTACGCTTTTATCTTCAAGAGCAGTTTTTAATAAATCTCCGATTACTGCATTTGGAAGTTCATACTCTCTTTCAGATATATGTGTCACTAAATTCCACCTCTCAGTAATAAATAAAACCCAAACTTATTTAAGATTTTTCTTAAAATTTGTTACCATTATAGAATTAAAAATTATGCATCACAGATAACTATATATAGAAGTTTTACTTTCTAATTTCTCAAGGTAAAAAGAGCTGATAAAATAAATTTACCTTCTCGAAGATCAATAAATAAGAGAGATCTATCACACATCATAGTCGCGGACCGGACGGGGTTTAATCTTTCCCAAACACCTCTTTTCCCCCGTCCTCTCCCTGACAAAAACAATGAATAAAACTGCTATTTTCTAAAAAATAAATCTTTAAAAAAGAAAATAAATTATTTCTAAACATGGAAGAAAAAACAATAGCTGAACAAGAAAGGAATGAAGACAACGATAACGTTGGAATCTATTCTGAAGAAGGAAGAGAAGAACTTATGGAAAGTGAAGACGAAATAACCAGTACAGATGAAGGATTCATGAAAGGATATAATGAATCGGCTGAATCAATGAAATGTGCTAGTTGTAAAGTTACACTTGAAGGACATGAAGTCATTGAAAAAGACTTCAAAGGCAAACATTACAAGTTCTGTTCTCAACATTGTTTAACTCAATTTGAAATAAACAATGCAGAAGAAGAATAAACCTATTCTTTTTTATTTTTTTAGATACTTCTCCCCAAGATTAATACTTTGGACATTGCATATAATCTAAATCCTCGTCATCGTAATATGCATCGTTAAAACTTTGATAAAATCTATCATTTCTTTCATCTTGAGTAAGGTCAAACAATTCAGGAATAATTTCATGTTCGCTTGAAAAACCTCTTAATTTTCTTCTAATATTTTTTGGTACGCCACCTTCATCACAAGAAAATAATGCAACATTGTAAAGATTTAGGTTATCTAAAAGCTTTATAGATCTTCTTAATGCTTGATAACCAGACTTATCTGAATCAACATTGATGGCATCAGAATATGCTTCTCTTGCATAACAACTTGCAATAATCTCCAAATCATCAATACCTTTTTTATTTTTTTCATTTTCTTGAAATGCTAAAATTTGAGATTTTCCATTAGTATCGTAATGAGCAACTGCAATTATGGGTCGAATTCTAATTCCTGCATCTTCTTTCCATCTTCTTTTCATATGATGGCAGGCCAATAAATCACTATCTGAAGGTGGTCTAAAATCATCTAATTTTCCATGGTAATGTAAGTATAATACATCAATTAATCCATCTATTTTTCCCATACCCTGGAGATTAAGAGCGAAGGCATTTTCACTTTCTAACTCCTGTCTTCCTGCACCCAAACCCACTCCACTAATAACAAAAGGCTCATTTACAAAATTATATTCTCCATCCATAAACTTTTTTGAAGCAACAAATCCAGTTTCAATATGTGTTTCATCATATGCGTCTCTAGCTTCAATTATTCTATCTCTAAATTTATCACTTGAAAAAATATCTGCAAATAATTTACTCATCTTAAAACACTACTCCAAATATTACACCTTTAATATCATTAAATCTTCTTTTGCCTTTATCTATATTAAAAAGATTATCGCCTTTGGTTAATGCATACCATCCAAGTCCATCTTCATTTATTTCAACAACTCTGTGAACATACATTTCGCCGCCATAATCAAAAGAGATTACATCCCCCACATGTATATCTTCAACAGTTCTAGGAATAAACTCTAACCCGTTATAACCTTCATCTAATAAGGGATCCATTGAATTAGTATTTTCAAATTCTGACCATTCAACATTTTTATCATCTAATTGAATTATTACACTATTTCCCATTAATTTAATTTCATTTTTAGAAACATGATCATAAGAACCAACTCTCTCAATAGTTTCAGCAGATGTTTCCAAAGAAATACCTAAAATTAATCCAAAACTAAATCCAAAAAGCACAGCTAGAAAAAATACAAATTTTAATCTAGCCATACTAAAGAGGTTCATTTTAATAGAATATTCAAAGAAATCAGCTATTTAAACCTTTCTATTTGTTACTACTAGAAAGAAACAACTATCTTAACCTTACGCCTTCTAAATTCTTAGGGGCAAAGGTTTCCATCCTATTAGCTTTATGTAGACTAGATGCCAAATCTATACACTTAGAGCTCTCTCCGTGCTGTACAAGTATCTTTCTAGGTCTAGGATTAAGATCCTTAACGAATTTCATAAGTTCATTTCTACCTGCATGACCAGTAAAATCAGTAATAATCTCTAAATTTAGTTTAACTTCAACTTCTGAAGCCTTTCCATCATCTGAGAAAATAATTTTTCTTTCACCATCTTGAATTCTTCTTCCAAGCGTCCCTGCACCTTGATAAGTAACAAAAATCATTGAGTTTTTAGCATTGTCCGCCATTCTCTTGAAATATTCTAAACTTGCGCCAGCATTAAGCATTCCTGCAGTTGCAACAATAATACAAGATTCATCACTTTCCATAATTGCATCTTGTTCTTTTCTACTTCCTACTTTTTGAAAAACATCACTCAAAAATGGATTTTGATCTTTATGGAAAATTGATCTTCTCAAGTCTTTATTTAAGAAATCAGGATATGCAGTATGTATTCCAGTAATGTCCCACACCATTCCTTGAACATAAACAGGTAATTTTTTCATTCTACCTTCACGAATTGCAGATTCAATTACTAACAATAATTCTTGTGCTCTTCCAACCCCTAAAACAGGAATTAAAATCTTACCTTTTTTCTTTACAGTTTCTTCTACAACTTCAACAAGTCTTTCTTCAGCCTTTTTTCTAGAACCTAAAACTGCATTCTTATCTCCATAAGTACTCTCAATCATTACAGTTTCTAATCTTGGGAATTTAGTTGCTGCCGGATCAAGAACTCTTGTCTTAAGATATTTCATATCTCCAGTATACAAGAAATTATGCGAACCATTTCCAACATTCAAATGAATCATTGAACTTCCAAGAATATGTCCAGAATTATATAATGTTAATCTCATGTCAGGAGTAATATCTGTAACTTCTTCCCAATTTAATGTAATTGTATGTTTTACCATTTCTTTTACATCTTGAATATCATACAAATTTTTCTTTGCTTGTTTAAATGAAACCCCGATAGAATCTAATGCCAATAAAGCACTAATATCTCTAGTAGGGGCTGTACAGTATAATGGTCCCCTATAACCCATTTTATACAAGAAAGGAATAAATCCACTATGGTCTGTATGTGCATGTGTTAACACAATTGCATCTAAGTCAGACAACTTAAACTCTGGACCATCCAGCATAGGATAAGATTCAGGACCAGTATCAATACCTGGATTAATTCCACAATCTAAAAGAACATTACTAGTAGGAGTTTGAATTAAAACTGAACTTCTTCCAACTTGTCTTCCACCTCCAAGCATTGTAACTCTAACCCATTCTTCTTTTTTGGATTTAGTATAGGTATCATAAATTTTGTGTCCAACCTTATTCAAAAATTTCTTTCTATAATCATTATTTTGATAAAGTACACTTCTAATATTCTCAATAATTTTACTTTTAATTGAAGGAGTTCTCTTAATCACTGGAACCCAAAAAGTTTTATTTTTAATTTCTCTTAATGTTTCGCCGTGTTTACCAATAGCTGAACCAGGTTTTTCTGCTTCAATAACCACAATAGACCTTTGAGGATCAAAAAGAATTTCTGTAACACCTGCATCTTTAGGAGAAAGTTTCTTTATTTCTTTTTCCGCTTTTTCCATTTCCATACATATGCTTGGGTCAGGTCTCAATTCAATTCTCTTTTTTACTTTTCCAACTACTTTTCTAATAACGTCCCCATTATCTAAAAAGAAGTCTTTACTAGTAGTATATAATATAATATTAGCACCTTCAAAATAGGAATTACTAATCTTAGCTTCCTTCGGTAGCTCATTTAATATTTCTTCAATAATTTTTACCATTTTCTAAAATTTAACTTAATATATGTGAAAAAAAATTTCAACTAGGAGAATTAACAAGTTATGTTTGTGTTTAATTTTTCTGCAAATACTTTTTTCACTCCTTGTTTAGTTATTGTGTAAACATCTATTCCTTCACCAGTAGCTGCATCTCTTTGCATAGCCGCATTAACTGCTTTAACTGCTAATTTTACACCTTCACTAACTTTCATGTCTTTTTTGTATAATGTGTCCATAACACCAAAAGCCATCATGAATCCACTACCATCAGTAACATAATCTTTATGTTTCAAAACACTTCCGTCCACACCTACATCATATAAGTGAAGTCCTTCTTTATCTGTTCCAGCAAGTAAAAATCCAGTTATTCCCATAATTGGACTCATTCTTCTGATATTTTGATAAACGATTGAACCTAATAGATTTGCTGTTTCTTCTGAAGATGGTTCTTTTCCTGTTCTAACCTTCTTTAATCTAATTTCTGCCTTAATTAATTTAGTAATTAATTGAGCATCGCTCACAACTCCAGCCATGGTAACTGCAAGATTATCTGAGATTGGAAAAACCTTATCTACAGTTTTATTACTAATAATTCTTCCACCTAAGGTAGCTCTCTTATCAGCTGCAAGTACAACTCCGTCAGAACACATGATCCCAACTGTTGTTGTTCCCTTTTTTGTATGTTGTTTTAAATCTTCGTTAACAGTCATTTAATCTCACCAGAATTGGTTAATTAAGAATAATAGTCATAATCTTAACCCATTTATAAAACTTTCTGTGATTAATTATCCTATAATTTACCCTAATGATCAGAACTTTGAAAACTTTCCGAAAAAAATTGAGATAGTTTAATTAAATTTAAAGCATTTTATTTTACAAAGAGAAAACTTTATATAATCATATATAGTCAGTATATAAGTGATTATATATGAAACAATCAACAATAATGATAGACAAAAAAACAATTGAATTGTTAAAAAAAACAAAAGAACATCCTAGAGAAACTTATAATGAACTATTAAAAAAATTAGTTATGAGTTATGAATTTGTTAAAAAAAGAAATCAGTATGACGAATTCTTACACAAAATTCAGCAAGAAAAAATGCAAGAAGTTTGGGACAACGATGCAGACGAGGAATGGGAAGATGCATAAATTTGGTGAAGTAATCTTAACACAAATTCAATTTGTAGATACATATGAAGTAAAAACAAGACCTGCATTAGTTTTATTTGAAGAATATGATAATGTAATAGTTTGTGCAATCACTAGCAATGAACAAATGAAAGGTATTAAACTATTAAAAAAAGAAGGTGCAGTAAAAGATAGCATAATTAAATTAAATTATATTTTTACAATTTCAAATAAAATGATTAAAAAAACTTTATTTAATATTTCTAAAGAAAAAAAAGAATTAGTAAAAAAAGAATTAACTAAAAAACTAAACTAACGTTTCTTAGCCAAACATCTGCCCATTACACCATTTGATTTATCGCAAGGTACCCAAACAGAGGTTGAAACTTCATTATTTGTTTCATTTGACTCATCAAAGAAATTGAAAGTATCAACTGCTAAAGAAGACTCATATAGTCCTGCAGTAAGATACTCATGCTCTAATGTTAATAGATAAAAACTTCCAGGGTTAATTCTTTCTCCAATGAATCCGCCATTACCTGATCCATCTCCAAAGGTCATTGAATAATCTAAGTTTTCAACATAAACATTACCAGTATTTTTAATTCTATATTTGTAAACAACATTATTTCTATTATTCGGATCTTTTTTCTTAGAAATCAGCTTAGGTTCTAATTCAGGAGTTCCATCCACAAATAAGTCAAGCAATAATACATTATTATTTTCATTTAATTCAGTAATATTATCTGTTGGATCAACTTCAAAGTAAAAAGTATAATCTCCGCCTAAAGTATACGTATGTTTAAATGATAAGTTTAAACTTTCTCCACTGTTTAAAGTAAAGGAGTTAATTCCAACTCCGTGATTCCAATCATAAACCCAATCAAATCCACTAACTGGAACTGTTCCACCATTAGCTAAAGATAAGTTAATTGTAATTTCATCTCCAACTTCTGGATTAGTAGGAGTATAGATCACATTGTCAATATATAAGTCAGGTAAATCTGAAAATACAATATTGAAAGTTACAGTTTCCATTCCAATATTTCCTGAAGTATCATTTGCATACGCAGTTATTTGATAAGTTCCTTGTACAGGATAAACAAGATCAATAGCACCATTAAAAGTTACATTAGTTCCATTGTAATCATACCACCTTGAATCGATTGCAACATTATCAAATGCAAGCATATCAAAATTAATTGTTGTTGTATTGTATTCTATAGAATCAACAGGAGATAAAATAGTTACATCTGGTGCTTGAACATCATCAATAAAATCATTAATATCTTCCACAACATAAACTCTTACTCCTCTTTGTGAAGAAGGATATTCAATGGTTAGTGTTTCTGGGTTGTCAGTTAATGACGGGTCATAAACTGTCCATAATGCACCAAAGTCAGTCATACCATAAAGATTACTATAATTAGTAGAATCTCTAATCAATGAACCAATTCCACCATTAGATTGTAATGATGTAAGGTCTATTCCAATTTCATTACCGGACCTATTTACTATATTAATAATTGTCATTTCATGCCCCCATTGAACTGTTGTTGGACCGCCTTCGTCAAAATAATTAGAAGGAGTGGTGATATTTAACATTACATTATTTCCATTAATTCTATTGCCAGTATTGTTCCAAGTCACACCATAATAATGATTAACATAAAATAATCCTCCTTTTGATTCAAGATGATTACCAAAATCCATTAATGATCCACCAAGAGTAACTGCAAATACTTCATTAGACCATTGCGATTCAGATAAATCTCCATTTCCATCCATATCAATAATTAAAGGAGGGATTCCTTGAGAAACATTAGCAACATAGAATGAAAAAATATTTCCATCCAAAACAATTTCACCATAACCCATAGTGCCATTTGAACTGTTGGTAGAATTAAAATCTACAAGAATTAAAGTTCCTGTTGCCATATCTTCAAACTGTAATGTAGTATTTGAATGGTTATCTTCTTCGTATCCCTCATAACGAAGAATGTGAGTGATAGAATTATTAAAATTGTTAGGATTGTACTGAGATTCCACATTGTTCAATACAAAATAATCCAAAAAACCCACCGTAGGAATATGGGTTGAACCATTTCCAGAAGGAGAAAGAAATCCTTCAATGAAAACAAAATCTCTATCATCATTACCATATTTGAATACTCCACCTTCATTTGTAATAAATGGCACATTGTAAACTTGTCCAAGTCTGTTTTCAAAGATTAAATTATAATCATCGTCACCCTTGGGATCCAATTTAATTATAGATTCATTAACCTCTACAAAACCATCATAAAATATGTCCCAGTTGTCTGTTAAAAATGCAGCTTGAGATTCACCATGTTGGAAACTATTCCTAACCCCTTGTTGTGAATCTATTTGAAGATTTTCACTATATTTTGAAGGAAGTGCCATATATTTGATTGATTCAATCGTAAATTCCGTTGAAGTATTTCTATAGTCTAAATGTGATTCAGAGTTTACCCGTTCTAAGTCGCACCGATACTCATCTTCACAATAATAAATTTCTACATCTCCACGCCAATAATCTGAACCATCTAAATTAAATTGAAAATTAATTGCATCTGCACCAAAATGTAAGTCCACAGTATCTCCATTTTGAGGATCAATATTTATTCTTCCAACTGCAAGACCACTATCCCATCTTGGAAACTCAAGTAAAAAATCACCTTCCCCACTAGCTCTAAGACTAAAACCTCCAAACTCATCAGAATCAATTGAAAGGTAAACTACAGGTTCACCATTTTGTAACTCTATATTGAACACAGATATATTAACCTCATAACCATTGAAATTAATGGTCCGATTTTCATATTGATTAAATGTATAACTCTCTTCTGAGTTCATTAAATATAATTCAAGATACTCAAATCCACTCCAATAACTGTGCTGAAGATTAGTATTCAAAATAAAATATTCTTCTCCCAGAATATTTACGTTCATGTCATAAATATCTTCAAGGGAATAATCATAAGGATTAAAACTTGAATTGTATAATCTACTGGTCAACCCATTATTAAACTCAAGTTCATAAATAAACAGAGATTCATTATTCCATTCATTATATTGTTGATTTTCATCAACATCTAAAATTAAATAATCTTTTACAAATCCCCCATAGGGTCCAGATTTTTCAACAAAATCTGTGGTTAAATATGAATTATATTTGCTATACCCATAATAATGATAGTCTACAAATTTCAAATATTGATTATACTCCGTACTTCCCAAGGAATTAGTGATACTTCCCCCAGCCAATAAATTAGGTAAGTCTGATTCTGTTAAGTTTTCTCGAACGTCACCAATGGTTTCTCTTAACTCCAACATATCTGAAGAATGTCCAATTTCAACACTTTCCCCAGCAGTTACACTAAAACTAAATAAAACTAGAAACAATAAATTTAAGATTAATTTTGTTTTCATTTTAATTTCCAACTATATACTCTAGTATATAAGTTTAACCCACGATTTTTAAACAAATTAGGAACAAATAAATTCTATTTAAAAAAAACTATTCAGTACCAGTACTCGCCAGCACTCCAAGTTTTATTATTGCC
>JAERTB010000016.1 GCA_016845225.1 Candidatus Woesearchaeota archaeon | reverse complement strand
TCTAATATATATACTACAACATATAGATAGACATTGAAGAGAATGCACTTGATTCAACATGAACATTTCGCTTTTTCTAGTTAAGTGCTATTATTATAGTTAGGAGAAAAATATGAAAAAATTTATAGAGTTAGGACTAAGTGACCACGTAATTGAATCAATTAGTAAATTAGGGCACGATACTCCTACAGAAATACAAAAAAAATCAATACCAGTTATATTGGAAAGAAAAGACGTAGTTGCTGAATCTTCAACAGGTTCAGGAAAAACACTGGCTTTTGGGTGTGGAATAATCGAACAGGTTGAACCAGGAAGAGGAGTTCAAGCATTGGTATTAACGCCAACAAGAGAACTTGCCGAACAAGTTAAACAGTCCATATGGGATTTAGCTGTTGGTAAAAAATTAAAAATAGCTGCAATTTATGGAGGAGTTTCAATTAATCCTCAAATAAGTAAACTTGCTAAAGCTGATGTTGTTGTTGCAACCCCTGGAAGAATGTTAGATCATTTGGAAAGAGGAACCATCAAAACTAATAATATTAAAGTTGTTGTTTTAGATGAAGCAGACTGTATGCTTGATATGGGTTTCATTGAGGATGTTCAAGAAATCATGGAAGCATGTCCAGTAAATAGACATACAATGATGTTTACTGCTACTGTATCTCCAAGATTGAGAAGATTAGCAAATGAACAATTAAACAAACCTAAAGAAGTTTTTGTTGAAAGTCAGGTTGATCCAACTAAATTAGCTCAAGGATATTTTAATATTTCAAGAAAGGAGAAAATACCTTTGTTGTTACATTTATTGAAAGAGGAAAAGTCAGGACTTGCAATTATTTTCTGTAATACTAGAAGACATACGGATTATGTTGCTAAGAATTTGAAAGCAAATGACATTGATGCAATAGCTATTCATGGCGGATTATCTCAAAATAAAAGATTAAAGAATATTAAATCTTTTTCAGGTAATAGTTTTAGCGTATTAGTTTGTACTGATGTTGCAGCAAGAGGAATCCATGTAGATGGAATTTCACATGTTTACAATTATGATATACCTAGAGATCCAACGGATTATGTACATAGAATCGGTAGGACTGCTAGAGCTGGAGAAGAAGGACAAGTGTTTAATTTCTTATCCTCATCTGAAAGACAAGATTTCAGAAGAATCGAAGGCGAAAATAGAAGTTTTAAGATAGGATGCATAGACCTTCCAGAATATCAAAGAGTGAATCTGGTTGGTTCTCCTCAAGGAGATAGACGTAGAGGAAACTTTAGAGGCGGAAAAGGTAATTTTAGAGGACGTTCTGGTGGAAGAAGCGGGAATAGAAGTTCTGGCGGAAACAGAGGAAGAAGCTTTAGTGGAAACAGAGGTCAAGGCGGAAGAGGAAAAAGCTTTGGTGGAAGAGCTGGCGGAAACAGAGGCGGAAGATCTGGTAGCAGAGGCGGTTCCTCTTTTAGAGGACGTTCTGGCGGAAGCGGAAACTTTAGTGGAAGAAGAAATTAATTTCTTCTTACCAATAACTATATATATTTCTTTTACTTCTAAATTTCCACGAAGTGATGTAAGACGGAAAAAATTAAAAATTATTTAAAAAAAGGATTAACTTCTACTTTATTTACAGGCGCAACTATACTATCTTTAGAGAGTTGTGCAAATATGGAATTATCTCCAGTAGTTTTAGCAAAACCCTGTGGAAGTTCTGAAATTTATTGTTCTAATGAATGTATTGATGAATATGTTAATAATTTTTATAATTTCAATGAAAATTCTTATGCTTATGATGATTCTGCTATTGGTGCAGGGTTTAGTTTTAGATTAAGATATGTTGAACAAGATTGAAATTCTCAAAAAGTTTCCATAATTCTCGAAAATTAAAACGCATTTACCGTACTTACCGCCTCTGCAGAGATGTTTTATAAATAATAATCTTTTTTTGAGATTAATGCTAAAAAAATATTACATAGATACTGCTATTTGGATTGATCTTTTGGAAGATAGAAAGGGATATCATAAAGAACCATTAGGAGATTATGCATTAAAACTTTTTACAATTATTAAATTAAAAAATCACAGTATAATCTTATCAGACATACTACTTCAAGAACTAAAAACTTTTACTCTAATGAAGAACTTTCTGGAATGATTGCCCCATTTAAAAAACAGATTATAAAAATATTTACAACTAAACACCAAATTCTAGAAGCAAAAAATATTGCTAAACTTAGAAATCTTCCAAAAGGAGAGGTACTTCATGCAATACTAGCAAGAGATAATGAAACTATTATGATAACTAGAGATAAACATTTTCTAAAATTAAGAGATGTTATTGAATCCTACAAACCTGAAGAGATTATATAAAATTCTTTGAAATTTTATCGAATGCTTTTGATCTCGCTTTCTTATAATTTTCTTCAGTTATTTTTTTAGTAGAACTTCCCTTGAGAGAAGCTAATTTGAGCATTGCTTTTCTAATTTTAAGTTCTTCAATTTTTTCCCGTAAGGCGTTTCTAATAAATTCTGTTCTGTTTTGATAGCCCTCATTTATCACAATACTATCTACTTCTTCAAGAAATTTATTTTCCAATTTCAAAGTAATCATGTTTGTTGCCATATAGTTATAGTATATACAATGTATATAAAAGGTTTTCTAAAAAATCCAGCGAAGCCCAAAAGGATTAAATAAAGCTATTTCTCGATTAGAGTATGCTAACTACCGAAGCTAAGAAAACTCTCACTAAACAGGGCTATAGGATAGTTGGAAACCATTCAGCTGTAAAGGTATGCGGTTGGACAGGAAGTATGATTCGTGGTGACGGAGGCTGTTACAAACTAAAATTCTATGGTATTCAGAGTCATCAATGTATGCAAACTTCTCCTAGTTTGAGTTGTGCAAATAGGTGTAGCTTTTGTTGGAGAGGATATAAGGCACCGGTTTCAAAAGATTGGAAATGGGATGTAGATAATCCTGAAATGATTATTGATAAAAGTTTGAAAGCACATAAAAATTTATTAACTGGTTTTGGAGATAATAAAAATCCAAACCATACGGCATATGAACAATCTAAAACTGTTAAACATGTTGCACTTTCTTTAACTGGAGAACCGATTATCTATCCTAAAATTAATGAAATGATCAAGAACTATCATAATCGTGGAATTTCGACATTCTTAGTTACAAATGCACAATATCCTGATGAAATAGAAAAGTTAACTCCTGTTACACAACTATATTTGAGTATTGATGCACCAACAAAAGAATTGTTGAAAAAAATTGACAATCCTTTGTTTGATGATTATTGGGAACGGATGATTAAGAGTTTAGAGAATTTAAAGAAGAAGAAAGAAAGAACTGCAATTAGGTTAACTGCGATTAAAGATTTGAATATGTGTGAAGCTGAAAAGTATGCTGAACTAATTAAAATTGGAGATCCAGATTTTATTGAGGTTAAGGGTTACATGTTTATTGGAGCTTCTAGAGATAGATTAGAAAAGAGCAATATGCCTTTACATGAAGAAGTTGTTGAGTTTTCTAAAGAATTGGATAAATACTTAGATGATTATGAAATTGCTTCAGAACATATTAGATCAAGGGTTGTTTTGTTTGCTAAAAAGAAATTTAAGAGAGAAGATGGTTGGTGGACTTGGATTGACTTTGATAAATTTCATGAGTTAGTTAAGTCTGGAAAAGAAATTGAAACTGAAGACTATTTGAAAAAAACTCCTACAAGTTCAGGATTAAGCGGAAAAGGAACTAAAGATAGAATTGATTCTAAATTTAGACATAAAGTCCAAAAATACTAAAGATTATTCCAGACCCCATCTTCTGGATTGTCCCAAAGTTTTTTTGCTACTTTTTCAGAATGTTTTAATAAATCACTAAAATCAGATTTCTTTATTTTTTTCATAAAAAATAGAATTCATTACTTAATATCTGTCTTTTGTTTCGTAAAATTTTCAGAAATATTAAAATATTAAATTAATTCCTAGTAAGTTTAAAACTACGAATCCAAACATGATTACTGAGGTCAAGAAACCTAGGAATGCAATTACTGAAAACTTACCAATGTTTCCAGGACAATAGAACCCTCTCTTTTTCTTGAATTTGTATCTTAAAATTATCATGCTTAGATTTGCCATTGCAAATGTTGCAAATAAGAATAAATTTGTTAGGTTTGCTACGAATTCAATATCTCCCATCAATGTAAACAGCATCGTAATCAAGGCAAGAATAATAATTGCAACCCATGGAGTTCTGGTTTTTTTATGAACCTTAGCAAATATTTTTGGAAATGTTTTTCTTTTAGCCATTCCATAAATCATTCTTGAGTTTGTTACTAATGTGATTAAAACTGTGTTAGCTGTAGAGAATAACGCGATTATACCTACAACAATAAACGCCATAGGTCCCATTGACGTAGCTACAACTTCTGCTAATGGTGCAGTTGAATTGCTTAGTGTTTTCCAATTAACTATGCTTACTGCTGCAATTGCAACCAATACATACATAATTGCGGTGATGATTACTGAATAAATTAATGCTAAGGGAATTGTTCTTTCTGGATCTTTTGTTTCTTCTCTTAATTTTACTATGCTTTCGAAACCCATGTACGCAAAAAATACTAATGCCGCCGTACTAAGAACTCCAGACATTCCAAAAGGCATTTCTAAATAATTTACTTCACCTATGTGTTGAAATCCAATCCAAATAACTAATAACAAACCACCAAACTCAATGAAGGTAGAAATTGTGTTGAACCATGCTGTCTCTTTAATTCCTATAAAATTAATTATCGTCATTAAAACAATTAATCCCAATGCTGCAAGTATCATTGACATTGGTAAAATTTTAATAAAATAACCTGCGAACCCCAATGCAACTGTTGCTGCACTTACAAATCCTGCTGCAATAATCATTATTCCTACAATTAATGCAATTTTATGATTGAATGCTTCTTTAATATAATCATATTCTGCTGCATCTCCCTTAAACATGGAAGTTAATTCTGCATAACTTAAACCAGTTAATCCTGCAACAACTGCAGAGATTAAGAATGCTAACCAAATTGAGTTTCCAGCAGTGCCTGCTGCTACACCAATTAATGCATAAATGCCTGCACCTAAAATAATTCCTACTCCTGCTACAGTTACCTGCCACAGGCTCAACTCTCTTTTTAATCTTGCCACTAAAGAACATAGTTATTCTTCCCTTTTTATATGTTTTGAAAACGATTTTGATTTCTGAAAGTATGTTTTAATTTACTTAGTGACTTTAAAATGCCCTTTAAAAATATTTAAAAAGGGGAATTGTGGCTTTTGGCGTTCAATGAAACAAAACAGTAACTTGGAAACGATAATGAACACTGCCACGGTGGCAGAAAAACCAGTAGAAGTTAGCACAGTAAAACCTAAAGCAAACTTCAGGTTTAGAGAGATAAAAACAGACGAAAAAAGATCTGAAATAGAAAGAGGCATAGAATTATACATTCTTGGAAGATTAGATATTGGAAGAAATATGGCTAATGAATATCTTTTCATGAAAAAAAATGGAAATTTTAAAGAAGCAGAAAAATTTAGACACGATTACATGTTTGGAGGAAATTTAAGAAACTACTTTGAAACTAGTAGAGTTTCTTTTAGACACCACGTAAGAGAGAATGAAAGAGGTGCAAGTAAATCTTATGAAATAATTCATAAGAAACCTGCATTCGGATATCTTTCTGGGGAGTTAAGTGTAGGGGAGAAGCTCTACGCATTAGGATATACTCACGGATCTTTGCCCTAGGCAAGTTTTTTAAATCAAATTTTAGGAATAATTGAACTATGACAGATAAAAATTTAGAAAAAATATTAGGTGTAAAGGACACAGTTGAAGAAACAGTATGTGATGAACTTAGCTCTGCTAACTCTAGTTACAAAGAAGGTAAAACAAGAGGCTTTTTGTTAGCTAAAGAGTATATTACTTTATTAGAAGAAGGTAGTTTAATGGATAGAATGGCTTTTTCTAGAAAATACTTTAATGAAAATTCAGAAGATAACTTAACTGGTTATGCGAGAGACTCATTTAATAGCAAAGTAAGAGGTTACTATGCACTTAAGTTTGATGGCGGAGATTATTCCGCTTAATTTCTTTTTTTAGAATAAAAAGAGACTAAAATATTTAATGTTTGGAGATTTATAAGTTTTTAGACTGGTTTAAAAAGAATTTATTGATTTAATTTTTTTCTATATGCTGAAGTTCTTGAAAGATCTTTTTTCCAGAAATCATACTGATTTAGTGTTGTTTTGTTTTCTTCTTTCCTTCTAACTTTTTTTGATTGATTTGGTGCTAATGAATAAATTGAATCATCAAAAATTATATAGGTTTCTCTATTTTCTAATCTATCTAATAATTCTCCAGATAATTCTAATGCAGAATAATGTTCAAAATCGGAACTATAATTTTTTTTAGTGAAAAATTCTTGAAAAATTCTTTTTTCTAAATCTTCATTTTCTATGATCCTAAACCTCGCCTTAACTTCCTGAGGAGCTTGATGCACGTGACCTTCAGGTTTAACATAATTTTCTTTTTTCATGAACAATTTTGAATATTTATTAGAATTTAAGCGTTTTGGGCTGTTTTTAAAGGATTTATTTAATAGTAAAACTTATATTCTAGAGACTATAGGTTTTTTTATGAAATTTTATGAAATTGATGATAAAGAACATGAACTAATTACTGAAATTGAAAAAGATTTTATAAATTATACTTACCTTAAATGGAACAATCCCAAAGATAGATCTCCCTATCTAAATCAAGATTTATTTGTTGTTGGTTGTGAAGAGGGTAAACCTTTAATTTATGCATCATGTTATTTACGTAATGCTTCTGAAGATGTTGGTTGGAATTCGTGTATAGATGGATTGAACACGCCTGGAAGTTTATTCGATATTGATGACAATTGTGTATTTATACCAGATCTTAAAAAGTATGAAGGATTTAAAGATTATACTGGTAAAGGAAAAATACTTCACTTAGGGATTATTGATTGTAATTCTAATTTTAGAAAACAAGGGTTAGGTAGCGAACTTGTAGATTATTTGAAAAATAAAGATTCTGAACTTATCGAGTTATTAGCTAATGGTAGTGGTCAAACAATATTCTTTGAAAAATTAGGCTTTATTGATTCTGGAATTTCTAATATTAAAAGAGAATTTTCTATAATGAGTTGGCATAATCCTAAGTATAAATAATAAGGAAGGCATTTACCGTACTTACTCTGCGCCTGGCAAAAACTTTAGTATCTCAAATATTTTGAATAATATTATGGTCAATTTAAATTTAATTTTAAAGGATTTGATGGAAAAACAAAATGAAACTAGATACTATAATCAAGAATATAGCAAAATAAAAATTCCAACAAATTTATCTTTTTCTCTTGGAGAATTTATGGGTGCATTTGCTGGAGATGGCAATTATTGCTACAATAAAAAAACTGGACACCATAGAATTAGAATTTCTTTACATGCTAAAGACGATAAAGAATATGGAAAATTTCTTCTAAAAATTATCTATAAATTATTTAATAAATCTGCATGTAGCTTTCAAAAGAAAAACCTCTTAATTGTTAGTTTTTCTAGTGTAAAAATATATCAGTTATTGTCTACTCTTTTATATCTAGGGACATATAAATCTAGAGATTTTTGTCTTAAATACCCTCTAAAACATTATTCTCTTGATTTTCTTAATGGTTTTTCTAGGGGATTATTTGATACTGATGGCTTTGTTTCTACAAATGGAAATATTTGTTTAGGATTAATTTCTAAATCTGCAATAACTAATGTTTGTGATATACTCGGATTAAATAAAATAAAATTTACCCAAAATATCAGAAAAATTGGACCTAAACGAAAACACCCATTGTTTATTGTTAGAGTATCTAGAACAAATACTGAGAAGTTTATTAAAAATATTGGATTTTCTAATAAACGAAAAGAAACTTCTGCAATTAAAAGACGATTTAATCGTAATGTCTGCGGTAGGAGGGATTCGAACCCTCGTTAGGACGTTGGCAACGTCCCGTAATAACCAGGCTATACTACTACCGCAAAAATGAGCCAGGGAGGACTCGAACCTCCGATTAACGCCTTGTAAGGGCGCTGTCATAGCCACTAGACCACTGGCTCCTGTGTCTTATTCTACTTTCAGAGCATATTTAAAGATTGTTGTTTTTAAGATATTATGGTTAGTAAAAAAAGCTGTCCAAAATGTGGTTCTGAATCTATTGATTTCTATGCTGGAGGATTGACTGGAATTTACCACTGTAAAAAGTGCGGGTATTCTGGAGCAATTATTGTTGAAGAAGATACTCCAATAAAGAAATAGATATAAGTGAATTTTTTTATTCTCCTTTATGCTTCTAAAAAAAGTAGATAGAGACTTGGCAAGAATACATAGTAAGATTAGAATCTCAGTTCTTGGACCAAGCAATACTTCTGAAGAAATGAAGAAGATGTTTAAAAATAATAATTACAATCCTAAATTTGATTATTGTGTCAATTCCTCTAAGTATAATTCTGTTGAAAGACATTTACTATCATTAAGAACAGACGATACAGTTTATGGAAGATTATTAAGAAGTAAAATTACAGAATTAAATAATATGTTAAATATGTTGAAACATACTGGCAAAAAAGATTTTACTAAGTATTCCATTAAAACCTACGGTAAACCCTCTACCGATTTGATTTGTGAGGCAAGAAAAATTTTAAGAAGTGATGAAGAAGATGTTTGGAAAAGATATTCAAGACTTTCTATGACTAAGAAATTTATGGACACATTTGCATTAAAGAATCTTAATTGGACTGTAAAAGAAAAAGAAATGGTTGCAGGCGCTACATTTAACGTAAAGAATAAGACCTTATTCATAAATAAAAATAGAGAATTTTCTGAAAATGATGTTAAACGATTAATTGTACATGAAATAGGGACGCACATAATTAGATCTGAAAATGCTAATACTCAAAACTATAAAATGTTTAAATTTGGTTTTCCAGGTTATTTAGATACAGAGGAGGGATTGGCAGCATATAATGAATATTGTTCTGGTTTGTTAACTCCTAGAATTCTAAAAAACTATGCAGGAAGGGTTTTTGCAAACCAATTAAGTTTAAAAAATAGTTTTAGTGCTGTTTACAATGCATTATTAGAATATTTTCCTAAAGGAGATGCTTGGACATTGACAATACGTGCTAAAAGGGGGTTAAGAGATACTTCTAAACCTGGAGCATTTACCAAAGACCATTTATACTTGAAAGGATTCTTGAAAGTTAAAGACTTCGCGGAGAAAGGTGGAGACATGTCTAAACTTTATGTTGGAAAAATTGGTGTTGAACATGTTCCTCTTTTAGATTACATATGAAATTTAAAGAAAAATTTGTAAAAAAATATGAAAAGTTAACTGACTTTGAAGAATATAAGGAATCTGTTAAAAATAATTTTGCAAGAAAGAGTGTTAAAATTAATACACTAAATTATTCTGTTAATTCTGTTAGAAAAAGTTTAGAGAAAGATGGTTGGAAATTGAAAAAAATTCCTTGGTGTAAAGATGGATTCTTTATTGAACATGGGACTGGACGAAGGGATATAGGGAATAGTGACCAACATAAGAAAGGAATGATATTTTCTATGGGTGCTCCCAGTATGATTCCTGCTCAATACTTCAAGTATGGAGTTAGAAGTAAATTTTTAGATATGTGTGCTGCCCCTGGCGGAAAAACATTGAATATTGCTTGTTTAATGGGTGGTAAGGGATATTTGAGAGCTAATGAACCTAATGGATTTAGAAGAAATATTTTGAAAATCAATATGGAACGTTGCGGTGTTGAAGAAATTAAATTTGATACTCAAAAAGGAGAAGATTATCTTTGTAGTGAAAAATTTGATGGAATTTTATTGGATGTGCCTTGTACTGGAAGTGGATTGATTAAAGGTAAAACTGCTAAAACTAAAAAATTATTGAAAGAATGGAATCCTAAAATTGTTGAGAAGTATGCAAGACTGCAGAAAAAAATATTGAAAAGGGCGTATAGTTGTTTGAAGAAAAAGGGAAGAATTGTTTATGTTACTTGTAGTTTGGAACCTGAAGAAGATGAGAATTTAGTTGAAAGTTTTTTGAAAGAACATAGTGATTGTAAGTTGGTGAAACCTGCAAGATTAAATGGACATAAAATTAAAAGTAGTTTAAAAGATTATATTAAAATTTGGCCACAATATTATGATACGGCTGGTTTGTTTATTGCTGTGATTGAAAAGAATTAATTACATTTACAGAATACGTGGCCGTCACACCCTTTTGCAGGAACTTTTGTTCCTTTTCCTTTTCCACAAACAGGATCACAATTTCCACCCTCGTCTCCTGCATAAAATGAATCTGCAGAATAACCATCACAGAAACTGGGATTTGTAGCTATTTGATCTGCTATTTCTTTGCATTGTTCGTGTGCTTTTTTTTCTAAAGAATTTGTAATTGTCCCATCACATGCATCACAGTACCTATTATTTCCATTGGGGTTACTTTCTTTTTGACAAATACATCTGAATGGTTTGAATTGTAATGGAACATCATTATCATCTGCCCCTTCTGAAGCTAAGGTACAAAAATCGTCAGGATAACGATCGCTATCTTTTCTATTTTTCATTACACAAGATACTGCTTTTTTACAAGCTACTGATTCACCTGCTGCTTCTGCATAACACATTGCCGCGGAACAATCTTCTTCATTTGTACAAGGATTTTTTATTTCCTTACTGCAACTGCAACTAGCTTTGTCTTTACCTTCGCAACAGAATTTCTTTGAATCGTCTGGACTTGTTCCACAGACTAAACCATCAGACCCATAAAATATACATGCATCTTTATTTCCTGTCGTATCTCTGCCACTACAATCTTGAGTTACTATTATTTCATCATTAATTGACGAACAGTCTGCATCTGAATTGCAAGAACTGCCCTGACAAGTTCCTGCTTGAACTGCGCTGCAAGTATTTGCTGCTGTACAGCATAAATCCCACTGAGCATTACAGTCTGCATCTGAATTACAATCATCTTGTCCAGCTCCCTGAACAGACCTACAAGAAAAACTCTTTTGACCACTTGTTGAAGTTGTTATAAAACATTTATTGTGCCCTTCAAGTGGATCAGATCCAACTCCTGTGGTTTGCATTCCTGTTAAATCTGAATCGAAATTGTTTGCTAGCATAGCTGCTGCAAGAATTAAAGTAACTGTGATGATAAAATCCCTCTTTGCCATTTTAATTTATTTGATTGTTTTATTTATATTGTTATCGTTCCCAGAAATAAATTCTGAATACTTTTGGAGTGTCTGAAGCTAACATAATACTTTCCGAATATATTTGTTTCTCTATTGGTAAGTCTCCTGTTAAACATGATGCTGATTTGTCGCAAACTTCTGCTAAGTAAATGTAACTGTGAGGCCTGTAGGCTTCTAAGAAATTGTTAATTGGTGTTAGACACTGGTCTGATGAAGGGTTTCCATTTGTGAAATCTGGAGGGTTGTTTATTTCTTTGTTCCCAGATAAAGTGAATATGCAATCTCTAAATGAAATGTTCTGAGAAATTTCTGAAAACATTATATTGTGTGCTTGTTGTAATGAATTTGGTTTTGATATATCTATTTCTGTTTTTGGTGTTAATATAAATATTAATGATAGAAGTACAATTATTGCCAATACTGCTTCTAATGTTTTTATGAATCCTTTTTTATTTTTCATTTTACCACACACTTATTGTTGTATTTGCAGACGATCTTGAACCGTCATCATCTAATGTTTGAATTAATAATTCTTTAATGTAAATATTTGTTTGTTCTGAAGGTTTATAATTTGGCGCTAGTATTTCATTTCCATTGAACTTAATTGAGAAGTCTCTGGATTCTGGGAAAGACCACTCAGCTTTCTTTGTTTGATAAGGATTGTTTAATGCATCTATGTCTCCTTTGTTCCATCCTGTAAACATTTCTTTTGAACCGACTGTGAAATTGCAATCTTGTGGATTTGTTGGAGAAGGACTACAGTTATAGTTTAAATCGAAAGTATCGCTTGTTGCTCCTGCTTTTTTTAAGTAAACTAAGTATATTCCTTGTTCTGCATTTGAACCTGGAAGGGTGTTACAGATTCCTCCTTCTGGACTACAAGTTATTGTTGCAGTGTTTGTTTGTGTGTTAGTGGTTACTGCGAAAGTTGTATGTTTAGAATGATAAGATTTAACATCCCATTGATTTCCAGTATTTTCAGTTATTTCAATTTTTGAAACTATTCCTGCTTGATTCAACTTATGTACTGCAATTGGAATACTTATTGAAGACCATGTATATTCTTCGAGGAAATTAGATTCTACTATTTCTAAAAGATCTTTAGATTCAAACTCTGCAGTAACTCCTGGTTTAAGAAATATGAATGTCATTGAAACTACCACGATGAATAATCCCATACTGATAATCCAATCCACGTATCCAATTCCTTTTTTGTTTAAAATCATATTCCTCCCTTTAATGTTGTAATTATCAGCGCAGCTGAAACCATCATTATCAATGAATGTAATAATCCGTTTTTGATTGTTCCCTCTGAAAATTTCCCAATCATTATTCCTGCAAAAAATCCTTGGATTAATATTAATGTAAGAAATATTGGGCCCATGTCTAATGCGCCTCCACCTGCTCCAGCCAATCCCATTCCACCCACACCACTTGCCCCTGCCTGAATTGAAGAAGAGGTTTCAACACCAGTTAATTGGGGAAATAGCCATAAATCTAAGACTAACATGATTCCAATGAAGACGTAATAGATTATGTACCCTTGAACTACTTGGGCATGAATTTGGGATTTTCTTTCTTCTTTTATTTGTTTAACACTTACTACAGATTCAACTACCGAAGATAAAATGTCTGTAATATCTCCTCCTGATTTTTCTGCTTCAGAAACTAATGAAATTGACCTTATTATCACTCTATTCTCTGTATCTTCTGCAAATGTTTGAAGAGCTTTTCTTGTTGGTATCCCCCATTCTATCTGGTTAGATAATTTTTTTATGTAAGGAGATAACTCTCCATAATCTCTTTTTGCTATGTTTTGAATAGATCTTGGAATAGAAATTCCTGATTTAATTGATTCTGAAAGATTTCTAATAAATTCTAAAAACATTACTTCGATTAATTTTTGTCTATTTTGTTCTGCAAAAAAATCAATCCAAAAATGAAGTGATGAAACAACTAAGGATAAAATGATTAATGGAAAGAAAAATCTTTCTCCAAATTGGAATTTAATTGCAAGAAGAATTACCATTACTCCTGCTAATATGCTCAATGTATAAACTGGTTTAAATTTTAATCTTGACATTTTATTCTCCAGGTTGTGAAATGTTTAGGAAAATGTAAAATAATATATTTACAATAGGTAAAACCAATAATGTTCCGCCCCATGCTAAAGTAGATACCTCTAATCCTCCAACTTGTCCTCCGACCATGTTTATAATTGTAAGTGCTACCATGAATAATAATGGTGCTGCGATTAAAACTCCTGTGTAGATGTCTGAATATGTTGCTAAAGATTCAACGTACTTCTTTCGTTCTAATCTGTAGGTTGTCATCGATTCATCTGCAACGCCTTTAAGATAAGATTTTAGACTTCCTCCGGATTCAATTGTTGATGCAATTCCAGTTAATAACTCCTTAAATCTTCTTGAGGGAGTTCTTAATGATACGTTCTTTAATGCTGTTGAAAGGTCATAGCCAAATAGATTAACTAAGTTTACGATTTTTTTTATTTCGCTTTCTAATCCTTTATATTCTCCAGATTTTAATAACAACCTAAACATTGCTATGGGTTGTGCACCTGAACCTGCTACTGCCGCCATGTGAATTGTTGCGAAAGGTAAGTCATTGTCTATTGCCCTAGATTTTGCTGATGCCTCCGATGCAGGATATGCATACATTCCAAGAAATACTAAAAGTCCTACACTAATTAGAGAGATAATCATTGATACTGCCATAATTGTAATGCTTAGCCCTGCAAGATACGAAACTACCAATGCTACTAACATTGCAAGCATTGATCCAACTAATGAAGAGAAATACATCATACTGATATAAGTTCTTGATAGAATAGGCATTCCAGATATTCTTACTGAATCTGCTAAATTTCTGATGAATGGCTTCTTTTTATCGAATAGATTTGAAACATAGTTTCCGAAGAATTGATTTGAAAGTTTTCCAAAAGGACTTGTAACATAAACTGTGAAGTCACTTTTTTTTGAACTCTTTGTTTTTCTTTTAGGATATGCTTTTTCTAAATCTTCTTGATTAATCTTTAACTCTTCCATCAATTTCTTTTTTGTTTTTGGTGATGTTTTCTTTTTCTTAATTTGTTTAGTTTGAATTGGTCCAGGTTGCTTATGTGGCTTTTCTGGTGTAGGTGGAGAAGGTTCTGGAGCAGTTGATTTTGCTGGAAGTTTATCCATTACTCCTGTATATAATAATGGTCTTGATTCTGAAGAAACTTCTGATTGAATTCGTTGATTCGCTTTTTCTATCTTTTCTATAAGTTCGTGCTTCTTTTTAGGAACAAGTTCTTTTTCTAATTGGGAAACTAAAGAAATAATTTCTTGAGCATTATCGCTAATCGACATCTTTCTTTACTTCCCCTAACTGTTTAGAAATTGTGTTAGATAGTGTTAAGATGTATTTTTTTAATTTTTCTGCTTCTTTTTTATCATGTGTTGGCTTTAAAACTAATTGAGAGTATTTTTCATTTGCAGAGATTATGCTTTGAGCATTTTGTTTTATTGATTCTAAAGACATCTTGATTATTGAATGTTAAATCTTCTTAGGACTTCTTCTGGAGATTTTGAATAAGCACTGATTATTTTTTGTACTTCTGAATATCCTGAAATTCCTTTTTTATATAGTGTCCAAAGTAAAGTAGTTCTTCTTTGAAATTCTTTTTGTATTGTTTGTTCGTCCATTCCAAATTCTTTTTGTAATTTTTGGAATAATGCACTTTGTTTTTTGAAAAAGAATTTATCTGTTTTTGGATCCCAAATAAATGGAACATTTTTTTCTACAGTTCCTAATTTTTGACCAACTTTCAATACTTCAGTTACACTTTTTAATCTTCTAACTTCCTTACCATTTACTTTTGTTTGAGTCATTACACAAACTGCATCTAAGGTTTCTACTAATGATGGAGGTAAACTAATTGGAGGAGTTTCTAATCTTCTGATCATTGTTTCAACATCTTCTGCGTGCATAGTACACATTGTGGGATGTCCCGATGCAGCTCCCTGGAATAAAACAAATGCTTCTTGACCTCTAATCTCTCCCACGATAACGTAGTCTGGCCTTTGTCTAAAACTTGCTTTTAGTAAGGTAAATAATGAAACTTCTCCGAATTTTCCTTCTGTCCCTACCCCTGTGGCTTCACGAGAAACTGAAGGTAACCAGTTAGTGTGTAGTAGATTTAATTCATGTGTATCTTCTATTGAAACAATTCTTGATTGAGGAGGTATAAAGAAGGCTATACTGTTTAAAAATGAAGTTTTACCTGAACCTGTTCCCCCAATTACTACGATGTTTGATTCATACTCTATTAACATCCACAAATATGCTAAAAGTTCTGGACTTGCTGTTTTTACATCAATTAGTTTGATTGGACTCCAAGGCTCACTAGTAAATTTACGAATTGTGAAGGTTGGACCTCTTGAAGAAATATCTTGCGTATAGGTTGCATTAACTCTGCTTTTATCTGGTAATCTTCCATCTAAGATTGGACTAGCATATGAAATATACTTTCCACATTTTTGAGAAAGTTTTTCAACGAAAGAAGTTAATTCATCATTGGATTTGAAAGTGATATTTGTTTTTAGATTTCTATACTTTCTATGAACTATATACAATTCTAAATTTGAACCATTACATTCAATATCTTCTATATGGTAGTCATTCATTAATGCTTCAATTCTGTTTAAACCAACAAAGTCCCTATAAATATAATACATTAATTTTAGGAATACTTCTTTTGGCGGTTTTAATCCTAACTCTGCTAATAGAACTCTTGCATTCTTTTCTAAGTAAGAAATTACTGCTTCTTTATCTTTAATATTAATGAAACTAATATTGATTAATTCTTCTAATCCTTTTTCTAATTCTTTGAGAACATGTTTTTCCTTTAGATTTAATGGTGGCTCTTTTAATTCATAAATCACTTCTTTTTGATCTTCATCCCAATGAATATGTGCATAAGCATATGGTTTGATTAGCGGATATTTGATATCTATTTTTCTTTTTTCTGAGAAATCTGGCAAGGATGGTATCTCTGTTGCTTTTTCTATTCCAAAATCTGCTGCCGGAATAGGCACTGATTCAGAAGACCCTCTTTTAGTTGAATTATCCACCATACACCTCTATTTTTGATAATTATATACTGTGTTTTGGCTTTTTTAATAGTTTCTCATTAAGTTATTTTTAATTCAATTAATGGATTGTCGTTAGGGTGTATTATTCCTGTATGTTTTACTGTTAATGTGTGTTTGCCAGTAAAAGGATTGGAAAATTGTGAATTGATTGAGGTGTTGTATTTATTTGAGGTTATCCAAAGCATTAGGTTTGATATTTGATCCACTCTTGTAGCATTTAGATGTTGCACTATGTTTCCTTCAGGAATATCTATTCCTTTTTCCATTATTTCTGACTCTGTTTCCATGATCCATTTAATTTGATAGGTATCATTTTGGAAGTATAATTCTCCTTTGTTTAGAGTGATATCTAAGTTTCTTTGACTGCCTGGCCCTTCTCTTGCAACTGTTTTAATTGTTTCATCCATTTCTAGTAAAAGATTCTTTGTTGAGGAAAGAGTGTTTCTATCTGCTAATCTATCTACTACTGGCATAATTGCTGAAAGTATTAATACAATAATCATAACTCCAATTGATAAAAATAGAATTGCAGAAATCCATATTTGGCCTTGCTTTTCTTTGGAATTAATAGTCATGTTAAAATAAAAAGAAAAAATGGAGTGATTACTCCATTAAACTTAAATTTGATATGATTGCAAATTTTGGGAACAGATTATGTCACCTTGTCCAGAACTTCCTGGAACTGTTGCAATTGCTTCAACCTTTGTTACGTCTGAACCTATTAAATTTGAACCAGTAATTGTAGGAGTTAAAGTTTTAACTTCAAACTTTGCAATTGTTTCTGTAGTTACATTAGTTGTTACGCCTGATGCATTATAAACCCTAAATGCTAAACTGTTAATATCTACTTGTCCACGATTATCTACTGTAACTGTTCCTGTGATAAGATCTACGTTAGATATTGCAAAAGAAAGTTCAGTTGCACAAATTAAAGTGTTTTCAGTTTGTTGCTCTGTTGTGTCTGCTGTTGATTTAATGAAGTCTAGGCCCCATGTCATTACTACAGCTGCTAGAGCTACTGCGAATCCAATTAATAGAACTGTTGCGATTAATGGTGAAATTCCTCTTTTGTTTTTAATCATTGTTAATTACCTCGTTTAATTTTTACTATTTGTTATTATTAAAGTTTACTGTTATGGAAAGTTTACAGATGTTTCTGTAGACCCGCATGTGCCCCAAATAATGCTTCCTTCTGGCCCTGCCGCACTTTTAGCAAAAATTGTTAATGTGTTTAATTTTCCTATTCCTGGAGGAGTTGCAGCAGTTATTTTTCCTGATCCTCCTGCAGGGATTGTGGTTTTTAGATGGGAATTTACATATTCTGCATCATCTCCTTTGTATCTTAACATAAATGCGTGAATATCTGTAGTTCCATCATTCAATAACCAAATATCATCGTTAATAATATCTGTAACTTTGAAATGCATGTTATCGCACTGAATTGTTTTTGTTAATGTTTTCCCTTGTTTTTGCTGAATCTCTTCAATTAGTTCTCCTCCAAAAAGGATTACTATAGTAGTAATAACTACTGCGAAACCAATTAGAATACTTGTTGCGATTAATGGTGAAACTCCCTTTTTAGTTATGTGCATTTTATTCTAACCTCTTTATTTATACAAACTAGATTTGAATCTTTATAAGATATTTGTGGAATGATTCCTATTTCATTATTTGGTAAAAAACTACTTATTGTTGGATTTATTAATGCTTCTTGTGTTGGTTTTATTTCTTGAGTAATTTCTTCTAATCCACTTCCGGATCTAACTTTTACACCAGTGACTGTGAAAAAACCTCTGTTGATGATGTTTACTTTTGAACAACCTGTTGTTGTTGAAGTTTCTTCGTATGCATTTATTGAAACATCTCCACATTCTAAATCAGAACCCACATTATCTACCATTTTTTCAGAAGTTGATGATGCTGTTTCTCTCATCCAAGTCATTGAAAAACCTGCTAAAGCCATTGTAAATCCTATTAACAATATCCAACTTATTGCTGGTGAAACTCCTCTTTTGTTTTTTTGCATGTTATTTAGTGTTTTATTTTGTTTATTAGTTTTTTTATTCACTTATGAAGATTTTAACATCTCCTTCAATGCTTTCTTTGTTAATTATTATTAAGTTTGAAGTTGAATCTGAAAGTGTGAATGAATATTCTGAGTTGTCCAAGATTAAATCTAACTTGTCATTTAAAGGGTAGGTTATTGAAGTCATGCAATCGGTATAGGTGCCCACATCTATGTCTGGAGAGGATACATCTATACCCAATAAAGATATTGCTGCAGTTACATCTGACAAACATCCTTGTATTTGATCTGTTTGAGTATAATTTAATGGAGAATCTGCGTAATTTCCTAAAAATACTTTATTGTTGAAAGGAAATGCATAAACTAATCCGAAGTTAGGATTTTTTGATTTGGAGTAAGATGTAAATGCTACAGTGAAATTAAGAAACCTTCCTTCAACAAAATCTTGATTTAAGTTTTGAGTGTTTAATAATTCATTTAGAAGTTTTGCACTTTCTAATTGATAATTCTTTGAAATTTCTTGAAAATCGTCATCTATTTCTGAAGTTTTTAGAAAATTAACTGGAAGTAACATTGTGTAGATTAGAAATCCCATAATAATTACTGCTAAAAGATATACCTGCCCCTTTTTCATGATTATATAGTCAAATCTAAATTTATTAAGGTTTTGGCTAACCTAAGTAATTGTGATTAGTTTTTGGTTTTTTAGAAACTTTTACTTCCTTTTTCCAACCATCTTTCATCTTTTTACTAAATTCTTTTATTTTATGTTTTAATTCATTCCATTTGTTGAATGTTTCACTTATGTATTCTGCATCTTTTTCTTCTGAATTATCTATATCTAAATCTATTGATTTCCTTATCAAATACATTAATTCTTTTAATAATTTGATTAATCTTTCTTTCTTTTCTTCTTTTGTAAAAAAAGAGGACTCCTCTATACATACTAAGGAAGAAGGATTTGGTTGAATAATATTTTGAATTCCTGAAGATATCCAGGATAGTTTTTCACACATTCTTCTCCTTACCACTGCTAACGGAAAAGAAACCTCTACTACCGGTTTTGAGTTTAATATTTCAAAATTCTTATCTAACTCTTCATATGATGGCAAATTGTATTTTTCTCGCAATATTTTGTATTTTTCTTTGAAATTTTCCATAGTTTTATTTTGAAATTTGGATTTTTAAGAGTATCTGTAAAACCAATAAGGATATTAAGGACGATTGTTTAAAATGTATATGGAAAGAATAGGCAATAGGGTCCTTACTAGTGATGAAAAAGAAATAATTGAAAATGATAAAGATTATTTATTAAATTTGGCAGAAACTATTTCTCAAAGATATGGTCGCAGATTCTATAAAATTTCTGATGAAGAATTTTATGATGGGGCAATTGATGGATTGCTTAAAGCTGCAAGAAAATATGAAGAGGATAGAGGACTAACATTTAGAAAATTTGCAGGAATGCATATTGATTTTGGAATCAGAGATGTTTTGACTAAATACATGAGATTAGAAAATAAACCTCAAACTTACTCTACAAACATAAATTCTGAAGAATTTAACCCAGAACAATCAGCCTATGTATTGGAAGATTTTAAAACACCCTCAGGATTTGATGTTATGTGTGCTAAAGAAACTTTAGACGATTTGGTTTATGGTTTAAATCCTTCTAAACTATTGACATTAGATATGAAACTTTTAGGTTATAAAAATATAGATATTGCAGATGTTTTGGATAAGTCTCGCACTTATGTTTGTGTAACTATTAAACAAATAAGAGAAAGAATGGAAAGAAAGAATTACCTTTGAGGTAATTCAAATTAGTAATTAGTATCTTTTCTGCCGATATCTACATGATAAATTTTTCCTTCTAAAATGTCTAATTCATCAGCTGGAGATAAGATGTCTTGATATTGTACATCGTCTGTTAATGGATCATAATCAATATCTTTTAGAAATTCAGTAATTCCCTCTTGTAAATCGGCTTGAAATTCTAATTCTTCTGTGTAATTTGAAGGCCTAGGTAAATTAGTTCTAGAATATCTCCCCTTTTTGTGCGTATTTGGATCGCCGTAATTTTCTTCTGAAATTATGTCTTTTAGATCTTTGCTCATTTTTTAAGTCTCCATTAATATATCATTTAATAGGCTGTACTTACTTTTAAATGTTGTTAGAGAAAAAAAAGAAAAATTTTGGATATATATTACTGCAAAAAATATATTCCAAAATCTTCTAATACAGACCAGTTATCATGCGTTTTTTTGATATACTTGTCCATCTTGATTTTTGACTTTTTTGGCTGCTTCATGAGGTTTCCTCCTTGGAGAAAGAAGTTATAATTGTTTGATATAGTTTTGGCGGGCAAGGAGTAAGTACGGTAAGTGCGTTAAGAAGCCACCGACGAGACTTGAACTCGCGACCTCTACATTACCAATGTAGTGCTCTACCACTGAGCTACGGTGGCGCTGGTTTATTCATGAAGATTTTCTTTTTTAAAAGTATTGGGGAAAATTATCTATTTTGAGTTTGATAAATTCTTATTAATCGAATAATTAAGTGATATTTATGCATTTAAACAAATATCAAAAACTTGCTAGAAAAACTGCTAGTTATCCAAATGTTGGGAAGAATTTAACATACCCTACGATGGGCCTTTGTGGAGAATCTGGAGAAGTTGCTGAGAAGGTAAAAAAAATCTTTAGAGACTGTGAGGGCAAGGTTAGCCCAGATACTAGAGATGCGATTGGAAAAGAGATGGGCGATGTTTTGTGGTATTTGGCTAATCTTTGTAGTGAACTGAATTTTGAAATGGACGAAGTTGCTAAAATCAATTTAGAAAAAATAAAAAGCAGAGTAAAAAGAAATAAGGTTAAGGGTAATGGAGATAATAGGTAAAAACTGTGGGTGGAAGGATTCGAACCTTCGTAGACACTAAGTCACAGGATCTTAAGTCCTGCCCAATTGACCAGACTATGGGACACCCACGTAAGTATTCTTGCTCTTGAACAGTTTATAAAATTAGTGGATTATTCTTGATCTAATGAAGATAGCTTGTCTTCATGTAAATCTTCTGCATATCTAACAATCTTATTTGCTGCAGCATTCCTTATTTCTGCCTTTTCATGATAAGATTCTGCTAATGATTCCAAACTTTTAATTGAACCTGGACACCTCACATTTAATTCTAACATCCGGGTATTTTCAATTGTTCCATTTTCCTCTGGCCCCATGATATCTAATCCGCAGAAATATAATCCGTCTCTCTTTATTGTCTCTGCTACGTTACTTACTATCTCTCTATCAATGTCTTGTAGTTCATAAGGTTGAACTGTTCCACCTAAATGAATATTTGCCCTTATTTCTTCTTCCACTGGCACCCTTTTGTATGCGCCAAGAATTTCTTCACCCATAATTAAAATTCTACGATCTACTCCTTCCAACTTAGATTGAATGATTGCAGGAATTGAAGAAGTACTTTCTAAAGGTTCAACTAACACTTCTGCTAGCGTTCTTAATCCTCTGTAACCACTTGGAGGAATTTCAATAACGCCACTCCCACCCATGCCGTCAATTGGTTTTCCAATAATTCCTTGTTTTTCTAATGCTGCGTCTTTCATTAATTTTTCTAGACGTTTGGAATCTTTAGTAATGTGTGTTTCTGGCATGTATGTTTTTAGGTTAAGTGTTTCGTAAATTTTTGCACCAGCCATGACCATTCCCAATGGAGAATTTACCATTGTAACTCTTGGATTTAATGATTGTAATGAAGACAAGTAAATGCACATATTTTCAAATTCTCTTTTTTCATCTGGATTTCTATATGCTACTCTTGAGAAAATGATATCAAAATCTTCTAGAGGAATGTTTTCTTGTTTCATGAAAGACTCATTTTCTACATAATGTCCAAATGCCTCGTAGGAGTCTATTGACTCTGCATTTGGCCTATGAGTAATTCCAAATAATTTTCCATCTTTTACGTAAAAATTTTCAGGTTTTTGAAAAGAAACTTTATGATTTCTATTTGTTGCTTCAAATGCTAATGCTAATTCTGTAGAATCTGGAGTCATGTCTCTTCCCCTTGTCAATATTAAGGTATTGTATTTTGTTTTTGTGTTCATAATATTTTCTCCAAATTTTTTCCCAAAATGTCCCTTACTAATCCTCTGTCATAATCACATGCATGCATTATTTTTTTAACTTCTAATTCTGGTAAATCATAAGGTGCATCTGAACCAAAGAGTATTTTTGATTTATCTTTAACTTCTCTGATTAGTTTTTTTGTTCTGCTTAGTGAAAGCAGTGATGTTTCAATGTAAAAATTATTTCTTGAATTTACTAATTCAATTGCGCTTGAAACATTATCTTTTCCTCCATGGCCAATTATAATATTTCCTTCATATTTTAGATGTTTTAAATTCTCAACATCTGCATTTTTATTGTTTCCTGTATGTATTAATATTGGTAAGTGATACTCATTTAACTTTTTTACTAAATCAGTATATGGGTTTAAAGGAACTGCATCAGTATGAATTTTTATTCCTTTAAATTTTAAATCATTTATTCTATCAACTTCTTCAAGAGAATCCGATGCTAATTGATTTACTCTTCCGAATGTAATGAACCGGGGATTATTGGAATATCTGCTAATTTTGATGTTTTCTGAATGATAGGATTGATTTTTTGAAAAAACTGGTCCAAATGGAAAAATCACAGATTTATCTATTCCTGCCCTATCCATTAGCCTTATTAGCTCTTTAGGACCTTGATTTTGGTACTTGTCTTCAAATCCGATATGCGTATGACTATCTATTATCATTTCAAATGTATGCTTCAAAATTCATTTTAAAAAGCTTTCTTTTGAGACTACTTTTTGAGAGTTACAAAATTTTAATTTAAAAAGCCAGAAAGATTATATACTTGAGGAGATTAAATAAAAATATGGAAACAGGCTATAAAGTTTATGAGATTATGAACAGAGATGTTCAAACTGCTGAATGTGACATAAGTATTTGTGATGTTGCTAATCAAATGAAAACTGCTAAAGTTGGAAGTATTGTAATTTTAAAAGAAGATTCTCCTGTTGGAATAATTACTGAACAAGATGTAGTTAGAAAAGTAGTTGCAGAAAAAAATGATCCAAAGGAGACTATTGTTGATGGTGTTGCAGATGAAAATCTTATTTCTATTGAAAGCACAAGAGATATTTATGATGCAATGGTACTAATGGGCAATTCTGAAATTAAACATTTGCCTGTTATTGATGAAGGTAAATTGGTTGGAATAATTACTGGAAAAGATATTATGAGAATTGAACCTCATTTAGTTGAAATGCTTGCATTTAAATCTAGTTTAGATAAAGAAGAAGCTAAAAAATTATTTAAAAAATTATAATCTGCAAGTTCCCCTACAAGGACCTTTTTTCTTACATGTGCAGATTCCTTTTTTCTCTTTAACTTGGTTATTAGAAACATACAAAGTTACTTTGTTTGTTGAGGGATTGATTGAATAGTTATTTGATTTAGCATTGCTGTCTGAATAGTTTGACTTTTTCTTTGTTGAATAGTTTGACATGATTTTATGAAGCTTTTTGAGTTTATAATTTTGACTGTTTATAAATAGGTAAAGTTTAAATGGCCCAATTTCTTTGAGAATCCTCTAAAATGGTAAAAGACTTAGAAAATATAACTGAAAATGAGTTCTATGATGTAAATAAAGACCTTTCAGCAGAAGAAAAAGAATTTGAAGATGTGTGGGATTTTTATTTTAGAAATGGAAAAAATACTGGAATCATCAATAAACAATTAATTAAGACCTATAGATTTTTGAAAAAAAAGAAAAATATGCACGGATTTATTGATTCTGCTTTTCAAGCTTATGTTGGAGGAACTATGACACAAGAAGATCAAGAAGAGTTTGCCAAAGTTGCTGGAAAAGAAGGATACAAGCTTACAATCCAAAATTCTTTAATTAATATTGCAATGTCGCCTCAATATTATCTTGCTGCAAATAGTTTTGATAATGAATTAGTTGGATATGGTCTTGCAGGTTTAGTTGTTGGAGGAAATGTTACTAGAATTTTAAGAGCAATAAATAATAAAAAATCTTATGCAGGTTTTAGTTTTGATAGTTTAATTATTAATACTCCCAATTATGTTAAACAATTGGTTAATAGTGTTAGAGGAAATATAAATGATAAACAGCCTTAACATTTCTTTACTTTCTTTTTTTGTTGGTTTCTTTGGGGCAATTATCCCTGTGTTAGGTCCCGCTTCATCATTAATCCTTCATCGTGCATTGAATGGAAAACATACTGAAGGTGTTGCAATGAGTTTTGGAACTTCTTTGATGGAGGCCCTTTATTGTGGTTTAGGAATAAGTGTTATAGGAATATTTGTTCGGGGCTCAGCTAATTTTAATTTGTGGATAAGGGGACTGAGTTCTTTGATATTTTTAGTTGTTGGCGCTTACTTTTTATCTATTAGATCATTTAGAATGAAGAGAACATTTGTTCAAGCAACTTACGAAGATGTTAAAGGTTCTTTTATCACTGGTGCAATGATGATTGCATTAAATCCAAGTATTATGTTAAGTTGGTCTGCAATTGCAGCATTACTTATTTCATTTGATTTTATTAATTTGGGAAGTTTATTTAGTGTTGTACTTTTTTCTATTTTTGCAGGTTTGGGAATTTTTGCAGGTTCTGTAGGAATGATTTTTGTTGTTAAAGCAAATAGAGAAAAAATTACAGAAAAGATTGTTAGAATTATTTTTAGGGTTGTTGGGGCTGCTTTAATTTTATTGGCTTTATTAGGCATTTATAGCTTAATTTAATTAGAAAAGATTATAAGCCGGTTAATTAGATGAATACTATGGTTAAAAGAAAATTTAAACATAATGACTATGTGCTTTTACTTTCTAGAATATTTATTTCTGGAATATTTTTAATGGCAGGGATTAATAAGATCCTGAATCCTTCATTGATTAAAGATTATATGTCTTCTGCAGGAATGGTTGGCGTGGAAGTATTTTATTATTTTGCTGTGACATTTTTGATTGTTGGTGGATTGTTTGTATTGACTGGTTACAAACTTGAAGTTGGCGCTTTAATGTTAGCAATGTTTTTGATACCTGCGACTTTAATATTCCATTTAGATTTTACTGATGGTGCACAAATAATTAGCTTGCAAAAAAATATTGCAATTCTTGGTGGATTGTTTGCACTTTATACTGTTGGTCCAGGTAAGATAAAATTAGGTAAATAGAAACATATATATATAATTCTCAGAATAAAGTAATATGGAAAAAAGAGGGTTGTGGATTTTAGTGAGTATAATCCTTTTAGCATCATTTATGTCTGCTAATTTTGAAGGGATAATCAGTGGAAATGCTTTTGGATTTGAAAAAAATAAATGCTTTAGTTTGAGTAAAAAAATTACAATGATTCCCGATGGAACTGGAGAAGTTGAGAAAGCTATGGAAATCCCTTTAATAAAAAAATGTTTGAATAAGGAAAAAGAACTTGAGGGTTATAATTATAATTTATTTCCGTATGGTGATTTAAGAAGTTATCAACTTAGTGATGGAGAGGTAGTTGAATTTTCTTTTGAACAGATCACTGAGAGTTATGGGCACATGATAGAATATGTTAAAACTGAGTTATATCAACATAATCCTGAAAATTTTATAATTACTGCCTTAAACCATTATAAAGCTGGCAAGATATATATTGCAAAAGAAAAAAACAACCTTCAACAAGTAGTTTATTATGTTTATAGTGAAACTTCTTCTCCTAAAAAAATGATGGCGCCTATGGCAGTTTCACAAGGAACCCTTCAGGGTAATAATGAATTAACTGAAAAAGGACATTTAAGTGTAGCAGTAGAAATTCGATTCATAGAATATGAATTTTTTGGTGAAAGTTTAATAATCACTAATCCTTGGTTGGCAAAACAAACTAATAGCATTACTGGAATTCAAGGGCATACTGGAACTGGGCGCCCCGGAGGGAGCAATCAAGATCCTATCCCTCTTGTTGAGATTACATATTGCAGCGGAGAATTAGCTTGCGATAAAACTGTAACTAGTGGCGTTGCGTGCGATAAACCGGAAGATTGTGAACTTGGATGCTTGGGAAACATTTGTATTCCTGGTGGTTCAGGCGGAGACTGCGATTCAAATCAGGACTGTAAAGAAAGTGGAGGAAACCCCACTGCAGTAGGAAATCTTGAAGACATTACACATCTTGAATGTGTATCTCAAAGTTGTGCCATTGTAAAGGGGCCAGGATATGATCCCGATTGTTTTGGTAAAAAATTTGGAGATAGTTGCATTGAAAGTAGTAGCGGAGAAATCGGTTCACCTTTTGGAGGATTTAATGGAGGAAGTCAAAATACAGAATGCACACAACTTTATAGTCAATTAAATGAGTTTGCAGCTAGTTATCCTGACGCTGCTAAAGATTGGGCAGCCACAACATTGAATATGAGATATCCTAGCAAAATTGGTTTGAATTATGGGTTTAAACCAGGGAATGGAGAAGGACTTTATACTACTGGGATGACTTATGGTCTTTGGGAAAACATTAATATTCCTTGGACGGATTTAAGTTTACCAATATCTACTCATGTTAGTACCTCTCTTGCAGGGGCAGGTAATAATTTATTTGGGTTAAGTGCTTCGAATGAAAATGATGAGTATCACACCTACGGTGCAGGATTTATGTTGCAAACGATGGAAACCGATTTACCATTTGATCCGAGATTTCAATTAGCTGCCCAAGGATTAGTAACTACTACGGGAGATCCAGCAGTTACTTATGACGCTAGTATTCAGGCTTGTTTGTATGAACTTGGAAACATGAAAATCACAGCAACAGTAGGAATTGCTAACACATATACTGGAGAGGGAACTACTCCAGAAGAATCAGCCTATTTGCCTGATGGGGCATTCCTTATGGTTGGACTGGGTTCAGGAAATTAATCTTTTCTAAATCTACAACAATATCAGAATATTCAGTTGAATTAAAAAAATCTCCGATTGCAATTGAATAGGTTTTGCCTTCAGTGTAATGGTTTAATAATTTTCCTAACTTGGCTTTTATTTCTCCATCTTCTTTGAAAGATTTTTCAATTATATGTATGCCTCCACAATAAATTAAAAACTTAGAATTTGGATCATCTAAAAGACCTTCATCAATAATATTTTTTAAAGAATTAACTTCTCTTTCATTTGAAAATATTTCTTTTTGTTTTTGAGGTGTTGAGTCATAAAAAAAAACATCTATGTTGTTCTCCTTTGCTTTATTTATGATATCAATATGATTGTCTCCAAAATAGTTTAGAGATGCTTGAAGATTTCCTAAAAATTCTGATTGGGTGGAACTTTCTGAAATATAATCTTCTAAACTTCCATTATCTCTTTCTCTATCTAATTCTATTCCTAAACGAGCATATCCTTTTTCTTTTAATTTAGGTAGCATATATTTGAAAAATGCATCATCTTTTTGATTATTATGGTCTTCTCCGAACATCATAACTCTATTTTTATCAGCATTATCTAAAATTTCATTTTCTGTTTTAGTAAGATATTCATTAGTTTGTAAAATATAATTTGGAGAATTATCTGCTAAAGGGTCGAATTTTGAATTACTCTCCATTGATGTACAGGAGCCCAAAGTTATGGCTGAAGCCGCCAATATTTTATTTAATAGATTCATTTTAATATATATTCACTACTAATTAGTAACTAATAATATATAAACCTATCTAATACTAAAATTTTGATCTAAAAGCCACCGAAGGGACTTGAACCCTCAACCTTCGCTTTACGAGAGCGATGCTCTACCATTGAGCCACGGTGGCGAGAGTTATTTTAATTTCTCTTTTAATTCTTCAATAGAATGAGTTTTTTGACAGTTTTGACAAATTGCTTTTTTACTTTTACCTGAGCCTATGTATGTTCCTTGGATTTTTTGTAGGAAATTTTCTTCTATTTTTTCCTTGCAAACGTCGCATTTCATGAGTTTTTTAATGCTCTAAAGCTTTTTAAATCTTGTTTAGATTGAATGATTATGAAAGAATATATTGGCGGACAGGCCGTTATGGAAGGCGTAATGATGGCTAGTAGGAAGAAAATAGCAATTGCTGTGCGTAAAGAAAACGGTAAAATTAAAACTAAAATTGAAAAAAGAAGCAATATTTCTGAAAAATTTAAAGATATGATATTTTTGAGAGGATTAATTTCATTATTTGAGATGTTGATAATTGGAACTAAGGCATTAACTTGGAGCAGTAATGAAAGTTTGGAAGAGGAAGAAGAAATTGGAAGTTGGGGAATTTTCTTTATGTTGATATTTTCTTTTTCAATTGCTATTGGATTGTTTATTGTACTTCCCTTATGGTTGAGCAAGTTTGCTTCAGAAGATAGGATTATTTTCAACATAGTTGATGGAATTTGGAGAGTTATATTTTTTGTAGGCTATTTGTGGTTTATTTCTAGATTTGAAGATGTTAAAAGAATTTTTCAGTATCATGGAGCAGAACATAAGGCTGTTAGTTGTTATGAATCTGGAAAAGCACTAACTGTAAAAAATGCTAAGAAATTTTCAACAATCCATCCTAGATGTGGAACTTCATTTATCTTTATTGTATTGGTTATTAGTATTATAATGTTCTCTCTGGTTTGGAGCGAAAGTTGGTGGATTAAGTTGTTACATAGACTTGTATTAATTCCAATTATTGCTATGATTAGTTATGAATTATTAAGATTGAATGCTAGAAATCCTAGCAAAATTTTAGGACTATTAGTTACGCCAGGATTATGGTTGCAAAAAATAACTACTAATGAACCAGATGACAAACAATTGGAAGTAGCAATTAAGGCTCTGAAAAGTGCTATGTGAGTTTCTCTTTTCTAGAAGAATATAATCTGTAAGCATCTACAACTACTTCTTTAAATTTATCTGGATTATCCAATGAACTTAAACTCTCATAATCCACCCCTCTGCTACAACAATATCCTCTGTCGTAACATAAAGATGTAAAAACTTCTTTAACTTCTGCTTTTTCTTGATTCTCTAAATTATCAAATTTTAAGTAAATTAAATCAATTTCTCGCTTATCTAGCCTATATGCTGGCGAGGAAACGACTATATCTTCTAAATAATCATTTTTATCTTCCATTAAGTGATTAATATTGGAAACTTTTAAAAATATATGTATTAAGTTTGAGTCATGGAATTATTAAAAATTAAAGAAGATCTTAATAAAATTCAAGGACTGACTGTACTTAAAGTTCTGGACGATGGATTTAAAGAGAGAATAATGAATGTTGAAGAAACAAATAACCATGGAGTTTTTGAGTCTTTGAAAAGAAGACACACCCTACTATTATCTCATGATTCTAGTTTTAGAGATCCTACAGATGCAATTGTTAAGACTGAAGGCAACAATATTACTTTTCCAGGGATTAGTTTTCCAGAAATAACTGCAGATAATGTGGTATCTTCATCTCCTGGATTTAAAATGCATCAAGAATTGATTGATAGTTTAAAACTTTCTTTGAAACCAGAGGAAGCTACACTTCTAGTTGGTTTTGATTTGTAATTATTTTCCAGTACTTCCAAAACCGCCTAAGCCTCTTTCAGATTCAGTAAGTTTAATAACTTCTTCAATTGTAGGTGTTTCGTGTTTTGCAATAACTAACTGTGCGATCCTTTCCCCTTTTTTAATGTTAAAAATTTCTTTTCCATGATTAATTAATATTACACCAATTTCATTTCTGTAGCCTGAATCGATAGTTCCAGGAGAATTTAACACAGTTATTTGATTTTTGTATGCTAAACCTGAACGAGGTCTAACTTGTGCTTCATATCCAAATGGAAGTTCCATTGCCAACCCTGTCTTAACTAAAATAGAATTATTTGGAGAAAGTTCATAATTATCAATTGAACAAACATCCATTCCTGCATCTCCTTGTTTTGCATATGCAGGAATTAATGCGTCTTCATGTAATTTTTTGAACTTTATGTTAATCATTGTACCTTGACCTCTTCAGTTTGTTTAACTTCTTCAGTTGCCATTTCTAAAGCACATGTATCTCCGTCGCAGAATTTTTCTGGAATAGCTTTTTCATTTTTTATTTGCCCTAGGTTTAAAGGTTTAAGGTGTGAAAGTTTTTCTTCATATTCTTCTTTGTTTATTGGTTCATAAGGCATTTGAGGATATGCTCCTTCTTCTAATTTAGGTAAAAAACTGATCCCCTTAAGTTGGGATTGATAAATATCTAATGCATGTTGAATGTCTTTTCCTTCTGTTTCTGGATCAAACTTAACTGTACAACTTATTTGATTATCTGCCCAATGTTTTTGCAGGAATGCAGCAATTCCTAATTGTTCCCACATGGAAACATCGTCTTCTGTTCTTATTCCTTCTCCTGCATGAACGGGAATTTCTGTTACCAGTGTGGAGTCTTCTGAACCTACTGCAGGTTCTAAAGGATATCCTGCTTCTGCTAAATGATCAACAATGTCACTGTTTTTTGCAAGTCTTACTCTTCTTATGTAATACTCTGATGCTGGAAAATGAACTCCAGGAGTTGAACCAGCTAAAAGACTAACAGTTCCAGAAGGCTTTACTGAAGTTGTTTTAATTGATCTTGGAATACATAACCAATCACTGTAAACTTCATCGTATTTATCTATTGTATCATAACCTTCGTTCAACCAAGTTTCTAATTCCCCAATTCCTTTGTCTGAAACAAATTGAGCAACTCCGCTAACTGAACAACCTATCCTTCTATTTCTTAATAGAACTCTGTTGGTTTCTGGCCAATGTGTTTCTCCAAGAGTTACAGTTTTAGCATATAAATATGAAAATTTTAGTGTTCGTAAGAAATCTTCCATGGATTCGTGCCTATTTGGAAAGTTTTCAACTAAACAACATAACTCATAACTTTCTAATGTTTGTTCTAAACATGGATTTCCTCCACCAGCTCTATGATCTTTGTGATCTTTTTGACCATTCATACGGCCAAACTCTTTCATATTGTCTAACCACGCAATTCCAGGTTCACCATTAATTCTAATTCTTTCTGCAATATCTGAATAATCCATTCCCAATTCTGCAAAAACAGAATTATTACTTGCCCATCCATGTGCTTCTCTTTCTGGATTAACTTTGTAATTCTTTAAATCTAAATATTCGTCTGAGAAAGGATCACCGAAAGAAATTTCTGCAGTTCTTCTCACATTCCCTGCAACTACACATTTACCAATTAGGTTTTGTATGTCTACAATTGCTCTTGTTGACATAGGCCTGCCTCTTTCTTTGTTTAATACTCCTCGGACATTCTTATGAAGTTCTCTTAATGGGTCCGGACCTGAAGCTTTTCCTCCAAATCCTTTGATCAATTCTCCTTCTGGTCTTAATCTGTCATAACCAAATTCAACTTCAGGAGTTCCTAAAAAATAACTATCCAATAAAATTCCTACACTTTTTACCCATCCCTCCCTTGAGTCAGGTACATCATACATTTCTTTTTGCCTGTGTTGATCTGGGCCCCTGATGATTACTTTTCCTGCACCCTTTGTATCAAAACCTACTCCCACTCCTAACATTGAAGCATCCATTAAGAAAGTAAATGGTTTTGAATAATCTTCTTGTAAATTTTCTGTAGAAACAAATGCGCAATTGTTTAATGCTGCATATGTTCCTCTCTCTTCTGTAATAGCACTTCCCATTCCCCAGAGTCCTCTTCCAGGTGGAAGAAACTTCATATTAAACATTCTATCATACATTTCTTGCGCACTGTCTTGTGCTTTTGCTTCACTCCAATCAATACCCCTTTCTTCAATCCATCTTTTTTGCATGTTATATGTTCCATTAACTACACGTTCTACAGTATCTGCCCAATTTTCATTTGAGCCGTCTTCTTTAAGTCTAGAATAAGTTCTATAAAATGTAATTTCTCCTAATCCATTAAAACCAAAGGGGGCTTTTTCTTTTTGGTATTTGTTTACAAATCCATGATCTAATTCAAAAGGAACATAACTTTCATCGTTAAGACGCTCTACTATTCTTGTTTGTATTGGATTCTTTAAGTCTCCATTTGTGTAATTAATTTTTGATTCTAAACTCATTTTATTTTCTCCCCTATTTTAGTTTTTTTAGTTCATCTTCAAATGAACCAATATCTTCAAAGTCTTTGTAGACTGATGCGAATCTGATATATGCTATTTTGTCTAATTTCTTTAATTCCTTCATAACTAATTCTCCAATTAATTTTGAAGGGATGTCTGTTTTTTGTTTTTCTCTTAACTCTGCTTCTATTTTGTTAACGGTATTATGAATCGTTTCTGTTTCAACTGGTCTTTTTTCACAAGATTTTAAAATTCCTAATTTTAATTTGTCTCTTTGATAATTAGTTACTGTTCCGTCTTTTTTTATTACTCTCAAATCTGTTTCAACTCGTTCATAAGTTGTGAATCTTTTTTGACATTTGAGACATTCTCTACGTCTTCTTGTTGCTTCTTCGTTTTCTGTTTCTCTACTGTCTATTACTTTTGTATCTTGATTTTGACAGTAGGGACATAACATGATTAATCACTCCAAGGTAACACTCTACTAGAGATAGTGTATTTTTATTATATGGACCACTATATCTTGTGTGTTGAGAATTAGTAAGTATTTAATTATTTATAAAGATTTGATAGAATTGGTATATATGTTTTAAACTATTTGATTAAATGTAGTAATAATTTCCGCTTGTTCTCTGTTCTTTGTCTAATTGTGAATTTGGTTTGTTGATTCTTGCCCTATTTGTATCTTTATCTTTTCTGTAAGTTATTTCTAACATCTTTAGAACTCTGTTCATCCCTTCTTCTTTTGGACATGGACCATAAACAGACCCTTCTTTTCCCGGAATTCCTTCGAATACTAGCATCTTATCTCCGAGATATTCTATAAATTGAACATCGTGATCAACTACTACGCATGCAATCTCTTTTTTTCTGGTAAATTCTTTAATTACTTCTGCAATATTAATTCTATCTTCTATATCTATGAATGCTGAAGGTTCATCTAAAACAATTAAATCTGATTCGCCAGAAAGACACCCCGCAACAAATACTTTTTGTAGTTCTCCTCCAGATAGATTTTTTAAATTATTTTTTAGAATTGATTTAATATTTAACTTTTCTAAAATATTTTGTTCATACCATCCAGATTGCATTTCCTTACCTGCATGATGTTTAAGATAGTCTTCTACTACAATATCTTCTGGTTCAGGGTATTGAGGTTTGTAAGAAATTTTCATTTCTGATTCTCCTTCTATTTCCCCCTCGTCTGCTTTTATTTTATTTGAAATCATTTTTAAAAATGTAGATTTACCTAATCCATTTGAACCCATGATTGCTAAAACCTCTCCACGTTTTATTTCTCCTTCTTCTACATTCATTTTGAAATTTTCAAAAGATTTTTTTAAATTTTTATAAGAAACTAAAGTATCTGCATCTTCTTTTAATTCTGCAATTGATCTTGAGAATTTAATTTGATAATCTCTGAAACGCACATTATCCTCTGGCAGGTATCCTTCTAAATAATCATTAATCCCATTTCTTACTCCTTTAGAGATAGATGTAACACCATAACATGCCCTTTCACCGTATACTATTTGGATTTCATCTGAAATATAATCTAGAGTTGCAATATCATGTTCAATAACCATAACTGCTGAATTATCTTCTTTTAATGACTGGATTAATTTTGCCATCTTAACTCTCGAAGTAATATCTAAGAATGAAGAAGGTTCATCAAAATAATATACATCTGCTTTCTTTAATGCTGTTGCAATGATTGCTACTTTTTGTAGTTCTCCTCCAGATAAATCAGAGATAGTATTATCTTTTACTTGAGTTATGTCTAATAACTCCATCATCTCATTCAATTTTCCTTTTTCATCAACTTTTTCTAATAATTCGATAACTTTTCCAGTAAATAGTTTTGGAAGTAATTCTATTCTTTGTGGTTTGTAGGAAATTGTTATTTTTTTATCAAAAACTTTTGTTAAATATTCTCCAGTTTGAGAATTTGAATATTTTTGTAAAATACTTTCTTTTAGTAATTTAATATTCTCTTCTGTAATTTCAGTCTCATAATTTCCATTGTTAGGCGTTATGTTTCCTGCTAAAACTTCAAAAGCTGTTGATTTTCCAATTCCATTTCTTCCAATTAATCCAACTACTGAACCTGGTTTAATTGTCGGAAGATTGAATAATTCAAAAGAGTTTTTTCCAAATCTGTGAATAGGGTTTCCTTCTAATTTTTCTGGTAAATTTATAATGTGAATTGCTTCAAAAGGACATCTTTTTGGACAAATTCCGCACCCAGTACATTGTTTTTCATCAATAATTGCTTTTTTTGTTAATTCTCCTTTAGAAATACAATCTTCTCCCTTTCTATTGACAGGACACAGTCTAGCACAAAGTAAGTTACCACATTTATCTGGGTGACACTTGTCCTGCTCTATGATTGCTATTCTTCTTGCCATTTCACAATTTGATAGAAATAATGGATTTATATGCTTTTGTTTAAGAGATTTATAAAGAAAGTTTTAAATAAATTGAGAGATTTGAATTGTATAGAGGTGAAGTATGAATCTTCTAAAAAAACTTAGCGAAGCACAAGGTCCTAGTGGAAATGAATCAGTAGTTAGAACACTTATCAAAAAAGAGCTTAAACCGTATGTTGATGAGATGTATACAGATAAGTATGGGAATCTTATTGCTAGACAAAAAGGCAAAGGTGTTTCTGTAATGCTTGCAGCTCACATGGACGAAGTAGGTTTAATGGTTGGAGAAGTTGATAGAGAAGGTAAAATTTTTATTTCTGCAATTGGTGGTTTGGAACCCATCACCTTGCTTGGAGAAAATGTCCAAGTAGTTACTAGTAAAGGTAAGAAGCTTGAAGGATTAATTACTACCAGAGATATCCAGGACAGTAATGAATTAGAAGAACTGCCAGGCATGGGCAATTTATATGTTGATGTAGGTATGACTAGAGAAGAAGTAGATAAGGCAGGAGTTATTCCCGGAGATTATGTTTATATTGTAAAAGACTATTTAGAACTTGGTGAAGGCGGAGACTTTGTTTCTGGTAAGGCTCTAGACGATAGAGTTGGTTGTTATATGTTAATTGAATTGGCTAAAAAATTAAAAAAATCTAAAGCTGATATGTATTATGTGTTTACTGTTCAAGAAGAGATTGGATTATTTGGTGCTAAAACTTCTGTTTATTCAATTGATCCAGATTATGCAATCGTTGTAGATGTTACAGAAGCCGGAGATGGAAAGATGGGTGGCGCAGTTAAATGTTTGGGTCATGGCCCTGTTGTTGTGGTTAAAGATGGAGAAATGATGACTACTAGATGTATCAATAAGTGGTTGTTTGATATTGCAAGAAAAAATAAAATTCCATTCCAACCAGACGTTAGTGATTTTGGAACAACTGATGCATTGAATGTTGCAGTTTCTAAGGGTGGACTTCCTTGTGGCGTCGTTGGGGTTGCAGTTAGAAACATCCATACAACTACAAGTGTTGCACATAAACAAGATATTAAAGATGCAATAAAGTTAATCGAACTTCTTTTAAAAAATCCGCCAAGGATTTGTTTGTAAAATGGAAATCATTGTTGAGAAAATAAACGAAGATGAATTTTTAGTTAGAATACAGGAGAACGGTGAAACTACGGAACATACTATTTTTGTTCATGAACAGGATTGGCAAATGTTATGTGATAAAATGTGTAGTAAAGAATTGTTAATTGAGAAATCTTTTGAATTTTTATTAGAAAGAGAACCAAAAGAGTCTATACTAAGTGAATTTGACATTATGGTAATTACTAAATACTTCCCTGAATACCCTGACAAAATCAAAAAGATGTTGTAGGTTTGGGATTATTGATGGACCTAATATATATTTCTTCATGTTTAAACTCCTCTCTTCCTACGGCTACTGGAACTATTTCCATACATCCCATACATTGGAATTCTGCGCTTAATAATCCCAATTCATCCGCTTCTACTTCTCCCATTCTGTAATGTGCTTGATCTGCCATACATAACCTACATGGCCTTTGTACTCTATCAGGAACTAATCCTGCATCCATTTGTTGAACCATTTTTTTAATTTCCTCCATTTATGATAGTTCATTTAATTTAGATAACTCTAATTATGTCTTAGAAGTAAGGCCCAAACCAATTGATGTTGAAAACAACCAAAGACTTGAGCCGGTTTAGTTGAATTTAATAGAAATATTCTTCACAGTAGTAAGTGTTGTTCTATAACTTGGCATACTACTGATTATGTTCATTGATATACTGAATAGGTTTATTTATTTAAGAGTATATGATTACTAGTTGGTGAAACATTTTCAAGAAAGATTTAAATATACAAAAACTGATTTTTTTAGATATGGGGATCTTTGATATTTTTAAAAAGAAAAAGAAAAAGAAAGGTAAACCAAAAATTACAAAATCTGATAACGTTTGTGAGTTTTGTTAGTTATTTATTTTCTAAGATTTGATTGATTATAGAGAGATATCTATGACATAAATAAAATTATAAAAAATTATTTTTTAATTTCGACAGAAGTAATTGAAAATTGGCCAGGCATTCTTGGTGTTGCTTTCTTTAATGCAGCTTTTGCATGATTAACATTTTCTTTATTTACTTTTACTGAAAAAATAGTTTGATTCTTTTTTAGTCTAGCAGCTACACCTGTAGCTGTACCAAAGGAACGCTGCATTCCTGTCTGCATACGGTCTGATCCTGCACCTGTAAGCATTTTGTTTTCTCTAATTACTTGATGAGGATAAACATTTAATTTAAAATAATAATCTGTTCCAATTAGTTTTGCTAAGTGTCTGTTAATAATTTGTCTACAACTTTCTAATGCGTTGTGTCTAATTTGAATTGGAGCTTTAACCTTAATTTCTACTTTACACGGAAATTCTTTTGATTTTTCACCCATATCATATCTAATTACTTTGTTAGTTGGAACTGCTCTAATGTAATTCTTTCTTCTATACTTACTTTTTCTAGTGTATGCCCTTTTTACTGGGGAACTACAATGTCCTCTTCTTAATGTTGCCATTTTTAATTATTGAATCTCCACTTTTGTGCCAATAGCTTGACCCGGCATTCCTGTTTCAAATATAACTCTGATTGCACCTTTATTTCCATGTGCTGAAGCCACTACACCCTTAATTTCTTTACCAGCAGTTGATTTCCAGACTACTACTTTGTCTTTCATTGCATCTGCCTTTTCTTTGCTATCTACGCCAGGAACTATCAAAATCATGTGATTATTGGACTTTGTGTGCCTTCCTAGCCTAAAATTGGATATTTGTGCTTCCATAGTGTCTTTTTTATAGAATTTCGGTTTTTAAGCTTTTTGACTTAAGATGTGATTAAAACTTCTACATCTTTACCAAAAATCTTCTTTAAATCCTCGAAGAGAGCCTCTTTGATGAATACTCTCGGAGGGATTTTAGCTGTTGTTAATATCTTGTCTAGCTCCTCCATAGTTGAAGGTTTTACTGTGCCTAATTTTCCTGAAGGAAGCATTCTTGCTTTAGAAACTGCTTTTGTTTGAGAATCAATATCTCCAACCATGTAAATTTCTTTATCTAGTAAATAAATATCTCCAAATTGATCTCCGAATTTTACTCTGATTTTTGCTCTGTCTATCTCTTTTCCTCTTTCTGTTTGAGCATGTCTTTGAATCTTTCTTAGTAATTGTGAAGATTCTCTTCTTAATTTTTCAAGTTCTTCTTTTGATGAAGCTTTCTTTGTTAATTCTAAAGTATTTGTTAGTAATTCTTTTTCTTTTTTATTGAAATGTCCCTTGCTAACTAATTTTGCAAAGTTTTTTGTTAAGTCTGCCTTGCTTGTTGAAAGATTTTCTAATTTCATTAAATTAATTAGTGCTTCTGTTATTGAATCTAATAAACTGCTTGCAGTTTCTTTTACTGCTTTCTTCTCTAATTTCTTTACAATAACTTTGATTTTTGTAAAATAATCTGAAACTTCTTTTGTTAATTTGTCTATTTCTTTTCCAGAAATTTCTTTTAGTTTTCCATGTTCAATTTCTTTATAGATTTTAAATGCATTCTTTAATGCCTCAACATCTTTAGAAGTCATTAATTTTTCCTTTTTTACAAAGATTTCATCCATTAACCTCATTGTTTCTCTTGGTGTTGAAGGAGGATAACCTTGAAGCATAAGTGCTGATTGTGAAGGATTTAGGGCCGCATAGTATAAATCTTCTGCGACTATGCTTAAGAGTTTTCCTTTTGATCTTTCAATTAATCTTCCACCTACATCCATGTGCATTTCAATTGCTTCTGGACTCGGTTTGATTTTACCCATGTTTAATAATAATTTTTGAGGCATGAATACCCCTCTGTCGTATAAAGGAATTCCATCTCTTAAGAAAGTGAAGAATACAGGAGTTGCGTCTCTTATTCCATCCCAGAAATCTGTTAAAATATATACTTGTATGTGAAATACTTTTTTTACTTGTGCAATGTCACTTGCTTCGAATCCCATTGAACGAATAATGCTTGAAAGTTTTTCTTTTAATTCTCCACGACTCATTCTTTTTACATCTGTGTCATCAATAATTACAGCTACATCAATGTCATGACTTGATGCGTCTCCTCTGAATAAGCTTCCAACTGCAATATAGGAAACAATATATTTTTCGAATTTTCTTAGAACCATTGATTTGTGAATTTCACTAACTTTAATTGCGCCTAAAACATCTTTTGGATCATGGATATGAACACTAGTTGTTAATAATCTTAGAACTTCCGATTTCCCATCATAACATGCTTCTCTTACTTCAGACATAAGCATTGCTTGAGGTTTTATTAATTTGTCAACTGTTTCTGCAACTTTTATTGATGTTTCTTCTACTTTTTTTATTAGGTTATATTTCTCTTTTGGAGATTTTAATTCTTGATCATCTAGTAAGATTAGAACGTTTATTTTTTGTTTTTCTTCTTCGATTCTTTTTCTTAACTGTTTCTCATCTAAATTCTCTGTTTTTAACCTGTTTACTGCATCCTCAAATCTTTCAGGAGGTAATACTGCCATTCCTAGAACATCTTTTTTATTTTTAGTTAGAAGTTTCTTTTTGAAGGATTCTACCTTTGCCTTCATCTTTTCTACTTTCTTTAAAATCTCTTCTTTAGTCTTTTTGTCCATTTCTGGAGTTTGAGAATTTTCTGCAATTGGCATGTTTATAAGTTTCTGAATATTGTTTATAAACCTTAGGGTAGATACTGGGAAACTTTAAAAAGTAGGTTTTTGGGTGTTAAAAGATATGATACTTAGAAAGACTTTATTGAAAAATAGATTAATGATTCTTTCTGGTTTATTTTTAGTGTTGCTAGTTTCTTTTGGTGTTGCTAGTTTTAGTGTTGATGTTACTAACCTTACTTTTGGAGGAAGTACTTTTGAACACGGAGATAGTGACAGTGTTAGCCTTACTTTAACTAATGATTATGAGAATTATAGTATTGGCACTATTAACTTTATATTTAATCCAAATAGTTCTTTGAGTGGAAATCCCATAACTTCATCTAACTTTGTTGAAAACATTCCCGATGACCTATTAAATAAATCTGTTAATGTTAGTTCAATTACCTTAACAATTCCTGCAGGAATGGATGCAATAGATGAAAATTTTAACGAAGTTTCATGGAATGTAGGGAAAGTTAATATTAGCGGGATTGCACAGAATTTGACACTAAATGATACTTTGATGGATGAGTTCGGAGTTTCTGAAATAATTCCTGTAACTGTTCAGGTTGAGAATAATTTAGAATTTTATAGTGGCGAAGTTGGCGTTGAAATTGATGGTGAAGATGCAGATAATATAAGTGAGGGAAATACTGTTACTGCCTATGTTGGAGATGATGTAGATATTGTTGTAAGTTATAAAAATACTTTCTCCAATGATAGTTTTGAATTTAATGATAAGGATGTTAAAGTTGTAATTTATGTTGATGATGCTGAAAAAGACTATTCTGTTGGGGACGACGATGTTAAAGGTGGCGAAGTTGGCGTTGCCAGAAAAGTCGTATTGGATTTAAGCGACTATGATGTCGACGAATATGATATTAAATTAGAACTTAGTGGAGAAATTGATGGAGGATTGCATGGAGAAATTTTTGAGTTTAAACTAGATGTTAAGGAAGAACCCGTAGATACTCCCTTAGATTCTGATGGAGATGGAGTTAATGATGATGTAGATGCTTGTCCTTCTGACCATGTTCCTGGATGTGTTGTTGAAGTTGATGGTTGTGATTTAGATTCTGATGGAGATGGAATGTGTGATGGGTGGGACAAAACACCTAATGGAACAGAGAAAGAGGAAGAAAAGAAGGAAGAAGTATTAGAAACTGCTAATTCTGATGAAGAACAAGAAGAAGAAACTGAAAAAGAAATTAAAGATGAAGAACCCAAAGAAACTCCTTGGCCATTTGTATTTGGTTTAATTGTTGGTGTTGTTGGTGCTGCATTATTTTTTGTTTTAACTAAGTTTTAATCATACTCATGGATCTTATTGAAAAAGAGAGAAACGAATATGAACAAAATTTAGAATCAATTCTAAAAGAAAATAAATTAAGAAACTTAAGAAAACTAGGAGCATTGGTTCCAGCAGTATTTATGGGCAAATTTTTAGGTGAAAATGCAGAATCTTTTGAGATAGGAATTATTGGAGGGTTGGCTAGTTATGGATTATTTGCCTCTAGCATACCCCTTAAACAAACTTTGAGAATGTTCCACCCAAAAATGATTTATGATATATATAAAATTGGGAAGGCACAGGCATCAATGAAAAATTTTTCAGAATTTAGCCAACTTGAAGCTAAATTTTTGCAAAACAATCATTTGGCAGACGGAACTGTTGATGAAAAAATCAATAAACTAAAACTTAATAATTTTGAGAATGAAAGTCTTGAAGAATTAGTAGAAGTTTTAGATTATGCACAAAGTTATAATCAAAAACCCAATTTTGCTGAAAAATTAATTTTAAGCATATTTTCTAAATTGCGGTTAAAAAGAGGAAAGGGTTCTGAAAACATAAACCCCTCACAAAATTTAAACTATGCTTTAGAAGCATATGTAGGGGGACTAATAGACGAATCTGAAAATTTGTTAAGACTAAACATTGAAAGAGGAAATACTGATGAAGATATTTTGAATAGTGCATGTATTCTTGGACAAATATTAGAAAATGAAAATAAAGAAGGTTCTGAAGAGGTATTTAGAACGGCTATTGAAAAAGTTAAAACAACAAAAAAGAATACCTTAAAGAATAGCTCAAATGAAATTTATTTATCTAACTCTGATCTGGCAAACAGATTATTTATATTTAAAACTGGAAAAAATCCTAAAGAAATTATTGAAGACTATGAAAAAACAGAGTTTATTTATTCTTTTTTTGAAGATTCAAAAAATAAATTTGTTAGGCCCCTTAAACTTCTAAATGTTGAGGGAGAAATATTTAGTATTACTAAAAATGCAGGTAATTTTAATTTGAAAGATTATTTAGATTTGAAACATTATGAAGAAGGAAAAGAAATTATAACGACTAGTCTTGAAAATTTATTATTATTGCAATTAAAATCTAATAAGAACATCAGTGGCGCTATGAATTTGTTTGATAAGCAAAATTTTAAGAGAGATTTAGATAAAAGATATTCCGACGCATTAGTTGAAAGATTAAATTTTTTATTTATTGATTCAAGAGATTGTTGGAAGGGAATTGTCCATGGAGATTTGCATCCAGGAAACATAGTTTTGAATAGGAAGGGGGCTCCTTGTATAATTGATTTTGAAAAAAGCAAAATTGGATTACCCTATATGGACCCAATTACATTGATAGATAATTATTCTTGCTTGAATGTTTTTGAAGGATTTGAAGAAAGGAAGAATCAGTTAACAAGCTATTGTGAAAATGCTTTCGATTCTGGAGTTGTAGATAGTTTTGAAAAATCTATGAAATATGGGCATATTTTGGGAATTTTAGAAAATCTGAGATTGTGTAGTTTGAGTGAAAAATTTGCAGGAAAAGAGTTAGAATTAGCAAAAAAACACCATATGGAATGTTGTAAATCTCATTTTGAGGAACTTGAAGATATATATGAAGGTGAAAACCTGAAAAAATTACGGGATTTGGGCAATTATTTATTTGATGGACGTTAAAATGCGCAAGTTATTTAAATAAGGCTCATATTTTTATAATTCCTACGATGAAAGTTCCTGAAGAAATAATTATTGATCTTGTTAAAAATATAGCTGGTTCTGATACTGTTAAATTGTTACATGTATTGCTTAAAGCTAGAAAGAATGTTTCTGAGTTCAAAATAGCTGAAAAATTAGGAATTTCTGTAAATGCAGTTAGAAATATGATTTATAGGCTTCAAGAATATAATTTGGTCTCATTTACAAGAAAAAAGGATGCGGTTAAAGGATGGTACATTTATTTTTGGGCATTTAATGTTCCAAAAGCAGTTGGCCTTATCGAAGATATGAAGAAGAAAAGTATAGAAAAAAATGAATATGAACTAGAACATATTGAAGATACTAGGCTTTATGTTTGTAAACCTTGTAGAACTAAAGTAAGTGAAGAAGAGGCATTAGAATCCCAGTTTTTTTGTGAATCTTGTGGAGAAATTCTAGAAGAACAGGATGCTGCTAAGAGAAGAAGAGAACTTAATAGAATATTAAAAAAAGATAGAGAACATTACAAAATTTCAAGCGAATTACTAACTAAACACAAAGCTGCAGAATCTAAAAAACTAGAAAAGGCACTTGCTAAGGAAAAGGAAGAAAAGGATGCAGCTAGAGCAGAAGCTAAAGCATTAAAGAAAGCAGAAAAAGAAAAAGAAGCTCTTAAGGAAGGGAAAGTTGTGAAGAAAGCTGCGAAGAAGACTACTAAGAAAGCTGCGAAGAAGACTACTAAGAAAGCTGCGAAGAAGACTACTAAGAAAACTGCGAAGAAGACTACTAAGAAAGCAACAAGTAAAAAAAAAGTAGAAAAAGAAAAAACAATTAAAGAACCTAAGAAGAAAAAAGGTTTTCTTGGTAAATTATTAAAATCAAAAAAATAATTTAAAAAATCATTTTGAATAAACTTGAGAATACATGATATCCATCAAATGGTGGAAGAGGTATTAAATTAAATGCAAATAAGAACAAGTTTATCTTTTTTGTTAGGTGTAATGCTATTGCTTGATTCCTTGTAAGATTTCTCTTTCTATCTAAAATTAAATATGCTCCAAAAAACATTAGAAGATTCATTGCAGGGCCTGCAAAGGCAGTTAAAAATCTTTGAAAATGTGTTATTGTTCCAGCTAAAGAAACATAACCTGGTGCGAAAATGATAAATGGACTTCCAATCCACTTTAGAAATATTCCTAAAAATAATCCAAATTTAGATGCAAAAAATTCAGTTTGAATTCCCATTGCTAGTCCTACAAATTTATGGCCTAATTCATGGAGAACAATTCCTGGAGCAGTAACTATTGTTGCAAATCTAAAATCTTCCCAACTAAACATTTTCTTAGGATATAAAGGGTTGTTAACTGTAGTTGGACTTTTAATAAAATCCATAAGAATGTAACCTATTGCTGCACTCATTAGGATTAATCTTACCAGTTCTATTAGTGAAAATATTGCCATATTAGGAGATTCTTGAGGTTAATTAAAAGGTTTTCTGTACTTACCATACTTACCTTCCAGGGCAATAACATATTTAATAGAAGACGATGAATTATTTCTATGGCGGGAATATTTAATCTGGACAGCTCTAAAATTAAATATCAGAAGAAAGACCTTACTGCTTCTTATAAGAGCATTCCTCAACCGAAAGCAAAGGAAGTGTTTAGTGATGAATTCTTTTCTAATTCGCCCCCTTCAATATTTATTGGATCTAAATTGAAATATCCTAATGTTAATGTGGGAATTCTTGCACCTCCTGTAAGAGTTGATGATGTGGAAATTTATGATTCACATAAAAGATGGGTCGAAAATAATGTTGAGATAAATAATATTTTGAAATATCGTGGAAATTTAATAAATTCTAGATTTAAGGGAAATGTTCATTGTGCTAGAGGAAACTCTGGAGGAAAGTTCTTTGATGTTGCTCAGGAAGTGGGAATGGCAAAAAAACAAGTAGATATGGAATTTCAGCTTAAGAAAAAAGTAAAACTAGGTTTAAGTTTTGACAAAGTAAATAGTCCACTTGGATCTCGTGGAGAACTTAAAGATGTAAAACTTGCAGAAAACCCCAAATTGAATAAACCTATTGAAAAAGCATTTTATGATACTGACTTAGGTGCTGCAGAGGCATTAGATTATTTATACAAAAAAAATGTAGATGATCAAAAACTTTCACAGGTACTTTCTTTAGGCGCATTGGGTGTTGGGAAAAATAGGAAATTAGTGCCGACTAGGTGGAGTATTACTGCTGTTGATGATACAATTGGTAAAAAGATTATTTCAGATGTTAAACACCTTAATGTTAATGAAGAACATACATTATATTTTGGAAATTTTTTAGGAAATTATTATTTAGTATTTTTATTCCCAGATGTTTTTTCTTATGAATTATTTGAATTGTATCTGCCTGGAAGTTCTTGGAACCCTGGCGAAGAGATATCTGTGGCTACAGATTATGAAGATTTTTATGGTAGAAAAAAATATGCAAGTAACTGTGTTGGAGGATATTATGCTGCAAGATTGCCTTTGGTTGAAAATATGAAAAAAAATAGGAAACAATCTTCTGCTTTGGTTTTGAGATTTGAAACTCCAGAGTATTGGGCTTCATTAGGAGTTTTTGTTGTTAGAGAAGCTATGAGAAAAACTATGAATACATTTCCAGTTACTTTTGAAAATAAAAAACAAATGTTTGAAAGAGGTAGAGAAATTATTCAACAAGAATTAGGATTTGATATTAATTGTATACTTAGTAAAAGTGTTATGCTTGAAAAATTAAAAACACAGACTAAACTTACAAATTTTTTCTAAATTTCGTTTTTTAATTCACTTAAACCCAAAAATGTTAATAAAAGACCTGCAAGAATCATTAATATTACTACTGAACCTTTGATTAAACTGAGTGTTGCAGAATACCATGCTTGATGAGATAATAACATTAAACTCAAGACTATTACTAACAATCCGATAATTGATTTGAAAATGTTTGAAATCATTGTATAATCTAGATTTGAAGGGCTTAGTATTCTTTTAAAGATATTTAGAAAAAAGACTATATCTTGAAGCATATGATTTTTATAAACTATTTAAAAATGTTTAAAAAGAAAAGGATTTTGATTATACTATGCAACATCACAGACACCACATCCATTATGCTCATCTAATTTTAAAAAATAAAGAACTTAGGGAGATGTATGCTGCAACTAGTCTTAAAACTTTGGCACTAAGCATGGTGGGAATATTTATTCCTTTATTTTTGATGCTTGAACAAGGATTAGATTTACAACATGTTTTGACTTTCTATGTTGTTAATACTGTAACATATATTCTTGCTGCACCCTTTGCAGGTAAACTCGCAAGTAAATTTGGATTGAAAAGATTGGCAATAATTACTGCTCCAATGTTTGCAATATTTTACTATGGGTTGTATAATTTTGTTACATTAGGAATAAGTATTAATTATTTTGCAATTTTGTTAGGTTTAGCTGAATCATTTTATTGGATACCTTTTGTTACACATTTTATTAGATCTTCAGATAAGAAACATCGAAGTGAAGAAGTAGGATTCTTAAGCGGAACTACTTTGCTTTCTGCAATGCTTGGACCCTTTATTGGAGGACTTTTAATTACTTTATTTGATTTTACAATGTTGTTTATTGTCGCTAGTATTTTGTTGTTGTTGAGCGTTTTCCCAATTTTATTTACTAAAAATTATCATGAACCTTTCAAATGTAGCTTAAAAGATTTATCTAAACTTTCTAAAAAAGGTGCAGTTAAAATGATGTCTATTGGAGGGGTCAATATTGTTGAATTTGTTTTCTGGCCAATATTCTTGTTTGCAGCTTTAGGCGTGTATGCAGAAATGGGATTAATTTTTTTAATAGCTGAATTTGCTGCTATTGTTGGTTCATTTTTATTTGGATCTGTCGAAAATAGAGGAAGATTAAGAATGATTTTAAGAATAGGGGGAGTGCTTTGTGCATTGACTTGGTTTTCAAGAATGTGGATTGAAGGAGTATTATTATTGGCTCTATTGACCATTATTAGTTCATTTTTACATGAAATGGTTACTGTCCCTTTCAATACACTTGCTTTTGATAATGTTGTGAAGAAAAAATATTTGAGCGAATATGTTGTTTTTAGAGGTTTTATGACTGGAATTGGACGTTTAATCGTCTTAGGTGCTGTAACTGTATTCTTGAACGTTAAAGCGTCATTTGTTATATCTGGATTGATGTATTTGACCTATTTAATTTAACCAAAACGTTTAAAAGAGGGATTTCTGACGTTATTTTGCGGAATGTGGGCTTCACTCGTCTGAACTGCAAATAAAACTAAAACAATGGAAGTGCAAAAATGGGATTATACAAATCAATTAGAGAAAGCGTAAAAAACATAACTCCTGAAGCGAGAAGAAATAAACTTGCGGATTGGAGACGTACATTAGCTGTACAAAGAGTTGCTAGACCTGAAAACTTGGCAAGAGCTAGAAGTTTAGGTTATAGAGCAAAAGAAGGAATTCTTGTTGTAAGAGTAAGAGCTCTTAGAGGTGGAAGAAGAAGACCATTGATTAAGAAAGGTAGAAGGTCTAAGACAAGAAGAATGCTTAAGATTTTAGATATTAATTATCAAGCAGTTTGTGAAGGTAGAGCAAGTAAAAAATACCCTAACTGTGAAGTTTTGAATAGTTATTTTTTAGCTAAAGATGGAAAAAACATCTGGTATGATGTAATCTTGGTTGATAGAAACAGTCCTTCAATTAAGAAAGATAAAAAACTTAGTTGGATTACTGCTGGAAAGAATACTGGCAGAACAAATAGAGGATTAACATCTGCCCATAAAAAGAGTCGTGGCCTAAGAAGAAAAGGTAACGGCGCTGAGAAAGTTCGTAAGTAGTGGGTAAAACCCATTACAAATTTTTTCTTATTATATTTATTTTAAATTTTGGAAACTTAGGTAATTTGGGTTTCTTTCCTGTGAATATACTTAATGCAAATGCTACTAGTAACATTGTGATTAACACTCCAAAGATTACTGCTCCAAAAACAATTCCTAAAACGAATAAGATTGGAAAGAATAATGCTAAAGATATTCTATATTTTAAAGGGATTACTGGTCTGCCTAAGATTTTTAATTTACTTGTTTTTACAAAAATGAATAATCCAATTAGTAAAAAGGCATATGCTGTTAATTTTTGCCATAATGGCATTGTTGCTATGAACTCTTCTAACATGATAAATATGGATTATGGGAGCATTTATAAGCATTTATGATAGGTTTTGACTATGATAAGTGAATCAGAAATAAAGGAAATTAGAACTTTTTTAGAAAAATCAGAAAATCCTCTGTTTTTCTTTGATGATGATCCTGACGGACTAACATCATATTTATTGTTAAAAAAACACTATGGAAAAGGTAGAGGAGTATGTGTAAAATCTTCTCCAAATGCTACGGCAGTTTATCATGCTGCTGTTTTAAAACATAAACCTGATTTAGTTGTTGTTTTAGATAAGCCATATTTAGATCAAGAGACTATTGATTCTATTCATGTTCCAATTGTTTGGTTAGACCACCATCAACCATTAGAAAGAAAGGGTGTTAATTATTATAATCCTATGAATGGAGAAGAACCAAATAATCTTCCTACTTGTTATTGGGCATATAAAGTTGTTGAAGATAATGAATGGGTGGCAGTTGCAGGGATTATTGCAGATTGGAATGTTCCTAGTGAAGATGTTTTAAAGAATTTTAAATATAAAAAAATGTTAGGAGATTTTGATACTCCTCCTAGTTTAATGTTTGATAGTGAATATGGTAAAATTGTTGGAATGTTGGCTTATTCTTTGAAAGGAACTACTGAAAGTATGAATGATTGTATTGAAGCATGGGAACATGTTAAAGATCCAGTTGAAGTGTTTGAACAGACAACTGTATATGGAAAAATGATTTATGAAAAATATGAAAGAATAAATAAAGAATATAAAGAATTGTTGAAAGATGCTTTGAGTCAAAATGAAGAAGGAGAGGTTTTTGTTTTTACTTATCCTGGTGGAAAGAATAGTTACACTGGAGGATTATCAAATGAACTATTGTATAGGGTTGATAAAGATTTGATAATTGTCGGAAGAGAAGTAAATGGCGATGTTAGAATGAGTTTGAGAAGTAAGGAAAAACCAGTTTTACCTGCTCTGAATAAGGTATTAGAAGTTATTGATGGACATGGTGGCGGACATGCTAATGCTTGTGGTGCTTCTGTAAAAATGGAAGATTTTCCGGAATTTGTTAAATTACTTAGAAAAGAGTTTGATAGTTAAATATATATATATAGACTAGTAATTTAATTGTATGAAAAACGGTGTGTTGTTCCTAATTTTGTTCTTTTTTTTAATTAGTAATTTTGTTGTTGCCGAAGATATTTCTGTTTGGCAAGGGCAATATTATAGTGGAAGTACTTTTTATGAAGGAACTTATTCTTTTAATTTTACTGTTTATGATGCTAGTACTGGGGGAAATATTTGTTATTCAAATACCTCTAGTTTGACTACTGGTTCATTTGGTGAATGGAAAACCACACAATACAATGTTGGGGAAGTTTGTAATGTAACAACTAGTGAAAATGATTATTGGTTGAATATAAATATTGCTGGTGCAGATCAAGGAGATAGAAGATTGTTGAGAAGTTCTTTTATGTATTTAAGAAAAGATGTTGATGATGAAATTAATGGAACTCTTGTTGTTAATGGCACTGGAAGTAATTTAGTTGTTGAAGAAGACATTACTGCTGGAGGAAATGTTAGTGGCTCATTTGGCTTCTTTACTTATTTGGGAAGTTTGAGTAATAGAGTTACTAAGTTATCTGTTCAAGATATAGCATTTAGCGGAGTAATAAATGGTTCTGGAAATATAAATATTTCTGGAGAGATAAATACTACTAGCAATATAAAGGCAGATGGCAACGTTACTGGTTCAAGCGGTTTGTTTGACTTCTTAGGAGATTTAACAAATAGAATTACTAAAATATTTTCTACGAATCTAACCATTACGGAAACTGCTGAAATCGAAGCCTTACAAATCAAAAGATATGATACATTTGGACCTGCAATCTTATTGAATAATACTGCAGATGCAATTAGAATTGTTTCTGCTCCAAATATTACAGACCCAATAAGTGGTGCCGGAATTCAATTGTACGGAATTACTGAAGCTTATTTTCCAGGAGACGTATTTATTGATGCTGGAAGTGTTAGTGGAGGAGAGATTACTTTTAGAACTGGGGCTAGTGGATTAAATACTCGGATGGTAATTGATGATTCTGGAAATATTACTATTGAAGGATTGAGCGGAACGGGTAATGATTATGCTTGTCTTGATTCTAATGGAAAATTATATAGAAGCAGCGGTCCTTGTATAGGTTAAAATGAAAATTAAAATATTTTTAATCTTTTTAATTTTATTTTCTCATCCTGTTTTAGGAGATTCTACATTTTTTGATGATGGGGATGACTCTTTTACAATGGGAAGTATTGCTTCTTCCGACTCAAGTAGTGCTGGAAATTCTGGCCATCAACTTTCAAACATAGTTCCTTCTGCACCAAGTAGTGAGAGAAGGGCGCCCTCCAGACCTAGTAGAAGAAGCCCTGCACCAAAAGAAAGTGCATTATTTGATGTTATAGGAAAAATAATAGAAAAGGATGAAACATTAGAAAAAGGGGCTAAAGAAGTCTCTTTTGAAGTTGATTTACTTAAATTTGGTTTAATTGATGAAACAACAAATGCCCAAGTAATTTATAGTATTTTTGATAATAGTGGAAATTTGATCCATACTGAAACTGAAAATATAGGCGTTGAAACTAAAATGAATTTTATTAAAACACTTACTTTGAGTGAAGAATTAATTGAAGGAGAATATAATGTAAAAATAGATGTGCTTTACGATGGAAAAACAGCTGAAAGTGAAATGAGTTTTGAAGTTGTTGAAGAAATATTGAAAGAGAAATCCTATTTATTTTATTATTTATTATTGAGTGTTTTCTTAATTTTGGGAATGGTTGTTGTTCTGAAAAAATATCTAAAACAAAGAAAAAAATTAGAAAAGAAAGAGTATTATGTTGATTCTTTTAATGCTGTAGAACAAAAATCTGTTTCTTGGATAAGACCATTAGTTAAAGATAAAATTAACCCTTTTTTGAAATTATTAATTTTGAAACTACTAGACTCTATTGAATTGATTGTTTTATTTATTGGATGCATTTACAAGAAAATTAAGCTTAAGTGGAATGAAGAAAAAGATTTCCTAAAAAAAGTATTTAGAGGAGATTTGTGGAAATAAGTTTAAGAAATCTATTTAAGTGTTTAAATATTAAAATGATTATGAAAAGAGGGCAATTTATCTTATTATTTGGTTTATTCTTAGTTTGTACCTCTTTTGTAAATGCTGCATATTCATTTGATTTATCTATGGAAGTATTGCCCGAATATGGAGAGATTGCTCTTGGAGAAGAATTGGCTGTAACACTTAAAATGACTAAATTTCAAATGAATGGGCCAAAAGATATTATCTTAAAATATTCTTTAGTGGATGTTGCAGGAAAGAAAACTCCAGTGGAATTTTCTGAAACTGTTGCAGTACATACTAGTTTAACTAAAGTTAAAAAAATAAAAATCCCTTTATCTTTAGAAGAAGGAGATTATACTCTTAAAGTAGTTGCAGAATATAACTCTCATTCATCTGAAGCTAGTCAAAGAATTTATGTTAAAAAAGTAAAAGATTTTGAAAAAATACTTGTTGGAACAATTGTTTTTATTTTATTGTTTTTGACTTTATTCTTAGGATACTCTAATTATAAGTTAACTAAAAAGCTAATTGAAAATAGTAAAAAATGATTATTTTTTTCTTTTCTTTGAATGTTTGTTTGTCTTACACTTATTGTCAGTACATGCATCTTTGAGACATTTTGAACAAAAAATGATACACATAAGTGAAGCTATTAAAAATAGTCTTGCTAATGATCCAGTGTATATTACATGAAAGACATTCATTACTTCTAAAATTAATGAGATTGAAAGAAAGGTAAAGGCAATTGCCATGGTTACATTGCATTTTTTCTTTTTAGCTATGAACGCAATGTTGATATAAAATGAAGTTGCCATCAAGGCCATAATCATAGCTAATAACGTAAAAATTCTTAGTGTATCGTGATTCATGAAAAATTCCATTTTTATTACCTCTTTCTATTAATTTTTTTGATTAGCTCACTTATATATTTTATTATTAATCTAAAACTATTTAAATCTAGTTTAATGGGAGAATCTATGAGATTTAGAGGGATTTTGGTTGTTTTATTAATATTATTTTCTAGTAGTGTTTTAGGAGAACAAGTTGAAAACTACAATGAAGTCCAGTATGTAGAAATGGAGTTGGAAGTTGCTTCGGACATTACTGTTAATTATTTGGATTCTGATTATGTGATTGATTTTATTAAAAGTGATGTTTCTTTTTTTCCTAGAAATGATGAAAGGCAGAATGTACAAAATTTAGATATTTTTTCTACACCTGATGCAAGTGTTCAACAGGGAAGTCAAGAAATATTATATTTGTGGCAAGAGACAAATGGAAATAAATTAAATTATGGATATACTGCAAAAATAAAAGTTACTAATGATTTATTTAGAGTTGAAGAAAAAATTAAATTTCCATTAATAAAAACTGATGCGACAGTTCTTACGTTTACTAGACCAACGGAGTTTATTGATATTAATACAAAAATAGAAAGAAAGGCTGAAGAAATTATTGGTACTGATGATGATTTATACTCTGCTGTTTTCAAGGTTGCTGAATGGACTAATCTAAACATCAATTATAATCTTACTACCTTAACTGCAGAAGCTGTTCAACCAAGTTCTTGGGTTTTAGAAAATAAAAAAGGAGTTTGTGATGAAATGACTAACTTATTTATTTCATTTTTACGTTCTGTTGGAATTCCTGCGAGATTTGTTTCTGGAATGGTTTATAGTAACATAGGATATGATTGGGGGCCACACGGGTGGGCAGAGGTTTATTTCCCTGAATATGGATGGGTTCCTTTTGATGTTACTTTTGGAGAATATGGGTGGTTAGACCCTTCTCACATCAAATTAAAGGATGATCCTGATTCTGGAAGTCCAACTGCAAAATATTCTTGGAAAGCTAACGGAATTGATTTAGATGTTGGAAGTTTAGATATTAAAACTAAAGAGGTTAGTGTTGGAGGAGAAAAAGCAGGCGCAGTTGTGTTGGAAGTTTTACCTGTTAAGAGTGAAGTTGGATTTGGAAGTTATGTTCCAGTAGAAGTTAAAATAAAAAATTTACAGAATAGTTATATGTCTACTAAATTAATTGTAACTAAAGCTCCAGATTTAACTGAAAGTAATGTTAGAAGAGTTTTATTAGAACCTAAAGAAGAAAAATCTGTTTATTGGATTGTTGAAATTCCTGAGGCGGATCCAGACTATGTTTATACTACTACTTTTGAAATTAACAGCATGTATGGAGAAACCGATTCTGGAACCATTAAATATGGGGATGAGATGGATGTTTATTCTAAAGAATTTGCAGAAGCAATTGTTGAAGCCCATAGAGATAGAGCTGAAAAAGAAAGTTTTGAGGAGATTGCTGTAGATTGTAGCACTAATAAAAAAACTTATTATGCTGGCGATGTTGCTAGAATTGAATGTAATTTAGAAAATTTAGCAAGCAATAAAATAACTTTTGAGGCTTGTTTCTTGGATGATTGTCAGACTATTTCTTTGGGATCTGGAGAAGAAGAAGTATTAATTAAAGACTATGATATTACTACAGGTATGAGAATTCCCTTGATTGTTGAGGGCAATAATAAGGCTAAATATCATTATATTGATGTTTCTGCTATCCCTATTCCCGAAATAAGAATAAGTAACCCAGAACCTGCCGAGGTTAACTATAAAGAAGATGTAGAGATAAGTTTCGATGTAAGTTCAAATACAAATGTGAATGATTTGTTGATTGAGTTTGAATTTGGTGAAATGAGTTATGAAACTTTTAAAGAAAGAGAAGTTAGAACTATTACAATAAATACTCAGGGAAAACAATTATTGAGCGATATTAAATTTGAAGTAAGTTACAGAGATGAACTTGGAATGAAATATGTTGAGCAGAAAGCATTACACATTATTGTTAAAAATGTTCCTTGGTACGGTAGAATCTTTAATTGGATTGGAAACTTATTTTAATAAGATTTAGAGAAGTATATTTGTTCTTTTGCTTCTCCATCACAATTTGCACAATTTCCTTTTGCTTTTTTAATTATGCATCTGCTTGTAGCACTAGTATCTTCTTTAATTTTCTCTTCACATTCCTTTGTTCCACAGAAATTCATTCTAACAACTTTATTTTCTTTAATTGCTTTTGTTAGTTCTTTTTTGTTTTTAACATCAATGATTTGTGATTTCATTTGTTTCTTTGCATTTGATAAAAGATTATCTTGAATTTCTTCTAGTAATTCTTCAAATCTTTTAGAAACATCCTTTAGTTTCACAAATTCTTTTTTACCAGTATCCCTTCTAACTAATACTGCTTGTTGTTTTTCAATATCTTTTGGTCCTAATTCAATTCTAATGGGAACTCCCTTTAATTCCCAATCACTAAATCTCCAACCTGCCGATTGGTATTCTCTATCATCTAATTCTACATCAAAATGCTTGTTAAGTGAATTATAAATCTTCTTTGCTTCTTTTAATGTCTCTTTCTTTGTTTTTTCAAAGAAAATGGGCACTATTGCTCCTTGTATTGGTGCAATTCTTGGAGGTAAGACTAAACCTTTATCATCTCCATGAAGCATAACTAATCCTCCAATTAACCTCGTAGATACTCCCCATGAATTTTGCCAAGGAAGTTGTTTTTTTGAATTTTCATCTAAAAAAGAAATTCCAAAGGATTTTGCAAAACTTTGACCCAGGTTATGTGAAGTTCCTGCTTGTAATGCTTTTCCATCAGGCATAATTGATTCAATCGTTAATGTGTAATCTGCTCCTGAGAATTTTTCTACATCTGTTTTTTTACCAACTAAAACAGGGGTTGCTAGTAAGTCTTCTGATAATTTTCTGTATTCTTCAATCCATAACTGTGTTTCTTTATCGCATTCTTCTTCTGTCGCATAAACACAATGCCCTTCTTGCCATAAAAATTCTCTTGTTCTTAGAAATAATTTGGTTGCTTTAGTTTCCCATCTTACTACATTTGCCCACTGGTTAATTTTTAATGGAAGATCTCTCCACGAACGAACCCATCTTGAATAAGAATCATACATTACTGTTTCTGATGTAGGCCTTACTGCTAATCTTTCTTTAGTATCTTTGTCTTTGTTTTCAATCCATGCAACTTCTGGTGAAAAGCCTTCAGCATGTTCTGCTTCTTTTTTAAAAAATGATTCTGGAATAAATAATGGAAAGTAAGAATTCTTTACTTTATTTTCTTTTAATACTTGATTAAAATATTCTTGAATTTTTTGCCATATTGCATATCCATGAGGACGAATTACCATGCATCCCTTTACTGCACTATAATCTGCTAGCTCTGCTTTTTGAACAACTTGATTATACCACTCAGAAAGGTTTTCGCTCTTCTTTACTGTAATTCCTTCTTTGGATTCTTTTGCCATAGGATTGAGAATTGATTAGGTTATTTAAAGGTTATTCCTTCTTTAAGAAAACAGTTCTTGTAGGGAACGGGATTCCAATCTTACTCTTTGTTAACGCTTTGTAGATGTCTTCTGTTGCCCTTATTTTTGTTGAAAATTTATCTCCATAATTCTTTACCCAAAATCTTGCTTTAAATTCTAATGCTGAATCTCCCATGTTTAAGAATAATACTTGGATAGGCTTATCCTTGTTTGTTTTCATAACTTTTGGAACTTTTTTTAAAGTTTTTTCAACTAAATCTTTTACTTTGTCAATATCTGAACCATATTCTACTCCGAAGGAAACTTCAGTTCTTACACTTAGATCTGGCTTTTTATAATTTTGAATTGTGCTATTTGCTAATGTTCCATTAGGGATAATTAATAATTCATTGTTCCAAGTTCTAATTTTTGTACTTCTTAATCCAATGTCTGCAATTGTCCCAGTACTTCCATTGTCTAACTTAATAACATCATTGACTTTTAGTGCCTTATCTAAAATAATACTTATTCCTCCGAAAATATTTGCCAAAGAATCTTTTACAGCAAAACCTATTGCTAAACCTGCTATACCTACTCCTGCTAAAAGTCCTGTTACATCTACATTCCACTCTCCTAAAATAAAGAATGCTCCGACAGTCATAAGAACTACATGAGATGTTTTGTGAAGTAATGGAAGGATATCATCATCTAAACTGCTCTCTGTTTTTTTAGCCCAGTTTTTTCCCCAGACATTAATTAATATATCCATTAGTTTAATCATAAGTAAAACTACTACAAACATCAATAATGAGTTAATTATATGGTGGAAAACTGAAAGAACTTTTTCAGATAAAGGTAAAACGTTTACTGCAATCTTTACTCCGATTAATGCTAAAAATCTTAACAAGGGTTTTTTGATTGCATCAACTACTAAATCGTCTAATTTTGTTTTAGTTTTTTTAGTAAGTCTTCTTATGTTTCCTAAAATTACTAATTGAACAATTCTAGAAAGTATGTAAAATACAAATACTATAAATAAAAATTTTAGAAAAGGATTTTCTAAAAATGAACCATATAGAATATTACTTATCACCATGTGTTTGAAACTTAATTATTTCTTTAAATAAGTTTTGAATGAGCCCGCAAGGATTTGAACCTTGATCAACCGGTCCGAAGCCGGACGCACTATCCAAATTATGCTACGGGCCCATATGGAATCTAAGAATTGTTTATTATTTAAGTTTATTCAATCAAAAACATTATAAATTCTAGAAGGTTTTTTAGATTATGAGAAATTTAGTGATAATCTTATTGGTGTTAATTATCCTAGGATTATATTTCTACACAGACATTACTAAAGACCTAATTATGATTACTGGAGATTTTTTGAAAGAAAAATCAAACGATGCAATTAATTTAGTAAATTAACTGCTATTTGTGTTGTTATCTAGTGTGTTTGGCCTAATAATTACTTTTAGTTTTGCTGATTCAACTGATTCTCCATCTGTGAAAACTCCAGGATCACCAGTCACCGAATTTGCTTCACATTGAGAATTTGAACAGAAGTAACATCTTGCTTCGTAAGTTACTTTTGCTGAACCTAAAGCAGTTACACTGTCTGCAATAATTTCTTCATCGCCAACATCCATTTCTAAAACATATCTGTCTAGATGGTAATCTGTATCATCGTAAGTTCCATCTTCATCTGTATCAATCTCAGTTGCCTTATCTACTTTACATTGAATAACTGTAAGTTCTTTATTTACTATAGATAATCTATATTCATATCTTAATGCATCTCCTGTGTTGCTTTGTAAGATAATTAATTGTCCGTTAATTTTTCCGCTTGAATCAAATGTGCCCATACTAATATCATCAGTGTGTTCATCGATTAGTTTTATTTCAACTTCTGGTCCAATTGATTCTTCTCCTGATTCGTTAGAGGTTTCATTTGTAGTTTCGTTAGTTTGTTCTTCTGTTTTATTTTCTTCTAATAGTTTTTCTTGTTCTAGACTCTTTTGAAGTTCTTCTAATTTTTTTTCTAACTCAATAACTTCTGGAGATCTGTCATCTACTGAAGAATCTTTCATAAAGTTAGATAAGAAATAAACTCCTACAATTAATAATGCTACAAAAAATGCTAATCCGAGAAATACCCACTGCATATTGTCTTTTGGGTGATTATAATTAGGATAGTGGTGAGGATTTGGTGAATAATTTGGAGAATTTGGCTCGACTTTACTAATTTCTGTGTTTCTTTTAATAACTACTTCTTTTTTAGGTGCTGTTTTCTTTTTTTCAACAGTTTTCTTTTTCTCTAGAAGTTCTTTCTTACCTTCTAATTCTTTCTTTTTCTTGAGATATTCATCTATATCCATTTTATAGTAGTGTCAATTAATAATTTTAGTTAATAGATAGTTTAAGCTAGAAATTGATATATAAACTTTTCTGTGAATTACTGGTGGTTTAAGGGAATTCCTTCAAGAACTAAAGAATCTAAACAAGATTCATGAAAGAAAAATCTCTCGATTTTGTCGTCTGTTTCTAATAAAACCAGCTTATTTTCAATTTCATCTAAATTATGGTCTTTACAAGAATGATAATAACATTTGGGAAATAACGTACCTTCATAATCTTCAATATATAAATCAAAATTTGAGGGATCTTTTCCAAAGATTAACTTATCCGATAAGATCTCTGAGAGATAGTTTAATTTCTCTAAATATCTCTTACCAATATAATCTCTAGGATCAGGTTTCATGGTTTAAGTCGAGTCATTGTTCTTGGGAAAGCGATAGCGTCCTTTATATTATCTAATCCGCAAATCCAAGAAATAATTCTTTCTACTCCCATTCCAAAACCACCTCTTGGCATTGAACCGTATCTTCGGGTATCTAAATACCACTCGTACTCTTTTGGATCCTCTCCTTCTGCTTTAAGTTCTTCTATTAATTTATCAATATCTTCTTCTCTTTGACTTGCTCCAACTAATTCTCCATATCCTTCTGGTCCAATAACATCAAATCCTTGAACAACTTTAGGGTTTTTTGGGTCTTCTTTCATGTAAAATGCTTTTACTTGTTTAGGATAGCCAGTAACAATAACAGGGGTATCATACATTTTAGATAATTCGTCTTCTTCAATTGTTCTTAGATCTTTTCCCCACGGAATTTTCATGTTGGCTTTCTTTTCTAATATTTTTAAAACTTCATCGTAAGTCATTCTAGGGAATGCTTTTTTTGTAGTCGGTTCTAACTTCTTTAAATCCCTTCCAAGAACTTCTAATTCTTTTTTGTTTTCTTTTAGAACTTTAGAAATAATTAATTTTAGTAATGCTTCTGCATGATCTTGGATGTTATCAAAAGTAGTCCATGCTTCTTCCATTTCTGCATGCCAGTATTCTGTTAAGTGTCTGGAAGTTTTGCTTTTTTCTGCTCTAAAACTTGGAGCTATTGTGTAAATTTTTTCTAAAGCTTGAATTCCTGCTTCAGCATATAATTGCCAAGTTTGCGTTAGGAACATTTCTTTTCCAAAATAATCTACTTTGAATAATGTTGACCCTCCTTCTGCAGCGTTTGGTGTGAATGAAGGACTGTGATATTCATAGAAACCTTTTGATCTAAAGTATTCGTGAATTGCTCCAAAAACAGTGCTTCTTATTTTTAGTGTTGCAATCATCTTCCTGCTTCTTATTGAAAGATGACGCATATCTAATGTATATTCATAACTTTGATCTTTAGTAATTGGAAACTTATCTGAAGTTCCGATTATGTCTACTTTTTTTACTTTTAGTTCATAACCTGTTGGTGCTCTTTCATCTTTTGATAAAGTTCCTGTGAATTGTAATGAAGTTTCAACTTGTATTTTGTCTATTTCTTCCCACTGTTTTTCTAAATCTTCTTTCTTTAAAACACATTGAATAATATTTGATACGTCTCTAAGAACTACGAATTTTAATTTGTTTGAACCTCTTTGTCTGTGAGCCCAACCTCTGATGGAAACTTCCCCTTTTCCCTTATCTAATGCTTCTTGAATTGAAATAAATTTAGTTTTCATAGTTAAACTAAGAAATATGAGATTTAAATAGATTTTGGGCTTACGGCGTAAGTCTTTCAGGGTCTCTAGGTAAAAGAATTGCTTCCCTTACGTTGTTTAATTTTAGAAGTCTTTGAACCATTCTATCTAATCCTAAACCAATTCCGCCGTGAGGAGGACATCCGAACTTGAATAAATCAGAGTATTCTTTCATTTCATCTAATTTAATTCCTTTTTCATCTGCTTGTTGTTTTAGAATATCATATCTGTGTTCTCTTTGAGCACCAGTTGCAATTTCTACACCATTCCAAATTAAATCAAAAGAACAAGTTCCTTTTGGATTGTCTTCTGGTTTCATGTGGTAGAAAGGTCTTACTTCCCAAGGATAGTCTGTTACGAATACGAATTCTGAATTATGTTCTTTTAACATTAATTTTCCTAAAAGTTCTTCTGCTTCTGAGTCTAGGTCGTCCGATTCTTTTAGTTTTTTTCCTTCTTTTTCTAAAATTTCTTTTGCTTCCTTCATTGAAATTCTTGGAATTTCTTTGGGAATATTAACTTCAATTTCTAAAAGTTCTAAATCTGATTTGCAATTTTCTTTAACATGTTTTAATGTGTGTTTGAATAAGTTTTCAATAACGTCCATTACGTCTCCAACATCTTTGATGAATCCCATCTCCATATCTAATCCTGTAAACTCTGTTAGATGTCTGGTAGTATGACTTTTTTCTGCTCTAAAAACTGGACCAATTTCGTATACTTTTTCAAAACCTGCTCCGACCATCATTTGTTTGTAAATTTGTGGTGATTGTGAGAGGAATGCATTTTTGTTAAAATATTTTACTTCAAACATTTCTGCTCCTGATTCTACACCTGCAGCTGTAAGTTTTGGAGTTGTGATATTTGTAAATCCTTCATTGTCAAAGAATTCAGTAACTGCCCTTACAATTGCACTTCTTATGTTGAAGATTGCCCTAACTTTTGGTCTTCTAGTATCTAAATATCTATAATCAATCCTTTTGTCTATGTTAGTATTTGATTTTGGAGTTGTATCTATTGGTAAAGGAGTTTCTGCTTTGTTTAGAATTTCGAAATTATCTATAACTACTTCATAACCTGCTTTTGCAATTTTACTTTCTTTTAATGAACCTGTTATTGAAATTGCACTTTCATGAGGGATTTTGGTAATATTACTGAATGTTTCTTCTGGAGTTTTTCCATTAACTGCTACAGTTTGAATTTCTCCAGTTTTATCTCTTAAAATAACGAATTTAACTTTAGAAAGATCTTTTACTGCTGCAACCCACCCATTTATGGTTACTTTGTCTCCATCTTTTAAGTTTGATAATTCAGAGATATATGTTCTTGTCATCTTGTTAAAAATAGTAGTTATTTGGTATTTAAGTTTATTTGTGATACTTATTGATTAATTCCATTGCTTTTTTTCCGTCTACCTTTCCTCGGTAATTCTTCATGATTAAACCCATTAAACCATTAGGAGAGACGTTTTTGTTAGATTCTACTAGTTTTTTTATTTCTAATTCTATTTGAGAAGAATCTACTTTTTTGTATTTTTTGAAGTCTATTTTTTTATTATTTGCAGCATCTGCTAGAATTTGTAATACTGCTGATTCGTTGATTTTGTTTTCATTTAATGCTTCTAAAACAGATTCAAAATGGTAAGGTTTTAAATTTTCTTTTGGAAGGTTGAATCTTTTACTTATTTCTTTTGGCATTTCTAAAATTGTTTTTGCAATAAATGTTGGTTGAAGTTTTTTGAATTGTTTTGTTAAGATTATGAATAATTCATTATTTACTAACTCTTGTGCCAAAGTTGGTGAAAGTTTGTATTTCTTTTCTAATTTGATTGCTTTTTCTGTGATTAGTTCTGGGATTTTTATTTGTTTAATGAATTGTTTTGTTAATAGTATTGGTTGAACATCTGTTTCTGGATACATTCTTGCTGCCCCCGGCATAGGTCTTAAGTAAGAAGTGGTTAAATTAGAATTTGCTTTTCTTACATGAGAGTCTACTTTATTTTTTGATTCTTTAATTTCTCTTTTTACTTCAAATTCGATTATTTTGGGAATACTTTTTAGATCTTGAAACCCTTTGATTTCGACTCTTGGATGGCCTTTAATTGAAACATTTACATCTTGTCTTATGGTTCCAATTCCTCTCTTTACTTTATTTGTTGACCTTAATATCATTCCGAGAATTGATGCTACTTCTTGACAGTGTTCTGGATCTTTAATTGATGCATCTGTTGCAACTTCAATTAATGGAACTCCTAATCGGTCTAATCTGAATTTGGTGTAGTTGGGTTTTGTTTCTATCTTTCTTGCCGATTCTTCTTCTAAGCAGATACTATCTACAGTTACTTTTCCTTTTGAAGTTTCTATGTAACCGTCAGTTGCTATTAACATTGTTCTTTGAAAACCAGAAACATTTGAACCATCAATTACTGTTTTTCTCATAACCCTTACTTCATCTACGGGTGTCGCATTTAGCAATAATGCTGCTTGCAGTACTATTTCTAGAGCTTCTTGATTTACTTGTGTAGGTGGTTCTTCATCGTATTCTACTAAACAAGAAGAAGTTGAACATGCTTCGTAAAGAAAGGTTTTTTGTTTTTTTGATTCATATTTTGCTGCTTGATCTATTTTGCCTGATTCTCCTGCAGAAGTTCTAAGTTTTCTTTCGAATTTGATATCTGGATTTTTATCGTGAACTATTGAAGGACAATTACAAAATAGTTTATGTGTTTCTAATTGTTGATGTATTTCTAAACCAGATTTGAATCCTAATTTTTTATAGTCTAATTGCATGGTTTAAAATTAGTGTTTAAGTTTTTATAAGAATTCCTTTTTGCTTGAACGTTTTGAAATTTCGCCACGAAGATTTTGATTCATTAGTTCATTTACTTTTGATTTAGGATAATTACTAAGTACCCACGACATTTTGATGAATGCAGTTTCTGTTAACATATCATTATAATCTCCAGAGATTTCAATTTCTTTTAATTTTCTACCAGAAGAATAAACATTCATGTTTACTCTACCGAAGGTTGTTTGTGTTGTCATGAATACTGGAATTGATTTTGATAAGGATTTTATTGCTCTTAGAATTTTTGAATTTTCTTTTGTTTCTTTATCTGTTTCATTTACTGGCAAGTGTCCTAAACCTGTCCCTTCTATGATTAACCCATTAAATCCAGTAGAATAATTGGTTATTTCTTTAGCAAACATGTTAGGATGTGCTTTTAGAATACCTACTTTGATATTCTCTTTGAAAGGTTTTACTGTTAGTTTGGATTCTGTTGAATGTAATTTTGAAATATTCTCATATTTTCCATCTGAAAATACTCTTGCTATTGGTTCTGCATTAACTGATTGGAAAGCATCTCTTCTAGATGAATGAAACTTCTTTGTTTTTGTTGGAGAAAGTATTAAACAGGATTTATCGTCTGAACTTTCATGCATACAAATACCTACTTCTGAAAAATTGCTATTTGATAGATATTGACAAGCTCCAAGAAGATTTAGGAATGCATCGCTACTACCCCTGTCTGAGCTTCTTTGAGCCCCTACTAGTAGAATTGGAGTGTTTAAGCCTTCTAAAGCGAATGCTAATGCTGCTGAAGTGTATGCTAATGTATCTGTTCCATGAGTAATAATTATTCCATCTGCCCCTTTTTTGATCTCTTTTTGGATTGCAGTTAGTAATTTATTGTAGTGTGAGAATCTCATGTCTTCTGAAAACATGTTGCCAATTAATGATGAATTAATGTTACATACGGTTTTTAGTTCTGGAAATTTTGATAAAAGTTCTTCAGGAGTAAATTTCGCAATAACTGCGCCAGTTTCATAATCAACTTCACTTGCAATTGTTCCTCCAGTGTGAAGAATGGAGATTGTTGGAAGTTTTTTGTTAATTTTAGCTGTTGTTTTCTTTTTTGTTATGTTTTTCTTTGGTTTTGAAAGGATTTTTACTTCTTTGATGTTAGAAATTAGTATTCCTATATTGTATCCTGAATCTAATTTTAGTACAACTTTCTTAGAATTTGTATCTGGTAAAACTATTCCTTCAAAAACTTTTGAATCTTTAGTAGTTAGCTTTACTTTATTGTTTACTGTTAGATTAGCTTTCAATATTAACACTCTCTCTTAGTTTTATTAAAAATTAATTATTTGTTAAATAACCATTTATATACTTTGATTTATATATTGTATTTAAATAGTATTTATATATTACTTTTAGTTTTTATATAGAATTAGACAAGCGAATTAAATTCATCGGCTAAAATTTATTTAATTCCAACGATTGAGTTCGGCTAAAACTTAATCAACACACAGATCGGCTAAATCTGAATGACTTATATTAGATTGACTTATATGTTCTCCAAGATTTAAATCACGAATCATTAGATCTTTAACAAAGTGTAGTAGTTGGAACTATAATATAAATATTGTGGTGATGAAGTACACACAAAAAATACTCGCAAAAAAAACAAACCAAAAAACGGGGGAAAAAGAAAAATGGAAAATTTAATACAAGACGCATTAAAAAATGCACCAGCTATAGACAATAAGGTAGGAGAGGCTAACATCAGAGTAATCGGATGTGGTGGTGGAGGAAACAATATGGTTTCTTGGTTACACAAAAAAGGCCTAAAAGGTGCTAAGATTTACGCAATCAATACAGATAAGCAACACTTAGACATTACTAACTGTGATGGTAATTTATTGATTGGTACAGAATTAACAAGAGGACTTGGATGTGGTGGATTCCCTGAAAGAGGAAGAGAAGCTGCAAAAGAATCTATTCATGATCTTAAGAATTTTATGAAAGAATCAGACATGGTATTTGTATGTGCTGGTCTTGGTGGTGGAACAGGTACAGGAAGTGCTCCTGTTGTTGCACAATTAGCTAAAGAAACTGGATCAATTGTTATTGGAACGGTTACAATGCCATTCGAGATTGAAAGAGCTAGAGTTGATAAGGCTGAATTTGGCCTACAACAATTAAGAGAAGCTTGTGACACAGTAATTGTTATTGATAACAATAGACTGGTAAACATTGCAGGTAACTTACCTATTCAACAAGCATTTGCAGTTGCAAATGAACTGATTAGTACAATGATTAAAGGAATTGTTGAAACAATTGCTATTCCTTCATTAGTAAACTTAGATTATGCTGATGTAAGAGCAATCATGTCAAATGGTGACGTATCAGTTATTGGAATTGGTGAATCAGATACTGAATCAAGAGTTGAAGAAGCAACAAGAAGAGCATTAACTAATCCATTACTGGATGTAAGTTATGATGGAGCTTCTGGTGCTTTAATCCATGTAAGTGGAGGTGAAGACTTAACTCTTGAAGAAGTTAACAGAATTGGAGAAATCATTACTGAAGCTTTAGATACAGACGCAAATGTAATCTGGGGTGCAAGAATTGATGGAAACATGGCTGGAAGATTAAGAGTTATGACAATTGTTACTGGTGTAACTTCCCCTTACATTTTGGGAAGGTCAAGCCAAACTCAAGTGGCAGCTAAAGAAGCAGTCCAAGTTGCAGATGACTTGGGCATCGATATGGTTGGTTTTGAAAGCCAACCTGCTCGCAGATCATACTAAAAGGGCAACCCCCAAAAGAATTGCCCTTTTTCGTGTCTTGTGTTTTGCTGATGCCACTTCTTATTATGGCATCGGCGCTTTTTTCTTTTTCACAAGACATTTAATTTTTTTTAAAATTTCTTTCAAAATAAAAAGATATATATATGGAATTGTCTCTTTTTGTTAAGTAATAATCATAAATAAATAATAACGGAGGTGTTAATTTATGAGAGTAAGAAAAGGCGAAAGTCATCGTGCTTTATTAATTCCAGTTTTACTTGTTTTAGCTGCTGCTTTTTTAGCAACTAGTTTAGGAAGTTTTGATGGAAATGATATCACTGGTGCGCAAACGTTTAGTAAGAATAGAATTGGACAAAATTGTGAGTGGGTAGAAAAAATTGAAGCCCCTGGCGCTATGGGTATGGTTGTTTCAACCAGTTGTCCAAACAATAAACCCACAGTTTATGGCGGAGGATGTAAATCTCCTAGTGGAGGAGAATTACAATGGAGTTATCCTGAATTCAGATATGGTGGCGGTGGCCCAGGAAATCATTCAACTGATTCTTGGGGATGTGGATTTAATTCTATGAACCGCTTCCATGTCGCCGCATTCTGTTGTAAGTAAAACTTACAACTCTTTTATTTTTTTAATTTATTTTTAGCTTTTCTTATTAGGCCTTTAGATTTTGTTGAAGCTCTGGTTTTTGCCTGAGAAGCTTTTTTTACCAGTTTTTTTGAGTGTTTAGTAACTGGCCAGAAATCTTTTTTGTCTTCTTTTTTACCCCAAGATTCAAAGTAACATAAATATTTCAAATCAATTCTTGGTTGATCTTCATCTAATGATTCAGGATAACCTAAAGTGATTACCATTTCTGGAATTGCATCTTCTGGTATATCTAATAATTTTTGTAATTCATATTCATCAAATGCTCCAACTAATGCAGAACCGACACCTTGATCTGCAGCCTTTAAGATGATATTTGCTGAAAGTATTGCACAATTTTGAGTAGCATATAATTTTCCCCTATCGGGATAATTTTTTTCTACTTCTTTTGATTTATTACAAACAACAATGTGTGCTTGAGCATCGGACATCCAAGTTTGCCCTTTACAAATATCTGCTATTTTTTCTTTTTTCTCTTGATCTCTAACAATAATAAATTGCCAATTTTGTAAATTTCCTGAAGAAGGAGAAAACCTAGCAATATCTAAAATATCTGCGATTTTACCCATAGAAAGTGTCTCTGAACTGTAATCTCTACAAGTTCTTCTTGAAAGTACTGCTTTATCAAATTCCATCTAAGAAACCTTTATATCTCTGATTTATTTAAGTTTTCCCATGGAGTATAAAGAGTTAGTTAAAGTCTATGAAGAAATAGGCAATACTAGTAAAAGATTGGAAAAGACCAAGATTATTTCTGAATTTTTAAAAAAAGCAGATGAAAATGATTTAGAAAATATTGTTTATTTGTTAAATGGGAGAGTATTTCCTAGTTGGGATCCAAGAAAAATAGGATTTTCTTCTAAATTATTGATTAAGGCAATCGGTTCATCTACTGGAAGTAGTTCTCAAGAAATTGAAATTGAAATGAATAAAGTTGGAGATTTAGGAGACGTAACTGCTAATTTTTCAAAAAAGAAAACTCAAAAAACACTTTTTAGTGAAGTATTAACTATTAAGAAAGTTGTTGAAAATTTAAGAAAACTTGCAGAAATGGAAGGCTCTGGAAGTGTTGATAGAAAAATAGGTTATGTTGCAGAGTTACTTAGTAGTGCTAGTCCTGATGAGGCTAAATACGTCTCAAGAACTGTATTAGAAGTTTTAAGAATTGGAATTGCTGATGGAATAATTAGAGATTCTATTACACAAGCATTTGATGTTGAAAGTGATGACGTAGATCATGCATCTAATGTGCTTGCAGATTATGGAGAGGTGGCAATTCTTGCTAAAAAAAATAAACTAAAAAGCGTTAAAATAAAGGCAGGAAGGCCTTTGAAACTAATGCTTGCAGTACTTTCTAAAAGTATACCTGAAGGATTTTCTGCTGTTGGTTCTCCTGCCGCTTTGGAATTTAAATACGATGGATTTAGAATGCAAATTCACAATGATGGTAAAGAAATAAGATTATTTACAAGAAACATGGAAGAAGTTACTGAACAATTTCCAGATGTTGTAGAAAACTCAAAGAATTTTATTAATGCTAAAAAATACATTGTTGATTGTGAAGTTGTTGGTTATGATGTTAAAAGTGAAAAGTATTTACCATTTCAAAAAATATCTCAGAGAATTAAAAGAAAATATGATACTGAAAAAACTGCAAAAGAATTTCCTGTTGAAATAAATGCATTTGATTTAATCTCTTGTGATGGTAAAGACTTAACTGAGACTGATTTTGAAGATAGAAGAAAACAATTAGAAAAGATTGTAAAACAAAGTAAAAAGAAAATTGTTTTATCTGAATTAATAATAACTGATGATGAGAAAAAAGTTGAAAAATTCTTTAAGAAATCGTTGAAAGATGGACATGAAGGAATCATGTTTAAAGCTTTAGATTCGCCCTACAGGCCAGGAAGATATGTAGGTTACATGGCTAAACTAAAAGAAGTAATGGATTCATTAGACTTAGTTGTTGTTAAATCTGAATGGGGAGAAGGTAAACGTGCTAAGTGGCTAACTTCATTTACTGTTGCATGTAAGCAAGGAGATGAATATTTAGAAGTTGGAAAAGTTTCAACAGGGTTAAAGGAAAAACCAGAAGAAGGAAACTTAAATAGTTTTGAAAACATAACTAATGAATTAACAAAATTAATAATTTCTGAAAATGGAAAAGAAGTAAGAGTAAAACCTAAAATTGTTGTGGAAGTTTCTTATGAAGAAATACAAGAAAGTCCAACATATACTTCTGGTTATGCATTAAGATTTCCTAGAATAATTCAAATAAGATATGACAAACCCTTAAGTGAAATTTCTTTTATTGATAATGTGAAGACACTTTACAATAGTCAAAACAAATAACAACTTAAAAATAACAATACTTATATACTAGCATGGAGTAATATTCATTTATAACTAAACCAGTGTTTAACAAAAAAGAGGGAAGGGTGAGTAATCATTTTTCATTGTTTAAACTATGGAGATAATTTAAAATGATTGTCAAAGAAGAATTTTTAAGTAAAATAAGAAGCCTATTTGGACTTAACTTATATGAAGCAAAAATATGGACTGCACTTCTTTCTCGTGGAGTTTCTACTGCTGGTGAACTTAGTGATATTGGAGATGTTCCAAGATCAAGAGCGTATGATGTTCTAGAATCACTAGAAAAAAAAGGATTTATTATTATGAAACTTGGTAAACCTATCAAGTATTTAGCAATTGAACCAAAAGGAGTTATTGAAAAAGTTAAAAAATATGTTAGCAATGAAACTGTTGACAGAATAAAAAGACTTGATAACCTTAAGGGTGGAGAAGTTCTTGAAGAATTAGATGCATTGCACAACCAAGGAGTTGATTTTGTAGAACCTAGCGATCTTGCTGGTGCACTAAGGGGAAGACATAATATTTACACACATCTTGAAGCAATGGTTAAGGAAGCAGAAAAATCTGTAGTGATTATGACTTCATCTAAAGGAGTTATGAGAAAAATAGAAGCATTAAAACCTGAATTTAATAGATTAAAAAAGAAAGGTGTTGAAATTAGAATTGCTGCCCCCGTAACAAAAGATGCTGAAAAATCAATTAGTAGTGTTTCAAAGGTTGCAGAAGTCAGGCATACTGCAGATGTTAAATCAAGATTTTGTATAGTAGACAATAAAGATTTAATGTTTATGGTTATGAATGATGAAGAAGTTCATCCTACTTATGATGTAGGAGTATGGGTGCAAACCCCTTATTTTGCTTCTGCAATGCAAGGAATGTTTGATAAAAATTGGAATAGTATGAAACCAGCTATCTCAGTTTTGAACTAATTCAGAAAACTATATAACCTAATTCTGTGAACCTTTTTTTATGAATTTTGGAGATGAGATTGCAAAGACTGTTTCAAAGAGTCTTAAGGTAACTAAAAAAGAAGTAGTTGAAGCTTTAGAAGTTCCACCAGAGTATTCTTTAGGAGATTATGCATTTCCTTGCTTTAAATTTGCTTCAAAAAGTGGAAAGAAACCAAATGAACTTGCTAAAGAACTTTCTAAAGAAATTAAATTAGATTTTATTGAAAAAATTGAAACTAAAGGAGCCTATCTTAACTTTTTTATTAAGTCTGAAAATGTTGTACAAAATGTACTTAGTGAAATAAGTAAAAGTAAAGAGTGTTATGGATCTGCAAATGAAGGTAAAGGAAAAACTGTTGTGATGGATTATTCTTCTCCAAATATTGCAAAACCTTTTGGGATTGGACACTTGAGAAGTACAGTTATTGGAAATTCAATTTATAGAATATTAAAATTTAGAGGATATAATTGTATAGGGGTTAATCATCTAGGGGATTGGGGAACTCAGTTTGGAAAACTAATTGTCGCTTATGAAAACTGGGGAGAAGAAAAGAAATTAAAAAAAGACCCAATTAAACATTTATTAGACATTTATGTTAAATTTCATGATGAAGCAAAAATAAATCCAGATTTGGATGAAGAAGCAAGAGAAGAATTCAAAAAATTAGAAAATGGAAATAAAAAAAGCCTAGGCATTTGGGAAATGTTCAAAGAACTTTCATTGAAAGAATTTGAAGAGTATTATGCTGAATTAAATATTAAGTTTGATTCTAATGACGGAGAATCTTTCTATAATGATAAGATGGATGCTGCAATTAAAGCACTTGAGAAAAAAGTTAAAACTGAAATAAGTGACGAGGCATTAGTTGTTGAATTAGAAAAGATGCCTCCTTTTATGTTAAAGAAAAGTAATGGATCATCTACTTACCATACGAGGGATTTGGCAGCTGCACTTTACAGATTAAAGAAATACAAAGCAGATAAGTTACTATACATAGTTGGAGCGCCACAAAAACTGCATTTTAAGCAACTTTTTAGTGTTTTAGGTAAAATGGGTCATGACGAGTCTAAGTTTGAACACGTGGACTTCGGACACTTCTTAGGAATGTCTACAAGAAAAGGAAATATTATATTTTTAGAAGATGTTTTAGATAAAGGAATTGAACTTGCAAAAAAAATAATCTCTGAAAAGAATCCAAAACTAAAAAATAAAGACGAAGTTGCAAAGATGGTAGGAATTGGAGCAATAATCTTTGGAGATCTTAGTAGTGATAGAGTTAAGGATGTTGAGTTTGACTGGGATAGAATTTTAAATTTTGAGGGAGAGAGTGGACCTTACGTACAATATACCCATGCAAGATGTTGTTCTGTTCTTAAAAAATCAGAAATTAAAATTAAAAAAACAGGATTGAAATGGAATAAGATCACTAGTGAAGAAGAATTAAAGTTAATTAAACATCTTGGAAATTTTGAAAATGTGATTGATCAGGCTGCAAAACAGTATAAACCTTCGGTTATTGCAAGATATTTGTTAGATTTATGTGGATTGTTTAATAGTTTCTATGCAAAACATAAAATAATTGGTAGTGAAGAAGAATTGTTGAAACTAAGAATTTTATTGGTAGATAATGTTAGGATTGTTATTGATTCTGGTTTGAATTTATTGGGAATTAAAGCTCCTGAAGAAATGTAATTTTAGAATGAAAATTCAAAAGAATTTAGAGATAATTGATTTGGGTTTGAAATACAAAGATACTCTTATAATTGGAGATCTTCAATTTGGTTACGAAGAATATTTGAATAAAAAAGGAGTAATGATTCCAAGATTTCAAACAGAAGATGCTTTAGAAAGAATAAATAATACTATTTCTAAATGTGGTGATTTAAAGAGAATTGTGTTTAATGGCGATATAAAGCATGAATTCGGTAGAATTTCAAAACAAGAGTGGTCTTCAATAACAAGAATGCTTGATGAGTTAATTAAATCTTATGTGGTTGTTATTGTTAAGGGAAATCATGATGTGTTACTTGAACCAATCATTAAAAATTATGGCAAAAAAGTTAGTTTTGTTGAAAAGTTTATTTTAGATGATTTATTCATTGTTCATGGAGATAAATTATTTAATTGTAAAGAAAAAACAATTATCATTGGACATGAACATCCTTCAATTAGTTTTGTTGAAAAACCTGGAGAAAAATTTAAATGTTTCTTAAAAGGAAAATGGAAAAGAAAAAATTTAATTGTGATACCTTCTTTTAGTTCTCTTGCTGTTGGTTCAGATATAAGGCAGGAGAAATTTCTTAGCCCTTACTTAGAAAACGGAATAAAAGATTTTGAAATTTTTATCATAGAAGATAAAGTATATAATTTTGGAAAATTTAAAAATTTAGAAATATAAAAAAGGAAAATGGACCAGAGCCCATTTCCTTAAAACTATTAGTTTTATTTAGCTACTTTAACTATTCCCCATAATAATACAAGGAAATGCCATACGTTAATTCCCCAAAGACCAGGACCATAGCCTAAATCTCCAGCAACATATAGTATACCTGCAATTAGAAGTAACCAATTACACCATTTTGGACAATCGCATTTCATTAAAAACACCTCCATAGTTTTGAAATAAGAAATGTAGGACACTTATATTATTTTCTATTAATTTAATTTAAGAGAAAAACGCTTAAACTGTTAAAATTTAAAGGTTATTTATTAAGAAAAAACTTTTATAGATTTAATTACAAATTAGAAGAGATGGTGAAAAAAAGAGGACAGGCAGGAATAGAATATGTTATCCTAACTGGACTTCTATTATTTTTTCTTATTCCTTTAGTGCATTATTCCACTGTTGAAACTAATAATGCAATTAGAGATAGCCAATTGGAAAGTTATGTTAGTAGGTTGTCTAAAGCCGTAGATGCTGTTCATTCCATGGGCCCAGATTCTATGGAAATTGTGGTGATTACTGCTCCTAAGGGAATTAAGACTGCTGCGTTGGTTAATGATGTGGCGACAGGTGCAAGTGAGATTTTATTACAGATTGAATTTGCAGGAGGAATTTCAGATATTCATGCAGGAGTTAAACCTCTAATTTATGGAACAATTCCTTCTGACTCTGGAACTTACCATCTTAAGGTTAAGAGTGTAAATGAAAGTGCGGTGGACATATCATGGTAATGAATTTGAGAAAAAAAGGCCAGATAAGTATCGAGATTATGTATTCTGTCGGTGTTTTATTATTGATATTTATTATGCTTAGTTCTGTAACTTTCACAAAAAAATTAGATGTTGAAAGAACTAGGGAAACTGTACAAAAGAAAAATGATTGTGTTATGGTGTCCAATGCATTGGAAAGAGTTGCTACATTAGGAGATGGTTATGAATCTTGGTTTAAGACACGCCATAAATTAAATATTTTAAACTCTGGATTAATTATTTTGGGAGACAGGATGGATGGAGGACCTAGTGAAATTGAAATTATTTGTTCTTTTAATGGTGTCCTTGATAAGGCAAATTATGTTTTAATGGGTGAGGAGTTTACAGTGAGTAATAATGAAGGAGTCTTGAGTATTGCGGCAATTTCATAAAGTGTTATTTAATAAAAAAGGACAAGGAGGATCAATAGAAGTTTTGATAATAGTTGGACTTGTGTTAATTGTAACTATTCCCCTAATTGGGACTATGATGAACAACCTTAATGAAAGAATGGGTGTTGAAAGTAGAGTACAAACTGCTGTTGAATTATCCAATGCTTTATTTACTGTTTCTAATTTAGGGATTGGAAACTCATTGAAGGTGACTTCTGATTATGATTATCAAATAGTGGAAAATGAAATATCTGTTGAAACTCCTGGGGGAGATGAAATTACTGTGCCTATACTGCCAACTGTAGAAGACGATAGTGCAGGTGAAGGAATTATTCAGATAATCAAAACAACTGATGGACTTTTCTTTGGCAATGCTCCAGAAATTTTAACAGTTAATCCCAACCCTGCTAAAATCCCTGTGCCTGCAATAGGTCAAGGTGGGATGCCAACTATTGAAAATGAAGAGGTTGATTTTGTAGTTATTGGAAAATATTTTGATGAAAATACTAAAATTTATTTAGATTTTGAAGAAGTTATAACTGTGTTTGTTAATGAAGAGGAGTTACAATTTACTGGAGCGTTTAGTTCTTTTGGAGAACACACAGTTCAAGCAAAAACTAGTGTTGAAAGTATAAACTTAGAATCTAATGTTAAAGTTTTAGATGTGGAATATTATATTGTTGGAGATTATTAATATGTACAAAAGAAAAAAAGGACAGGCCGCAATAACAGATTTATTTGTAGCTATTGGAATATTTATTGTGTTGATTACAATTACTTCTGTTCTTTGGAACCTTTACCATATTAGATTAATTAACCGAATGGATCATGACGATATTGTGGTTAAAACTTTTCAAGTATCTGATATGTTGTTAAAGACTCCAGGAAGTCCGGATAATTGGGACTATTTGGTTTTAGAACAAGGAGCTAATTCTGATGCTATTGATTTCATAGGAATAATTGATGAGGAATATAAAATCCCTTATGATAAAATTACTGCCCTCGTGGCTTTTGGGGAAGATGAGATAAAGGAAGTATTTCATGCAGGCCAATATGATTTTGGTTTAAGAATTAAAGATGCGAATAGTGATGTTGTTTTTTCAGTTGGAAAAATGAGTGGAGGAGGAAAATTCTCAGTTAATCTTGCAAGAGATGTTATGTATGAACCTACTCCTGGAGCAGCTTATGTTTATGGGACTGTTGAGGTGTTACTTAGTCAATGAACCTTAGACCATTAAGAAAAAAGAAAGGAATAATCTTTGCCTTAGATGGAGCTATTGCAGCAACAGTTATTCTAATTATGCTTGTAAATACTACATACTATTTTACTAGCACGTCAAGAGAGTCCCTTTCACAAACTCAGGTCATTAAAAGAGGTTATGATGTGATTTCAATGTTTGATGAAAGTGGACAGTTAGATGATGCTTTAAGAAATGAAAATTTTGCAGATATTAATGTTTATGATTTTTTACCTTCAGGATACAACATGAGTATTGATTTCCATGATGGTGCAAGAAATGTTTGTAGTGGAGGAGATTGTGCACTTAGTAGTTCGAACCTTAAAACTTCAATTAATACTCTCTCTTTAGTTAGTGGAGGGAATTTACATGTGCAAGTTAATGCTAAAATAACAAATGCTCCATCTAGAACTCCCTCATTAGGAATTGGTCTTGGAGGAACTCAATACTCTATGACTTCAATTTGTGCTTCTAAAGGCATAAATGATGTAGATTGTACTTACACTACAACTGTTCCAGTACCATTTACTACAGGAGTTAGCTTATTAAACGTTATAGCTGACGGAACAAATAACTTCCAAGTTAATTGGTTGAAGGTTTTAGACGATCCGGCATATACTATCTCCACAAGAACTGAAGCAGAAATTCCTGACGACCAGTTTATTGGATCCGGAGAAAGATGGTATGCAGGTTTTGATGACGATTCTAGAGAATATTTTGAAGGAATGCATAAGGCGAGGTTTAGAATATGGCTTCAATGAAATCAAAAAAAGGAATTTTATTGACGCTGGGTTTAGTTTTTGTTAGTTTGACTGTACTTTCTTTTGCAGGAGTTATTTTGAATAATTCTGAAACTTCAGAAAATAGAATTAAAGAGTTTATTGAAAGTGAAAGATTTTATAATTTGGACAAATCCATTTCTAAAAGCATTAGCAAAATGAATGACGCTCTTGGAAAAGATTCATTCGATATTTCTTTTTCAAATGATAGCATCATTATTGATGCTTTATTTGCTGATGAAAGTTTAATTGAAAAAAACGAGATAAGAAAACAATTGAATATTTTTAATAGTCGATTAAATGAACAAGGCTATGTTAATTTTAGTAATTTTCCTCTTTTTGGAGAGAGTGACTTGATATTAAGTGATGCTGGCCAAGTTAAATCTTCTAGATATTATTTAAAAAATTCTCCAAATATGTATATAGAATATGTTTCTCATCCGTATAATATGATTTACTTAAATGGATTTAATATTACAAATACTGAAGAAATTAATTTTACTTATGTTTACGGCAATATGTTTCCTTTTGAGGTTGAAGAATTGAGTGGAGGAATTCCTGGTGCAAATTGTGGAACTCCTGCTAATTGTGTAACTATCAATTTTGAAACTAAAGGAAGTGCTCAAACATTAACTAAAGAACTTGAATTTGATGATATGATTAGTTATACTAACCCACTGACTACTATGTATCGTCAGCATGTGAGTAGTAGTTCGTGGGGAACCTACGGAGTGAATAATAGAACAATTGGATTTAATTGGTTGGTTCTTGCGAGTAATCCAACAAGTGAAAAAACCACTAAAGGGTTAGCGATTATACTTCCAGATATAACAATGGGAAATACTTTTGAAACTGGTTATTATGGATATTCAGAATCCAATGCCCTATTAGGAGAATCTAGAGTTGAAATGAAAATTAAACTTAGAGGAGATACACTTAATCACAGAAAAGGGTTTATGAGTCCCCCAGTTTATGATATTGTTTATCCTAATTTAGAAACAAGTGCATATGATCTAAAAGTTTACTATGAACAGTAAAATTGGCATTTTTATGATTATCAAACAGTTTATAAATAATTTTGAGAGTGTAATATTAGGATGAAGGGGTTATTTTACGTTCTGTTGACAGTAGGAATCATATCAACTATTTCTTCAGTCTATTTTCTAAATACTAATAGTGTTTATGCCATATTTGCGGCAACTATTGGTGTTATGCTGGTTGGATTCTCTGTCTTTGAAATTTCAAGTATTAAAAAACTAGAAAAGAAAACTAAAAAATCTAAAGATGAGGACTTAGAATGGACCTACTATGATAAAGAAAAACAGAGGCCAATTGAAGTTGAAAAAGAAGTAAAATTTACGCTCATAAGTAAACTATTTTCTTTTATGAGATTAAAAAAGAAACCAACTATTTCTGGAAAAGAAGTTGAAAAAGAAGTAAAAAAAGAAGTTGTAAAAATAGAAAAAAATATTGATAAGTTTACAAAAGTCAGAGCATATATTAAAGAATCCTTAGATAAAAATATTCCTAAAGATAAAATAATTGAAGCCTGCCTTGCTGCAGAATGGCCAAGAGAAGAAATAGATAAAGCGTTTGAAGAATTTGGAGGGAAAAAATTTGATTTGCTTTATGTTTTATTTGGAGGAATATTTGTTATGTTATTTGGATTGATCATAAGTGGAAATTTCTTAATTGGTTATTGGTTAGAAACTTTAAAGATGAATTTTTCATGGATTTATTATCTATTAATTTTGGGCATATTTGGAGGCATCGGATTAGTTGGAATCGACATGAATGAAAGAATTGCGAAGAAAAAAAGAGTAAGGCATGTAATAAGAGATAAAAAAGTTACAGAAATTAAAACTAAACTTGCAACGACTAAGAATGTTAACATTGATGCAGGAGATTATGCAACAGATATTGATAGATTACTTGCAATAGTTAATGAGAAAGAAAAACTAACTGTTGAATCTGTTGGAGAAATATTTGGAATTACTAAAGCAGAAGCGGAGCAGTGGGGAAAGATATTAAAAGACCAAGACCTAATATCGCTTTATTATCCTACTGTGGGTGAAGTAGAATTACAGAAGAAAAAGAGTCAAAAACAAAAAGAGGAGTGATTGAAGAGTATAAGGTAAAAACCGATGACCTTGTACTTAATGTTTCAATTCTAGGTAGTCCTGGCCATAGCAAAAGCTATTTTTTATCCGTACCAAAAATAAGTGCTGCTACTCGTGCATTGATGGATAATATTAAACAAGGACTTATTTCAGAAGTTACTGTAAGTACTAAAGAAATACTTGACCCAGAGGCTATTTCTGCATTAAAACAAAGATTTACTAACAAGGCAAAAAATCTTTTGAAGGCAAGAGTTTCTTCAATTTCAGATGAAACTATTTCATTTTTAGTTAATGTACTTATGCAAGAAATGCTTGGACTTGCAGAAATTGAATATCTTTTGAATGATCTTAATTTAGAAGAAATTGTTATTACTGCTTCTAGTGAACCTGTTAGAGTTTACCATAAAACTCATGGGTGGTTAGAAACAAATATAGTTCCAAAGAATGAAGAACAGATTTTAAATTATTCAAATATTATTGGAAGAAGGGTTGGAAGACAAATTAGTGCACTTACTCCCTTACTTGATGCACATTTAATTACTGGAGACAGAGCTAATGCTGTTCTTTTCCCTATTTCAACAAAAGGACACACTATCACTATTCGTAAGTTCGCTAGAGATCCTTGGACAATGATAGATTTTGTAAAAAATAAAACTGTTACTTCAGAAATACTCGCACTTATCTGGCTATGTGTACAATATGAAATGAACGTACTTGTAAGTGGTGGAACTGCTTCAGGTAAAACTTCCTTTTTGAATGTTATTATGCCCTTCATTCCACCCAATCAGAGGATTGTTAGTATAGAAGATACAAGAGAACTTCAGTTACCTAAATTTTTGTATTGGTGCCCACTTACTGTAAGACAACCAAACCCTGAAGGAAAAGGAGAAGTTTCTATGCTTGACTTATTAGTAAATTCCTTACGTATGAGACCTGATAGAATTATTCTTGGAGAGATGAGAAAAAAAGACCAGGCAGAAGTATTGTTCGAAGCGATGCATACTGGGCACTCAGTTTATGCTACTGTGCACGCAGATACTGTTGGAGAAACTATTCAACGTTTAGTTAACCCTCCAATTGAAGTTCCTAGAAACTTATTATCTGCAGTTAATTTAAACATTGTAATGTTTAGAGACCGAAGAAAAGGATTTAGAAGAACTTTACAAGTTGGTGAATTTATTCCCACTATGGACGCTACAGGATCAACGGTTAAACCTAACATCATTTACAGATGGAGGGCATCAACAGACGACATTGTTGAACACTCTGCGCCGATTAGATTATATGCTGAATTAAGCAGAACTACTGGAATGTCAATGAACGATATTAATAGAGACCTATTACAAAAGAAAAGAATAATTGATTGGATGGTTGAAAAAAATATTAGAGATGTGACCGAAGTGGGATCTATTTTCAGAGAATATTATGTTAATCCTGAAATCGTTTTAGAAAAAGCAAATGTGAAAGAGAGTGATTGAGAATGATGAAAATTCCTTTCTCTGTTTTACCTCCAAAGAAACTATACCAGTATTCTAGATATTTTAGAGGTGTTGCTCAAAGATTTGAAAGAAAATTGCCAGTGATGCAAATAAATCTTAATCAGGCAGAATCAAGTATTAATGCTATAGATTATATTAGTATGTCTCTTGCGGCAAGTTCAGTTATGTTTTTTGTTTTTCTATTATTGCTTCTTCCTGGATTAAAAATGGGGGCAGGATTTGTTGGAATATTATTTTTTTCAGCTATTTTAACATTGTTTGTATTTTTTCAACAGTTATCTTATCCCAAACTAGTTGCATCTAGAAGGGTTAGACTTATTGAACAAAATTTATTGCCAGCATTACAAGATATGTATGTAGAATTAAATGCTGGAGTTCCTTTATTTAATATATTAGTAAATGTTTCTAATGGCCACTATGGTGAAGTTTCTAATGAAATTGGAAAAGCTGTAAAGGAAATTAATTCTGGAGCTGATCAGATTAATGCATTAGAAGATTTAGCAGTAAGAAACCCTTCTTTGTTGTTTAGAAGAGCACTTTGGCAAATAGTTAATGGAATGAAAACTGGAGCAGATATTGGCGGTTTAATTGGAGATGTTATAAGCAGTATGGCTGATGAACAAGTTACTCAAATTCAAAAATATGGTGGCCAATTGAGTCCGTTAGCATTATTCTACATGTTGATTGCAGTTATTGCTCCTTCACTTGGTACTACATTTATTATTGTACTTTCCTCTTTTATTGCTCTTGGAGAAGGCACTGTGAAAATTATTTTTTATGGAATCTTGATTGTTACAATATTCTTACAGATTATGTTTATGGGAATGATTAAAGCTAGGAGGCCTACGTTATTAACGTATGATTGACTGTGGTTAGAGCTATTGCTAAAATATATCCTCAAAAGGTAAGAGCAAGTTACAAACAGTTATTGCTTTATGCAAATATCTCTACACCATTAGAAAAATATTTGACAGGAGTATTTATTGGAAGTTTGATTGCAGGTTTAGTTTTGACTTTATTTCTTACTTTGTTTTTAGATTTTAACCTGGTTTTACTTTACATAGGTTCGTTCTTTATTTGTCAATTGATTGTTCATTCATGGTTATCTCTTAATGCAGACTCTAGAGGAAAATTCGTTGAAGATTTATTACCTGATTTATTACAATTGATGGCTTCTAATTTAAGGGCAGGATACACTATTGATAAGGCTTTGATTCTTGCCGCTAGGCCAGAGTTTGGAAGTTTTAGAGATGAAATTAATAGAACTGGTAAAGAAGTATCAACTGGAAAGGATTTCAATGAAGCACTTATTGATTTGAGTTCAAGAATTAAGTCCACAAAATTAGAAAAATCAGTTAGATTAATTGTTGCTGGGCAGAAAAGCGGAGGTTCATTAGTAGATTTATTATCTCAGTCAGCTGCCAACCTTAGACAACAAAAAATGATTGATGATAGGATCAGATCTAATGTTTTAGTTTATGTTATTTTCATTTTTGCTGCAATCGGATTTGGAGCCCCAGTATTATTCAGTTTAAGTTCATTCTTAATTGACATTATGAAAAATGTATTTTCACAAGTTACATTGCCAGACACTACTGGAAATATTGATATGCCAATTAGTTTTTCAGAAGTAACTATTAGCCCAGAATTTATCATGCAATACACTATTCTTTCTATGATTGTATCTTCAGTTATGGGTTCTATGATTATTGGATTGATATCTAAAGGAAAAAAGCAAGCAGGCCTAAAATACATACCAATACTGATAATATTGACTATTTCATTATTCTTTATAGTTAGAAGTGTTATTAGTGGCTTACTTGGAGGATTATTCTCTATATAAAACTAAAAAGTTTTTTATATGTGAAAATTATTTTTAGAGTATGGTTCAAAATGAAAGAGTTGGTACTGGAATTTCTAAAATTGATAAGTTAATTAGTGGCGGATTCAAAAAAGATTCTGTTAATTTAGTTGTAGGTAATGCTGGTTCCGGAAAAACAACCTTAGCAATGCAATACCTTGTTGAAGGTTTGAAAAAAGGTGAGGCAGGAATTTATATTACATTTGATGAAAATAAGGAAAAATTGTATAGTGATTTCTCTGAATTTGGATGGGAATTAGAAAGATTTGAAAGAATGGGGCTTTTGAAATTTTTAGAATATACTCCTGAACAGATTAGAAGTTTAGTTGCTGAAGGAGGAGGAACTCTAGATGTGCTTGTTTCTCAAATGAATGCTAAAAGAATAGTTGTTGATTCAATCAGTTCATTTTCAATGTTGTTTATTAATGAGATTACAAAACGTGAATCATCTTTAGCCTTATTTGAATTATTTAATAAATGGGGATGTACTGCAGTACTTACTGGACAAGCTAGTGAAGTGAATGCAGATGAAATTGAATCTGATTTTGCATTTGAAGTTGATAGTATAATTGCATTGCACCATTTTAAGAAAGAAGGTAAGCGTGAACGTGCATTAGAGATTCTTAAGATGCGAGGAACAAAAATACCTGAAAAAACTATGCAAATGAACATAAGTAACAAAGGCATTAGTGTTGAACCTAACAAGATTGTTTCTAAGTAAATGCTAAATGTGTTGCATTTTCTTTTGCTAAAAATTCTTCTTCTTTAATATCATCAATAACATAGTAAACATGTTTTTCAATTATGCTAAATTTTTCTTCTAAGTTTCCTATAAAATCTTCCAAATCTTTCATGTTTCTGAAAATTGCTTCAAACATAAAATCATAACCGTTATTTATTCTATAAAGAGAATTAACATTGTGATTTGTTTTGAGTAATGATTTAATTTCATCTCTGTCCGACTTTTCAACTTTAAGAATTACTTTTGCCCGGCTATTAAATCCTAATGCTTGAAAATCTAAGAGTGATGTATTTTTCTTAATAAATCCTCCAGTGTGCATTTTGATTCTATCAAAAATAGTTGAAACTGGCAATCCTGTCTTTCTAGAGATCTTTGTTAACATCTCTCTTGAATTATTTCTCATATGGGCTATAATTTTTATGTCTTTTTTTGTGATTTTCATTTCGAAATACCTCTTGTTTTTTTGCCGTATTTACGACTAATATGAAAAATATCCGAGAATACAAAAGAATATTGATTAAATTATAATAATAATTATAATATTATAATATCTATAAATATATAAATAAAAGATACTTTTTTTAGCCGTGGTAAAGAGAAAAGTATCTTTGATAGGCCCTAGTACTCTAATGGTTAGTTTGCCTAGCAGATGGGTTAAAGAATTTGGTGTGAAAAAAGGCGATGAAATAGAAATTACTGAAAATGGATCAAATCTTCTTTTAGAAAGTCAAAGATTGAAAAAAGGCGAGGCCTTGAAAATTAATCTTTCTGGACTCAATGCAAACCTAATCTATTATACAATTTATTCTGCTTATCGGGGAGGGAGTGAAGAGATTGAACTTGTTTTTGATGAAGAAAAGGTAGTTAATAAAAACACTGGGAAAAAAGAGATGGTATTGGATTTAATTAGTTCTGCAGTAGATAATTTAGTCGGTATGGAGATTATGACTCAAAGAAAAAACTATGTGCAAATTAAAGAAATTTCCAAAGTTAATCGTGAAGAATTTTCTAATGCATTGATGAGGATATTTATTACATTAGTTAACACCTCTGGAGACATGGCGGATGCTTTGAAAAGTAAAGACAAGCTAATTTTAGAGAGGATTAAAAAAATTTCTGATAAAAAAATAAATAAGTTATGTGATTTCTGTGCTAGAATAATAAATAAAGGAGGAGTTGTTGAAAATAATAAGTCTCCAATTTACTATAATATTATTTCCACTCTTGAAGAAATTGGTGATAGCCTAGAAGACCTTTGTGAAATTGGATTGAAAGATTTTGGAATTTTAAAAGAAATAAAAAAAGTAAATGAACTTCTTGAAGTTCTTTATAGGCTATTTTGCGACTATAATGTAGAAAAACTAAACGAGTTATATGATTTAAAAAATGGGATTAGAGATTTGAAAGTTAAAGGTGAACTTAAACTAAGTTTGGGAAAAATAGCTTTCTCTTGCTCTAAGATAATCCCCGAGGCAATATCTTTACAAATATGATAGAAAACAAAAAGAAAGGATTGATGGAATCGCTTAAGGATGCAGGCATAGTAGTTGCTTCAATCTCTGTTTTAATTATTTTATTTGGACTTACAACTCTTGTTAGTAATTTAGATCTTAATGGAGATTCAATTACTGGAGAGGTTGTTGTCATTATGGGGGATTTAGGTGAAGACTATAATGTTAGTTTAGATTCTGATGAAGCTACTAACGAATTGAATGATAACTTAGTTTGTTGGATTGAAGGAGGGATTGGAGAACAAGATATAATTGTTATTGGAAATTTATTAAGAGATTTTGAATGTCCTGAAGGTGAAAAGAAAAATGTTACTGCTGTGATTGAAGATGATTGTGTTTTAGTTAGTGTTGGTGATGAAGCTGCAACTAAACTTTGTTCTGAGGGTTTGATCCCAGAAGTAAATATCTTACTAACGGAAGAAAAGGATGATGGATTTCCTGAAGACTTTACTGTTTCTGAAACAAATTATTATTTTTACATATTATTCTTTATCTTTATTGTATTCTTAGTGTTTGTTTGGAGAGAATATGAATTTGGAGTAAAAACCGATTTAGAACTAAGGGCTGAACAGAGATATTTGAAAAGAAAAGAAGAACGTGAAGAAAAGGTTAGAAAGGCCATGCGTGATGGTTTAAAGGCAAAGGACAAGAAAAAGAAGAATGTTGTTTACCTTAATCCTGCACCTCCTTTTGATGAAAAGAAGGCAAAAATGATTGAAAAAGCAAAAAAATTGACTAAGTCGAAAATTGCAAAATCAGAAAGAGAAAAAGAAAAGAAAAGAGAAATTGAAAAAAATAAGTTGATTAGTAGGTTTAACAAATCTGCAGAAAAAGTTAATGAACTAATCATTAAAGGGAAGCTTGTAGAAGGAAGAAAAGAATATCTTAAACTATTTGAAATATACTCTTCCCTTACAATAATTTTGGGCAGAAAAAATAAAACGCTGTTGGATAAGATTATGCAATATTTATGCAACTACTTAGACGTTTTAGAAAAAGTTAAAGGTAGAAAGAGAAAAGGAATGAAACAAAAAATAGATAAGGAAGTTCCAGCCAATAAGATAACCGGTAAAACTGAAGTTTTAAGTATGGAAAAATTAGATCTTATGAGAGATTTAATTAAGAAAAAACATTATGATCAAGCAAAAAATATGTTCTATGGTGGACGTGTTGAAAGGTTTGATATTGCAGCTGCTGTAAAAAATGCAAGTTCAAAAAAAGAAAGAGATGAACTTAAAGAAATAGAAATTAGACATGATAAATTGCTTAAAGAAAAAATAGTAAATATCTCTGAAGATGATTACTATAAATTCATGTTAAGACTTACAGAATTGAGAAAACAAATAAATAAAGAAAAATTAATTAAAAAGAAAAATTAATAAAGGTACTTATAAACATTAGAGGTGAAAAATGGGGATATTTGGTAAAAAAAAGAAGAGGAATGCATCTAAACTTCCAGAATTGCCAAGATTTGGCGAAGAAGGAGATTTGAATCACTTAAGTGACCTAGGCGAGCCCGGCATGCCAGCATACGAATCCGCATTCAATAAACCTCAGACAGAATCTTCCGGCCCAATTATGGGGGAAAGCCCGGTTAAAAATCTTAATGAAGAAACTATGCCCATTAGAGAAAGCGGTGTTGGGAAAAGAGAGCCCGTCTATAATGAAAGAATTAGTGATGAACATTTTGATGAATTTCTGCCTAAAGAAACTAATGATATTGGAGAAGGTTCACCATTTTCTACTGGAAATTCATTTGAAGGCAATGATTTTGAAATGCCTCCGATTGAAGAAAAATTACCAATGAAAAGGACGGCAATTGAATTGCCAAAGATTCCTGAAAAAGGAATAAACATTCCAAAAGGCGTTACAGACAATAGACCAGTATTCGTACAAATTGATGATTATAAGGAAGCGATGAACAATATCGAAGTATTGAAGCAAAAGATTAGAGAAGTTGAATATACATTGGACAGGTTAAATGAAATTAAGTCTCAAGAACAACTAGAGCTGAGTAATTGTGAAACTGCACTAAGTAAAATAAAAGAAAAATTAGTTGGAGTGGACAAAAAACTTTTTGAAATATAAGATGTCTGTTCACGCTAAAATAGATGAGCCATTAGAACTTAGAAAAGAAATAATGGAATGTGCAGTAATTTCTACTGATGCAATTAATTCTGAAGATAACCTTAAAGAACTAAATAAACAGAAAAAGAAACTTAAAACTCAGTTAAAGAATAATCTGGCGGATTTGAAGAAATCTATCAAACAATTTGAAAAATTATTGCCTGTAATACCTCAAGAAGAGAAAATGAGGGCTAAAAGAGAAGAATTGCGAATTTTAATGCAAAATGAAATGGCTGAAGAAATGGGTGGCCAGATTAAGCCCGTAAATCAGATTAAAAGAGAATTAGATAAGATTAAAGGTAGAGATCCTAAAATCTTGAAAAAAAAGGCCGCCAACCTTAGTGAACGTGAAGACCTTAGAAGAAATTTGGATGATATTCGTGGAAGATTGTCTAAATTGAAGAACTTATTTCCTGAAGAGTAATTGGTTAATTTTATATAATTCTAATTAAAGATTCTTACTATGCTTAGTGATAAAGAGATTAAAAAGAAGTATCTGCCTATATTTATGAAAGATCCAGATAAATATTATCCTACTCGCGTTCTTAAGGAAGAAGGGTTTATGAGAGGAATTTGTGATTCATGTAAAAAAGCTTTCTGGAGTACTGAAAATGGAAGAAAACTTTGTGGAGATCCTGCGTGTTCCCCTAATGAAACGTTTAGTTTTATTGGGAAAAGTCCTGCTAAAAATTCTCTAGAATATAAGGAAGTTTGGCATAAATTTTCAAAGATGTTTAAGGATTTAGAGTATACTCCTGTAAAAAGATACCCTATTGTGGCAAGATGGAATCCAACAATGGATTTTACTAATGCATCAATTGCTGCGTTTCAACCTTATGTTATTAGTGGGGAGGCTACACCTCCAGCAAATCCTTTAATCATTCCTCAATTTTGTTTTAGAACAGTGGACATAGACAATGTAGGAATTAGCGGAGCCCATAATACTGTGTTTAATATGATTGGACAACATCAATTTGTTGAGAAAGAAAAATGGGATCAAGAAAAAGTATTTAGAGATTTGTATAAATGGATGACAGAAGGTCTTGGTTTAAGTAAGGATGAATTGACGATTCATGAAGATTCTTGGGCAGGTGGAGGAAATTTGGGTTGTTGTATGGAATTCTTTTCAAGAGGATGTGAGATTGGAAATCAAGTTTACATGTTATATGAGCAAACTGAAACAGGAGTTAAAGAATTAAAATTAAAGGTTTTGGATATGGGGATGGGTATGGAAAGAAATGCTTGGTTTTCACAAGGAGCAAATACAATTTATGATGCTACTTTCCCTCAAGTTTTGAAAAAAATATTCAATATTAGTGGAGTAAAATATGATAAGTCAATTATTCAAAAATATGTTCCTTATGCGGGATTGTTAAATATTGATGAAGTTGAAGATATTGGAAAGGCTTGGAACGATGTTGCAAATAAAGTTGGCGTAGATGTTAAAGAATTAAAAGAAAATGTGTTGCCTTTGGCTGGAGCTTATTCTGTTGGAGAACATGCTAGATCTTTATTGATTCTATTAGGCGATGGTGCATTACCGAGCAATTCTGGGCAAGCTTATAACATTAGGGTGATGCTTAGAAGGGCCTTAGACTTTATTGAGAGATATGGTTGGAATCTAGATTTGAGAGAAATCTGTGAATGGCATGCTAAAGACTTGAAGGTTATATTTCCTGAGCTACAAGATAATCTAGAAGATGTTAAAAAAATATTAAATGTAGAAATTGAGAAGTATCAAGCAACTAGACAAAAATCAAAACAAGTTGTTAAGGGCATAATTGCAAAGAAAAAAACAGGCGTTGATGAATTAATTAAACTTTATGATGAAAAAGGAATTTCTCCAGAATTAATTAAGGATGAAGCTGAAAAACTTGGAGAAAATGTAGATGTTCCTGAAAACTTTTATGGATTAGTTGCGGAAAAACATGAAAAGAGTGAAAGAACTCAAATCGTAAATAAAAAATTAGATGTTGATTTGGAAGGAGTTCCCGCTACTAAAGTTAATTACTATGGAGATTATTCTGTTTTAGAATCCAGTGCTAAAGTTTTGAAGTGTAGTGGAAAGTATTTGATATTGGATGAAACTTATTTCTATCCTGCTGGAGGAGGACAGGTTCATGATGTTGGAACTATTGATGGTTTGAATGTTGTTGATGTGGTGAGGCAAGGAACTGTAGTAGTACATGTTTTAGATAAAGATTGTGACTTAAAAATTGGAAGTGAAGTTAAATGTAAAATTGATGGAGAAAGGAGATTGCAATTAAGTCAACACCATACTGGAGCACACATACTTAATGCTGCTGCAAAAAGAGTTTTGGGTAACCACATTAATCAGGCAGGCGCCCATAAAAGTATAGACAAGGGAAGATTAGACATAACTCACTTCGCTTCACTTAATGAAAAAGAAATTGCTAAAATTGAGGAAGAAGCAAATAAAATCATTTCTGGAGACATAAACATACATTTAGATTTTATTGAGCGTGGAGAGGCCGAAAATAAGTTTGGAGTGGGAATCTATCAAGGGGGTGTAGTTCCTGGAAAAATGTTGAGAATTGTAAATATTCCTGAAGTTGATGTAGAGGCTTGTGGAGGAACCCATTTGAATAATACTTCAGAAATTAAACTATTGAAGATTACTAAGAGTAGCAAGATTAGTGATAGTATTGTAAGAATTGAGTATGTTGCAGGAAAGGCCGCTGAAAAAGAACTTGGAAAAGAAGATGATTTACTAGGAGAAGCTGCAGAGATATTAGGTATTGGGAAAAAAGGTGTTGCAATTAAAGCATCTGAAGTGTTTAAGTTTTGGAAATTTAATGTTAAAAAGAAAAAAGGACTTCCAATCGAATACTCTGGTGATGAAGAAGATTTAAGTGATAAAGAAATTTTAGAAAAAACTGCCCATGTTTTGAAAACGCAAATAGAACATGTTCCTAAAACTTTAAAAAGATTCTTGAAAGATTTAGAAGAAAATTAATTATTCTATATAGATTGCAGGTTTTCCGGGTTTAGCTTTCTTAGATTTATTTTCCGGATCGCACTTATCTTTATCATTAACTTTGAAAATTGTTACTTCTTTGTTTGTTCTTCTTGAAATATCTTCTGCGTTATAGAATTCTAAATCATTTGGAAGCACATAAAGATAAACTTTCTTTGTTTCTGTTTTGATTAAATTTAGAATATTAACTATGTCCGATACTGCTTTGTCTGTGAATTCTTCTTCTTTATCGAACTTTTCATTGATTTTAGATTTGTTTACTTTTGGCCAAGATTCTAATGAGATGAAGGGTTTATTTCCAATAATTTCCCAAAATTCTTCTGCTAAGTGTGGACAGAATGGGGCAAATAGTTTGATTACGCTTTCTAGATCTTTTTTAGAAATTTCTGATTCTAATTTATCAAATAAAATTCTTAACTTAATTGTTGCTGTGTGATAATTAAATGATTTAATATCTTCTTCTATTTGTTCAATTGCCCTGTTAACTCTATGCTCTGTTCTAGGCGCTGATTTTCCAACTTTTACAGATTTTACATATTCATGAACTCTATTAAGGAATTTGAAAGTGCTTTCTATTCCTTTTTCATCCCAGTCTCTTGCTTTGTCTGGTGCTGCTAAAGATACTAAAAAGAATCTTGCTGAATCTACTCCATATTTTTTAGATATTACTTCCGGTAAAACTACATTACCTTTTGACTTAGACATTTTTTCTCCACCTTCTGCATGAAGCATTCCTTGATTGAAAAGTTTAGTAAACGGTTCATCGAATGAGAGCATTCCTAAATCTCTAAGTGCTTTTGTGAAAAATCTTGCATAAATTAAATGCATGCATGCATGTTCTGCTCCACCTATGTAAAAATCAACAGGCATCCAGTAATCTACTGCCTTTTGATTAAACATTTCTTTTACGTTTGGATCGCAGTATTTTAGATAATACCAAGAACTATCAAAGAAGGTATCCATTGTATCAGTTTCTCTTTTTGCATCCCCTTTACATTTAGGACAAGGTACATCTGTGAATTCTTTGTTTGTTTCTAGAGGATTTCCTTCTCCAAATTTAACATCATGTGGAAGTTCTATTGGTAAATCTTTTTCTGGAACTGGAACTTGACCGCAAGATTCGCAGTTGATTATAGGGATTGGTGTTCCCCAATATCTCTGTCTTGATACTAACCAGTCTTTGAATTTTAATTGTGTGGTTTTCTTACCTAATTTGTTTTTTTGTAATAATTTTGTTATCTTATCTTTTGCTTCTTTACTTTCCATACCATTAAATTCTTCTGAGTTGATTAATTTACCTTCTCCGACGTATGCCTTAGTTAATTCTTGGTTCTTTGAAGAAATTACTTCTTTCATTTCTATTTTGTATTTTTTTGCAAAATCAAAGTCTCTTTGATCGTGCGCTGGAACAGACATAACCATTCCAGTACCATAATCTGCCAATACAAAGTTTCCTGCGTATACTGGCACTTTTTCTTGAGTTAATGGGTGAATTGCATAACTTCCTGTGAAAACTCCTTCTTTCTCAACAACCATCATTTCTTTCTCGCTTACAGATTTAATTTTCTTAAGAAATCTATCTACTTCTTCTCTTTGTTCTTCTGTAACTAATGAATTTAATTCTTGATGTTGTGCAGATACAACCATAAAAGTAACTCCAAATAATGTATCTGGTCTTGTTGTAAATATTGGCCAAGTTTTTCCATTTATTTCAAAATTAATTTCTGTACCATAACTTTTTCCAATCCAATTCTTTTGCATGGATTTAATTCTGTCTGGCCAATCTAAATCATCTACTTTGTCTAGTAACTCGTCTGCATAATCTGTTGTTTTAATGAACCATTGACTTAATTGCTTTAATTCAACATCTGTTGATTCATGTCTCCAACACTTACCGTCATGAACTTGTTCATTTGCTAAAACAGTTTTACATTCTGAACACCAATTTACTGCCGATTTCTTTTTGTATGCTAATCCTTTTTCTAAGAATTTTAAAAAGATAAATTGATTCCATTTGTAATAATTTGGATCACAAGTTTTTACTAGTCTTGACCAATCATAACTCAACCCAAGATCTTTCATTTGTTTGATATAGTTTTGAATTGCTTTTTCTGTAAATTCTTTTGGATGTGATTTTGCTTTAATTGCTGCATTTTCTGCTGGTAAACCTAATGCATCGAAGCCCATAGGATAAAGAACATTAAATCCGCTCATTCTTTTGAATCTTGAATAAATATCTCCAATTGTATAATTGAAAGCATGCCCCATATGTAATCCTGCTGCTGAAGGATATGGAAACATTTCTAGAATGTAACATTTCTCTTTTTTCTTATCTTCTTTAGTTTTGAAGATTTCTTTGGCTTCCCAATTTTTTTGCCATTTTTCAGAGATTTTATTAAATTCCATAAGATTTTGGCGTTTAATTGATTTAAAATGTTTATGGATTCATAAAGTTTAAAACCGTCAATTGATTGAGATTAATATGAAAATGAGAGGATTTTGGGTATTTTCTGTAATTTGTTTAATTATTTTT
>JAERTB010000015.1 GCA_016845225.1 Candidatus Woesearchaeota archaeon | reverse complement strand
GTATGATCTACAATAGTAGTTATTGTATTTTCATAACTTGTACCGTCATCAGTTGCACTAATATTAATAGTGTAAGTTCCGTCTACAGTTTCATCTGATGCGTTCCATTGTATTAAACCTGTAAATCCTGTAAGATTTTCTTGATCGGTAACTTCTTCAAAATATGTTTGAGCACCGGTTGTATCAATTACATTTACTGCGTAAGCTGTAACATTTGTTCCTGTATCAAAAGTAGCATTGATGGTTACATTTTGACCTGTACCATAATAACTGCCAGTAGTTGGTGAAACAATTGTAACAGTCGCTGCTGATACAAACATAGCACCTAAAATAATAAATAAACTTAAAACTAAAATAGAACTAAACTTTCTGCTTAGTTCGGAACCTAACCTCTTTATATCGAACATATAATTTACAACCCTAATTTTATTTATAAAGTTTTTGATAAATCAAAAACATAAGGTTTAATAATAAATCTTCAAAAAATTAAATATATGTGGGTGTGCCGGAGTGGTCAAACGGGATGGACTCAAAATCCATTGGCTTAGTGCCTACCTAGGTTCGAACCCTAGCACCCACAGAATACTAAAATGATAGAGTACATCATAGGATTTTTCGCATTGTTAAGAATTTATACAGAGATAAATTTCTTCTTAATTAAAAGACACAATAAAAATCCAATAAAAATTATGAAAGGTGCTGAATCATACTATTCTAAAAAAGGAAAAACTGGAGCATTACTTCTACACGGATTTACAAGTAGTCCTAAAGAATTTGAAGAACTAGGAAAAATATTAACAAAAAAGAACATTACAGTTTATACTCCCCTTTTACCTGGACATGGAACCTCTCCAGAAAGATTAGTTGTAACTAAATACTATCAATGGATAGAGGCAGTAGATGAAGCGATCAAAGTATTAGAAAAAACTTGTAATAAAATTTATTTAATTGGAAATTCATTTGGAGGAAATCTCGCATTAGTTTCTTCAAACAAATCTAAAAAAATTAAAGGAATCGTCACATTAGGAACTCCAATTCATTTCAAAAGAGAAAAAATAAATAGATTTTTTGTCATTCCTATATTAAAAAGAATCAAACTATTTCAAAAAAAGAAATATAAAAAAGGAATAAAAAATATTAACAAAAAAAGAGTTTGCTATAATTCTATTCCTTTAATTTCTCTGGGACATTTACTAAAAGTAATCAAACTATCCAAAAAAAGCATCAAAAACATAAAGAAGCCACTATTAATAGTTCAAACTAAGAATGATACTGTGGTAGACAAAAGCAGCGGAAAATATATATTAAACAATTCTAAAAGCAAAACAAAAAAATTAGTTACAATTCCAGAATCATACCATGTATTTATATTAGATAAACATAGAAAAAAAGCATACGAAGAAATATTAAAATTCATAAAATGAGCAAAATAATAATTGATAAAAAAAACAAAAGGCATTACTGGGAATCCGGAGACCTACATATTGAAGAGGGATCTATAACAGAGAAAGAAATTAAAAAAAACTGTTCAACAGTTTCAACAAATTTAGGAAAAGTATTGCACAAATTTGAAGCCCAATTTCCAGATAAAATTCAAGATCTAAAAAGGGGCCCCGCAACAATTATTCCTAAAGATATTGGAACCATAATTGCAACTACAGGAATTAATTCTAAAAGTAAAATTGTTGATGCAGGTTCAGGTTCAGGCATTCTTGCAGCATATCTTTCAAACATTACAGATAATGTTACAACATATGAAATAGTAAAAAAACATTATGAAATCTCAAAATCAAACTTAAAAAAATTAGGCTCTAAGGCTAAAATTAAAAATCAAGATATTTCCGAAGGAATAAAGGAAATAAATTTAGATTTAATCACTCTTGATCTTCCAGAACCAGGACCAATCCTAAAACATGCCTATAAGTCCTTAAAATCGGGAGCCTATTTAGTTTGTTATCTTCCAAGCATAACCCAAGTTCATGAATTAATTAGAAATTCAAAGGAACATAATTTCATTCTAGAAAAAGTATCAGAAACTCTAGAAAGAGAATGGACTGTAAAAGATAAAGTTTGTAGGCCAAATCATCAAATGTTAGGGCATACTGCATTCTTAGTCTTCTTTAGAAAATACTAAACCTTTAAAAAACATAAAACCAACGTACTAGATACCTAATTTTTACCTAATTTACCTATTAAATTTGATATCTAGTACACTATAACATAACAAATCGCCCTTTTAAAGGGTTTCGGAGTAAAAATGAAAACATACGTAATAGACACCTCAGCAATAATTGAAAAGATACCAACTAGAAAGCTTAAGGATAAATCTCTCAAAACAGGAAAAATACTAATTCCTCATGCAGTTATAGCAGAATTAGAAAACCAAGCAAACAGAGGGAAAGAAATTGGATTAATAGGATTAGAAGAAATTCAAGAATTAAGAAATAATAAAAAAATAGAATTAGAATTCGTCGGAGAAAGACCTTCAGATCACCAAATTAAACATGCAAAATCTGGAGAAATTGATGCATATATCAGAGATTTAGCAGATAAAAACAATTCCATATTAATTACTGCAGATAAAGTCCAAGCAGAGTCTGCAAAAGCGTTGGGAATTCTAGTGGAATTTGTTGAAGTATCCAAATATGATAAAGAACTAAGTATACAAAAATACATTGATAATGAAACATTGTCTCTTCACATCAAAGAAGGAAATCCAATTTTAGCAAAAAAAGGAAAACCCGGAGAAGTAAATTTAATTCAAGTTTCTAAAGAAACCTTAACAGGGGAAGAAATTCAAGAATTTGCAAAAGAAATAATTGAAAAAACAAAAATAGATCCTAATTCTTATACAGAAATTTCTAAACGTTGCACAACAGTAGTTCAATACAGGAACTTAAGAGTTGTGATAGTAAGACCTCCTGTATCTGACGGATGGGAAATCACAATAGTTCATCCAATTAAAAAATTAGATATTTCTGAATATAAAATTCCAGAAAACTTAGCAAACAAAATAGAAAATCAGGCAAGAGGGATTGTAATTTGTGGAGAAACTGGTTCAGGAAAAACAACACTAGCACAAGCAATTGCAGAATGGTACGTAAATGATAGAAGGATTGTAAAAACAATTGAATCTCCTAGAGATTTACAACTGCCTGACGCAGTAACACAGTATTCTAAAAATTTTACAGGAGAAGGAGAAATTCATGACATCTTATTCTTATCAAGACCAGATAACATTTTATTTGATGAAATGCGTTCAACTCCAGATTTCCAACTATACACTGATTTAAGGTTGGCAGGATCAAATATGATAGGAGTATTACATGCAGCACAAGCGATTGATGCAGTACAAAGATTTATTTCAAGATTGGATATTGGAATGATTCCCAGTGTAGTAGACACAATCATTTTCATGGAAGGAGGAGAAATAAAAAAAGTCCTAAATCTAAAGATGTTAGTTAAAGTTCCAAGTGGAATGACTGAGTCAGATCTTGCAAGACCAGTAGTAGAAGTAAGAGATGAATTAACAAATAACTTAGATTACGAAATTTACACATATGGAGAACAAACTGTAGTAATTCCCGTTTCTAAAACTTCAACTAAAAGTTCAGGTGCATTAAAACTTGCAGAAAAAGAAATAGAAAATTTCTTTTCAAAGTACTCTAAATTTGTTCAAGTAGAAGTTTTAAGTACAAACAAGGCAGTGGTTTATGTTCCAGAAAGTAAGATTTCTAAAATAATCGGACAAGCAGGAAAGAATATCACTAAGTGTGAAAAAGATTTAGGGATGAGTATAGATATAAGAGAACTCAAAGAAGAAAAGAATCAAATTGAGTTTGATTTGGAAGAAAATAAAAAAAACTATATCTTTTGTGTAAGTCCTGGAACTTCAATAGAAGTTTATGCAGGAAATAAGTTTATTACCTCTGCAATTTCTAGCAAAAAAGGCGAAGTAAAAATCAACAAAAATAGTCTTCAAGGAAAGGACATTAGTAAGGCATTGAAGAAGAAAAGAAAAATAGAAGTAAAGGCTTAAAAGAGTCTTCTCTTTTTATTTTTTAATTCTATCCGCGTAGATAGTGAGGGAAATTTAATAAAGACTAACCACTCATAAAATATATGGTCTTAAAAAATCCAATTAAGAACAAACGAATGAAAAAACTTCAAAAAAAACTGGGCCTGTAGCTCAGCTTGGATAGAGCGACAGACCATAGAACAATGGGTCGAACCTCCTAAGCTGTAGGTCGAAGGTTCAAATCCTTCCAGGTCCGCTTTTTAATCAATTTCTTCAGAAATCTTTAAAAACAAAACATTATACAATTTGAACCAAGCGTGGGTAGTGTAATGGCTAGCATAGGAGCCTTCCAAGCTCTTGATCCGGGTTCGAATCCCGGCCCGCGCACTTATTTTTTATTAATATCTTCAACAGCTTTTCTTAATTTTTTCTCAATATCTGTTTCTTTTTGCTTAGCTTTTGCGCCCCTACTTGAACCACGAACATAAGTTCTTGGGAAATTTCTTTGTTGAAGTCTTTTTTTCACATTTTCTCTCTTAGGAACATAACTTTCCAAATCTGAAAAACCCCCTAAACTTTTCTTTTTAACATTCTTTGAAGAAGATTTCATATTAAAATAAAAGAATAATATTACTCCAAAAAATAAAAGAACTAAAATCATAACTACTACTAAAACTCCGCTTCCAGAACTTTCAGATTTACAATCTTGAGGACAATTATCTTCAGTCTCTCCCTTACCACATATAGAATTTGGACATAACGGCAATTTATCTACTCCATCTTTTAATCCATCGCCATCACTATCTGCATTTTTAGGATTAGTTCCTTTCAATAATTCTTCAGAATAAATTAATCCGTCACCATCTTCATCACCCAAAGTAGGATCATAACATTTTGCAGGACAAGGACCTCCACAATCTACATCCTCTTCGCCTTGATTTTTAACCTTATCATTACATGTCGGACATTTAGGACAGTTCAGTCCTCCACAATCACTTATTACTCCTGCGCCCAAATCTATAGAAGTTTTCTTTTCATCCAACTCTAAAATTCCATCGTTGCAATCATTGCATTCATTGCAAGAGCCCCCACAATCAACACCCGTTTCATCCTCGTTCTTTACTCTATCAGTACAATGTAATGGAACTCCCCCTGCACCCAATGCACAATCTTCATCAACAGAACCATCGCAATCATTATCCAATCCATCACCAGTTCCCTGAGCTCCACATTTTTCAGCATCTGGCAAAGTAGCATTCAAACAATCTCCAGACCATTCTCCATCAACACAATATTCTTTACCTTTTTCACATATACCTACGGAAGTAAAATTTCCACATTCCCTAAAATCCCCAGAAACACATTCGCATCCCTCATCTTCATAACCATCACAATCATTATCCAATCCATCACCGCATACTTCAACCTCAGGCAATTTCTGGCCCATACAAAAACTCCACTGACCATTTTCACAATATTGAATTCCATAACTACAAATTCCTAAATCATATTCCCCGCAAACTCTTTCTTGTCCATCCTGACAAGGAAGTGCACTAACAGAAACCGTCAACAATAAAAAACTAATTAAAAATAATTTAACTCTCATTTTTTCTTAGCAATATTTAGATTTTTAAAAACATAATCTACTTGCTCCTTACTCCATCCTCTTTTCAATAAATCTGCAACAATTGTTTCTTTAGTTTTCTTTCCTTTGATTGAATCAGAAACATATTTCTTAAGTTTAAATTCATCTCCAGGATTATTAAAAATTCCAAATTGTTTTTTCAACCTAGAATCCGAAGAATCCCTTCCAGTTAATTTAAAATAAAGTACCATTCCAACAATCAACAATAATCCAATCATAAAAGCAACTAAAATTCCTGTCCAATTAACCTTCTTTGAACAGTCTTCTGGACAAGATAATTTATCTTCCAATGGAACTCTTTCTCCATCCACAATCAATACACTGCATACGCCATCGCCACAAACAGGAACAGTTTCATATTCTACTTCAGAAACACCTGTTTGAGGTATTAATATTGTTTTCAAACTACTCAAATCAAAGGCAATATTCTTCCTAACAAAATATGAATAAGCAGCATTATTCAACGAACTATACTCTTTCATATAAACTAAATTTGGAACTTGTCTGTGCATTTCAAAAGGTTCTTTAAAGGAAAGTTCATATATTGGATCAACATACAAGTTTCCAGGAATAGTTTCATAAAGATAATAATCATTTCCAGTCCCAACAATATTTTTTTCAATCCAAGTACCTTCAATAATTACTCCTCCATGAAGTTCTACTTTCAAATGTCTTGCCCTAGAATTAACCACAAAATCATTTTGATGGTGATAAGCATTAACTCTTTCTGTTTCTCCACCTGCAACCATATCAATCAAGATGTCTTGAGGTTCAGCAATTATTTGTTCTGAAATATCTACAACAACTTCAATTGATTTTGGGGTACCCAGCACAATTGAATCTAAATTAATAGTCAAATTTTCTAAAAAAGTTTGAGATTCATTTGAATTAGAATAATTAACATTATAGGAATCATTCAAATAAGAATTTAATCCACTAAGTGCAGAAGTCACAGTACTACTTAATTCTAAGAATTCTAAAACATCTGCATAATTAGAGGTTTGATAATTCAAACTAGCGATATATTCTTTAATAAAATCTTCAGTCGTAGATTCATTATATAATGAATTATTCCATTCCTCTGAAGGGCTAATACTTGCATCTAATGTAACTTTAGGCCCAGGCATTAACCCCATATTGAATTCATAATCATCTTCTTCATCAACTTGAGGAACATAAAAAAACATACCTGAGGTATCCATATTTAAACTGCTTCCGTCACTCAAATCTAATAGATCTATATCTCCAATTTCAATAAGCGAGCCTTCTTCTGCAATCAAAGTCATATAAAACGAAGTTTTAGATTTTGTAGCCCCACTAGAAGTATAATACATATCCAAACTATGAATTGCAATTGCTGCAGGACTCAAACTTCCAATCCTTACAGGAATAGCACACCCACCATCACTTAACTCAACGCAATCTTCGATTAAACCATTAAGATTATTTTCAAATGCAGCATAACTATTAACTAAACTTGATCCAAAATCTGCTGAAAAATTTCCTAATTCATAAGTATAATTTCCCCCTTTAACTTTAATAAAAAAATCATCAGAAGAAAAATCATTACAAACATACGAAGAACCAGAAAGTTCACAAGTATATGCGGAAGTATCTCCGCCCATCTCAGCTTTCAATTTTCCTTGATGAATTGTACCATCACCATCTACATTATTATAGATGCAAACAAGATATTTATCTTCCACAGCATAACCAATGTCCATCGAACAATTATAATAATTAGAAGGTGTACCTAAATTAGTCTCAAGGTCACATTCAAATTGTCCACCATAAGCTTCACATCCAGTAGAATCTGTACATCCAGGAGCTTCAAGTTGCAACAATGTTGCAGTTAAATTTAATCCCAACAAATCTTCAATAGCTACATAAACTTCCAAATCTCGAGTATAGGGTAATTTAATCTCTTCACACCAATAAGTCCTATCTATGGCTGCTTCATTTTTTAATATAATCTCACTAGGATTTCCATTTTCATTAAGTTCTTCAGGTAAACTAAAGTCCTCAACATAATTAGTAAGTCCTCCAAAATATTGCCACTCAATTAATCCATCATTTCCAAAATCTAAATACGGTGAATAAGAAGGATTCATTCCAGAACCAGTTATGCCAAATGAAATAGATTCAAATACATCTTCAGGCGTATCGACCATTAAATAAACAACATGATCCCCTGCAGAATTATAAATCAAATCCACATTAGGATTAGAATTTAACAATCTATAATTTTCACCATCAATATCATATAAAATTCCCTGATAATCTAACAAACTTTTCAATTTTTTAGATTTACTTTCATCATCAAATGAAATATTCAGTAAAGTATTAGGAGAAATAGGTCCGGTAAAATTAATAATAAAATCCAATAAAACTGGCTCTCCAGAAACAAAAGAAAGTTCACTAACATTTCCATCTAAATAAATTTCAGAAGGTTCAGAATTAGTAGCTCCAAAGACAATAAATGAACATAAAATTAAGAATAATAAACTTCCAAATACCCCCTTCTTTTCATACCATCTTATGACCATATTAAACCTCTTTTTACCGTATTCACAACTATTTATAAATGCCAGTCAAAACTATTTAAAAGTTATGATATTTGGTCTGAACCAAAGGTTTTTAATATAAAATCATCAAAATCACACCATGGAAAAGAAAATAGAACAGATATTCAAGAATCATCCGAAAAAATTAATGATTTTACCTATTCTATTAATCTTATTTTCAGCAATCTTACTAATTAATCAACAAATAACTACTGGAGAAATAATTCAAAAAGATATTTCTTTGAGTGGAGGAATGACTGTTACACTCTACACAGACGTTCAAATAGATAAAGCATTACTAACAACAACCTTAGAAAAAGACTTTTCAGAAGTTTTAATCAGAGGACTTTCAGAGTTTGGAACAGATAAAGAAGTCGGGATAGTAATTGATACCCCAGATATTAATGAAGAAGACATGAAAAAAGGAATTCTAGAAGTTACAGGAATAAAATTAACAGAAGAAAACTCTTCAATTGAAGTTGTAGGTTCATCATTAGGAGATTCTTTTTACAAACAAATGGTTAAGGCATTAATCTTTGCTTTCCTATTCATGTCATTAGTGGTATTAATTACATTTAGAAAATTATTACCTTCATTTGCAGTGGTTATTGTAGCCTTAGGAGATCTAATGATTACATTGTCTATAATTAACATATTAGACATGAGAATCTCTTCAGCAGGAATCGCAGCACTATTATTATTAATTGGTTATTCAATTGACACTGATGTATTATTAACAACAAGGTTACTAAAAAACAGAGAAGGGACAATTCTTGAGAGTGTTATTAGTTCAATGAAAACAGGACTAACCATGAGTATAACCACCATTGCAGCTATTTCGGCAGCATACTTCGTATCTTCATCTTTAATCCTAAAACAAATGTTCTTGATTATTATAATTGGATTATTAGTAGATATCATTTTAACTTACATGCTTAACGCTCCAATGTTAGCAGATTATGCAGAAAAACAACTTGGAGGAAAAAACTAAAATGGCTAAATTAGGCGGAAGAGTTTGGGTATTAATTGCATTCTTGTTCCTAGCATTATTAGTTATTGATCCTTCTCCAATCTCAACAGGAGTAGAAATCAGATCTGTTGATTCAAATTCACCTGCATTCGCAGAAGGAATAGAACCTGGAGAAAAAATCTTAGAAATTAATGGAGTTAAAATAAATGATTTATCTAACTTCAAAATAGAAACAGATAAACTAATCCCAGAACCACAAGAAGTAGCAATCACAACTTCAGCAGGAGTTACCAAATACGAAATAGTTTCTTCAATTGGATTCAAAGTAGATTCAAACTTAACAATAATTGCAGCAGATTCAGAAAATCCATTAGAAAATGGATTGACATTATTAAAAATAAACAATGAAGCTGTAGAAGACGTAGAAGCATTCAATAGAATAGTCTCAAAATTAATTACTAAAAACAAATTCATACTAAAAACAAACAAGGCAGATTATGCTTTCCTAACTACGGGAGATCATGGAATAACTGCAAGAAAAGCAAAAACAAGCAATATCGAAAAAGGCCTAGAATTACAAGGCGGAACAAGAGTAATGCTTAAACCTATTTCTGAAGAACCTGTAAGTTCTGAAGATATCAGCAACATCATTGACGTTATGAATAAACGTATGAATATCTATGGATTAGCAGATATTAAAATAAGGCCAGCAAAAGATCTTGAGGGAACAAGATTTGTATTAATTGAAATCGCAGGAGCAACAAGAGAAGAAGTAAAAGATCTTATTTCTAAGCAAGGAGTTTTCGAAGCAAAAATAGGTGACGAAACAGTATTCGAAGGCGGGAAAAAAGACATTCCTTATGTATGTAGAGATGATGGTTCATGTGCAGTTATTGAATCTTGTAATACTCAATCTCCAGAAGTTGCTTATTGTAACTTTAGATTCGCAATCACACTTTCAGCAGATGCTGCTAAAAAACACGCCGAGATAACAGATAAATTGGAAATCAATTACAGTGGAACAAATGCATATCTTTCCAAACCTTTAGACTTATACTTAGATGGAAAATTAGTAGACACATTACTAATCTCAGAAGATCTTAAAGGAGAAGAAACAACCCAAATTTCAATTTCAGGTTCAGGAAATGGGGCAACAGAAGAATTAGCATATAATGATGCAGTTGCAGGTATGAATAATCTTCAAACTGTGTTAATTACAGGTTCATTACCTCACAAATTAGATATTGTTAAAATGGATACTATAAGTCCAATGATGGGTAAAGCTTTCATCAAGAACGCATTTATGGCAGGTTTCCTAGCATTATTCGTTGTAGGAATAGTAGTTTATATTAGATACAGAAAATTCAAAATAGTATTGCCTATGGCATTCACAAGCATATCAGAAGTAGTATTAATTCTAGGTTTTGCAACGTTATTCAAATGGAACTTAGATCTAGCAGCTATTGCAGGAATTATTGCAGCAGTGGGAACAGGAATTGATGATCAAATTATCATTGCTGACGAAGTTCTTAAACAACGAATTAGAGTTCTTAACTGGAAAGAGAAGATTAAGAGAGCATTCTTTATCATTTTCAGTGCTTATGCAACAACGGTTGTTGCTATGTTGCCCCTAATGTTTGCAGGTGCAGGATTACTAAAACAATTCGCAATCACAACAATAGCAGGAGTAACTATTGGAGTATTAATTACAAGGCCAGCATTCGCATCAATAGTTGAAAAAGTATTAGATTAAGATGAATGTTTCAGTACACTTTATCACTTCCTTAATTTTAAGTTTTATTTTATATCCGTACTTAGGACTCTATGCATTATGGGCATTAGTTGGCGGATGGTTAATTGATTTTGATCACTATCTTTGGACAGTATTCAAACTAAAAACTCTATCTTTGAAGAAATCCTATCACTATCACTTTAATAGGCATAAAAATAAACACTATGAAAGAGATTTACTACATTTATTTCACACTTGGGAATTTTGGTTATTTATGATATTATCTAGCATTGCATCTTATTACTTCAATCAAAAATTCTTATTTTACATGTTCACAATAACTTTCTTAGGAATGATGCTTCATCTTTCACTAGATTTTACATTACTTCTTAGAAAAAAACATTTAGACGCAAGAGCAATATCATTAATAGCCTGGATAAAAAGAAGAAATTAAGATTCTCTAACTCTTTCATCAGGTAAAACATTACTATAATAGAATTCACTAGGTTCAAGACCCTTAGGATAATTCATTTCCCAAATCTTTTGAGGACCAATTAATCTTCCATTATATACTCCCAAACTTAATCCTTCAGGGAAGAATTGAGCAGAATCATCATAAACTAGTTTGAAGTTTTCACTTTCAACCCCATAAAGATACAACTGAGTAAATAAAGTTCTTCTAATCTTAGGACTAATCCAAATAGCAGCACCGAACGGCTCATTTTGATTTCCATTAACTCTTGGAAGAATCATCAAACATCCTTTCAATCCTGGTTGTTCAAATTCAATTTCTTTACCTTCAATAAAGATACATTCGACAGGAATACTATATTGTTGACCGTTTTGAACAACAACCGCTTCAGGTTGTTTTAACACCATAGTTCCATCTTCTTGAGGAACTGCAGGAAGTAAAAATGCTCCAATTCCTCCAGATTGTTTTACAAATAAAGTATCTGCAAAAACAAAGTCTTCATCAAATGCATAACTTCCAGCATAAAACAAATTAGTATCATTTCTTCTTTCTTGAGTTCTAGATTTATCCATTTGGAAAGTAGTTATCCACCCATATCTATCATAATCTACATCACTACCAATACTACTAAAAGCAGGGTATTTTCCAATTTCATCACTAACCATCAATAAGTGTGTTGCATTTTTAGCATATAAAAATTCTAAAGCTTCAGTTTCACTTTGACCAGTAATCACATGTCTCCCCATGAAATAATTTAATGCATATCCTCCGGCATTTCCACCATCAGTAAGTGTTGCTCTTTCTCCACCAGTTTGCACCCAGTAACCATAATCCCACCAATGTGCAAACACTGCATCCTCATCAGTGTTTTCTCTAACCCATTTCATAGAAGTTTGCCATTGTGATCCATAACTTGGACCAGTATATTTAGCTTGATTATTTGCACTTGTATACATATTTGTTAAACTTCCCTGAACAGCAGGCAAGAATAATAAAATCAATAATATCCCATAAACTCCAAATTTGGCCCATTTAATTTCTAAACCCTTTGCATAATCAAATATCTTAACGAATGCATATGCCACCAATACCGTTGTAACTGGTGAATAAATATGTAATAGTCTAATTGCCCCTCTAGCTGCAACTGTCAATAATAAGAACCAAACAATCACAAAAATAGTATTTTTATCAAAATTTAAAATTGAATTATATAATTCTTTATCTTTCCTATAAGCATAAAAATAAGTCCAAATGGCGCCCAATCCCAACGCAATCAAGGATCCAACATAAAGTGATTTAGAAAGAGTATTTACTCCATTCAAAGTTGCATCTGCCTTATATCTACTAAAAATAAAAGCAAAAATAAAGAAAGTATAAAATGCCGTACCTTTCCATTTTAGTTTAGTTTTTTTCAACAGATTATATACTAAAATAATTGAACCCACGATCATAAGCAACATATAACTCCAACCCCATCTTGAAATCCAATCAAATACATATGGTTGATGGCTTTCTGCAACAGTCAAATTCCATCTAGTAAATCCAAAAGGTTCCAACAAGTTACGAATAAAGGAAGAGACCTTTCCAGCTATTGCTCCAAATCCTTCTAAAATTGTAACAAAAAATACCCCTAATGCTCCAGAGATAATCAAACTTGCAAAACCGAGAGGCAACTTCCCTTCAATCTTATCTTTAATCCCAAACAAATTTTTCTTTCTTATAATTAAATTAATCAAACCAACTAAAAATGCCAAAAACATAAATCCGCTAGTAACACTCAACGCCAAAGTAGATACCGTATATCTTTGTCCGAAGAACACTTTTAAGATAAACAATAAAGAAAACAACCAAACAGAATAAACATAAAAATCTTTTTCACTAAATTTATCCAAGACTACTTCTATTAATACAAATAATCCAAAGATTAAGAATAGTAAACTAACTCCTCCCCAGGTCAAGCCCATCAATCCAGTTAAAATACCTGAAGTTAATCCGCAGAACATTGCAGTTCTTAATCTCTTTTCTTGCCACGCCCTAACATAATAGTACATAGCGGCAAACATGAAAAACATT
>JAERTB010000014.1 GCA_016845225.1 Candidatus Woesearchaeota archaeon | reverse complement strand
CTCCGCCTAAATTTCCATTGCATCCGGAAAGTGCGCCATTCAAACAAAGATATTGCCCAGTACTATCCAAACTATTACTTGAATATTTATTCCCATTTATACAACACCAACCTTCTGAACTTCCAGTGCCAAAATCTTCTCCACTATCATCTCCGCAACATTTATCTTGTCCACTACCAGAGCTAAAATAATTTCCAGCACCAGCGATACAATTACAAGTATTCAAATTAGAATCTCCATCACTATAATAATTACAACTTGAATCCACATAAGCACTATTTCCTACACAAGCACTAGGAGATTTTTCATCGGAATTTGAATTTGCACCACAACTTCCAGTTCCATCTCCATTATATCCCATTTCACATAAACCATAACCATAATTTGATCCAGGATCATTCTGAACGCTATTTCCATCACATGCAACACAAATATTATAATCTGCATCACAGGTGTATCCGGAACTACAATCAGAATTATCAGTACATCCAGCACCAGAACCACCAGTACTGCACTCTCCATTTACACAAAAGTACCCATATTGACATTCATTATCGTTATTACAATCAGTAGAACATTGACAAGAACCAGTACATAAATATCCACCAGTACAATCACTATCTACTGCACAATTATCAGTTCCATCATCTCCATTACAACAAACATAAGAACTTGACCAAATTTGAGCATTACAATTTCCTCCAGAATCTTCACAAGCAGTTTGAGAACTATCTCTATCAATTTCGCCACAACCAGAGTCGCACCAACTTCCACTAGTAGGGCAATAATTTTGAGGAATTCCTCCATCACAATCAACATCACCTACGCAACTTGATCCAAGACTATTTGAAGCACAAGTATTTCCAGTTTGTAAATTACAATTACTATCACAACTATCTAAGAAATAATTTGTTCCAGTTCCAGCAGTATTACATTGATTAAGTGCACCTTCACAAACTCCATCACCACCACTAACGCAACAAATCCCGCTAGTTCCAGTAAATCCAAAACAATCTGCATCATAACAATCAACAAATCCATCACAATCATTATCTAACCCATCACTACAAAACGCATTACTATTTTCGCTTCCAGTACAATCCGTACAAACATCACAACCACTACTGGAAATTTGACAAGTTAATCCACTTGCACAACTATCTTGTTGACCAGTACAATCCGGACATAAACAACTTTCACCAATTTCACACACACTATTAGCTACACCGCCACTACACTCAGAAGGACCACAACTATTTCCACAAGTATCTCCATCAACACAAACTCCACTACATAACACCTGACCTTCACTACATTCGCCAGTACATGCACTATCTAAATCACAATCATTATCATTACAATCAGTATTTCCATCACCATCATTATCCTGATTATCACTGCAACAATTTCCAGTAGTACATTCATTTTCTTTATCAACACTACAGGCAGGATCAAAACCACATGCACCATCTAAACAGTCAACAAGACCATCACAATTTTCATCAATACCACCAGTACAAATTTCAGTAGCGCCAGTATTTATCAAAGCATCATCATCATTACAATCAACACCTCCGCAATAGAAATCAGATTCTTCTCCATCTCCATCATAGTCACAACTTTTACAAACTCCCGCATCACAATAATAATCATCCCCTCCAGAAGGATTACAATCAGCACTAGTTTCACATAATGAACAATGCCCAGTACTTGCACCAGCATCAATTTCACAAAGATTTGTTAAACATTCATTATCATTACTACATTGACAAAAACAACCATACTGGTCACTAGGATCATAACATGCATTTGAAAGACAAGGAGTTGTTGCACCAAATTGACAAATTCCATTATCACATGTTCCACCTACACAATCATCATCAATAGTACAAACTTCACATTGTTCGCCACCACTTTGAACTCCGTCACCACATTCTTGAAAAATAATATTTTGTTCTTCATCTTGATGATACAAAGTAACATAATGTAATCCAGGATCTTCTAAGAAATCTAAAGAACCTTGCACAAAATAACTCATCTCAAAAACATCTTGAGAACCATCGGCATAATCAACTTGGATCGCACCACAAACATCACCGTTAGAATTACAATCTGCAAAATCTGCAGAAACAACAGAAGTAGGAACTTGAACAACAACAGTTGTCGAACTTCCTGATCCAAGATTACTCAAAGATTCAACACTATTATCCAACACAACTAAAGTATCAGTCATGTAAGGAGTTTGGGTTTGAGTCTGAGTAATATAAAATATAATTGGAATTAGCATCAACAAAATAATGCCGGTAAGCATCATCTGTTCAGTAGCTATCTGACCTCTTCCATTTCTAACTAAAGAAAACCTCTTTTTCTCTTGCATCTCCTTTTTTAAACCAAAAAATCTTTAAAAATGTTTTTAAATCAATCAAAAAAAGAACCAAAAGAGCGAATATACTCCAAAAACACACCAAAATCTTTATAAAGCAGATTCAGTTTTCAGAGTTACATTTAATATTACAATTTACGGAGAAACAAATCAAAATGGCAAGAGAAAAACCACATTTAAACGTAATTTTCGTAGGTCACGTAGACCACGGAAAATCTACATCAGTAGGAAGACTTATGTTTGACTCAGGAAACGTCGATGAGCAAGCTATGAGAAAGTTAAAAGACAAAGCGCAAGAACTTGGAAAAGCAGGTTTCGAATTCGCTTTCGTTATGGACAACTTAAAAGAAGAGCAAGAAAGAGGGGTAACAATCGACCTTTCATATAAGAAATACATGTCCAAAAACTACGAAGCAACAATCATTGATGCTCCAGGGCACAAAGATTTCGTTAAGAACATGATTACAGGTTCTTCACAAGCAGATGTAGCTTTTTTAGTTGTATCTTCAAATGAAGGAGCAATGCCTCAAACTAAAGAACATTTATGGTTGTTAAAAACTCTAGGAGTTAACCAACTTTGTGTATTAGTTAACAAAATGGACGTAGTAAAATACGACGAAGCTAAATACAATGAAATCAAAGAAGGATTAACTAAATTAGTTCAAACAGCAGGTTACGACCCAAGTAAAGTAAACTTCATTCCAGCAAGTGCTTTTGAAGGAGACAACATTTACAAAAAGTCAGAAAATATGACTTGGTACAAAGGACCTACAGTTGCAGAACAAATTGATAACTTTGACGAACCAGAAAAACCAGTAGACTTACCTTTAAGACTACCTCTACAAGATGTATATAACATCTCAGGAATCGGAGTAGTTCCAGTAGGAAGAGTTGAAACAGGTAAATTAAAAGTTGGTCAAAAAGTAGTATTCGTACCTGGGAGAGAAGGTAATGGTGTAGAAGGGGAAGTAAAATCCATTGAAATGCATCACGAGCAAGTACAAGAAGCTATTCCTGGTGACAACGTTGGTTTCAACGTTAGAGGAGTAGGAAAGAAAGATATTGCACGTGGAGACGTTCTTGGAGAAGCAAGCAACCCACCGAAGATTGCTAGTGAATTTACAGCAAGGATTATGATTTTAAATCATCCTACTGTGGTTACACAAGGATATACACCTGTATTCCACATCCACACATCTCAAGTGGCATGTCAATTTACAGAACTAACACAACAATTAGATCCTGCTACAGGAGCAGTATTAAAAGAAAAACCAGACACATTAAAGACTGGTGACGCTGCAGTTGTACAGTTAAAACCTACAAAACCAGTAGTTATTGAAAAATTCGGCGAGATACCGCAAATGTCTAAATTTGCTATCAGAGATGCTGGATCAACAGTAGCTGCAGGAATGTGTATTGAATTAAAAGAAAAGAAATAAGGGGGTAAACCCCTTTTTCTTATTTTTTCTTTACAAAAACCTTATAAATTAAAATCATAAAAATACTAAAATGGCAAAAGCAAGAATAAACTTAAGCGGAATTGATATTAATCAAATAAATGATATTTGTACAAGTATCACAGATATAGCTAAATCTACAAAAACTAAAATTTCTGGACCAATTCCATTGCCAACTCAAATTCTAAAACATACAACAAGAAAAAGTCCTTGTGGAGACGGAAAAGCTACATGGGATAATTTTGAAATGAGAATTCATAAAAGATTAATTGATCTTGCAGACAATGAAAGAGCATTAAGATTAGTTATGAGAGTTCCAATACCAAAAGACGTTGATATTGAAATAGAATTATTTGATTAATTTTTTAAAACTTCTAAATTTAATAACAACAGAGCTATGTTAATCAATAAAGTTTATCTTAAAAAATTTTGAGTGCGAAACCTATATATAAATGGCCATTGCCAGATTCAATTTCCAAGTCCGTATCTTTGCATGAAACCCATAAACAGCATACTATAACTGTCTACATCGTATCCTTCCCTTCTAAGCAAATTTAGCTCTTCTGCCACTTCTTTCATATTTTTCTTTTCGTTATCTCTATTTCCTATCTTTAGGATTTTAGTCAATAGCGTTTCTCTTTTATTTTGATCTAATGGTTTCATTTCAAGACTACAGCACATTCTTCGTACAGGCAGTTTCATTTCGATCAAAGTATAGAAAGCAAAATTGTATATAAACATTGTCGATATATTTACTAAACATTCTATAGTGTATATACTAGTTGAAAAAATTGACTAATTATTCAGTTACAACGTTAGCTTAAAAAAGAAAATTTAGCAAGTTAATTCGGTTTAAAGTACAACAAGATAAAGCTTAAAAACAAGCAATCTTCAAAATTAACTTAACGCTGCCGCGATCGCATAATTTGGTATTGCACCAGCCTGGAAAGCTGGGCCCATCTGGGCATCCCGGTTCAAATCCGGGTCACGGCGCTTTTATTATTTCTTAATAAAAAACAACATTTTTCAACACAAATTCTAAATAAGTCCAAATTAACCTTCTTTTAGTCAAAAAAAGACAATAAAATACTTATTCTCTAAAACAACCACTAAAAAACCCAATTAAAGTAATCTAAAGTAAAGTAAACCTACAAATGAAGAAATCTGCAAGTTTCTTTATAAACAACTTTGAACAGAATAATCTCAGACATCAAACAAGATGTCAAAAAAAATAATGATCAAAACTTCGAATGAACGGGGGATTGAACAGGAGAAACCAAAAATGAAAAATACAATGAAGAAAATAGGTACTATCTTAGTACTATCTCTTTTTATTGTTGGAATGTTTCCTGCTGCAGTATTTGCAAAAGAAACACAAGTTCAAAAACTGGACAGAGCTTTTTTAGCTAATGCAGAAAAAGCAAAAACCCAACATAAAAAAGTAGAAACTGAACTAAAGAAAGACATAAACGGTCTTAAAAATTTCCTAGCAGATGTTAGGAAAAGAGGACAAGTTACAAGAGAAGATGCATTACAAGTGCAACAAAGATTAAGCAATTTCCTTGATGGAATTATTACACATGCTGAAAGAACAAAAATAGCTGTTGAAAACAGTTGTGTAGATGACGACAATGGAAATGAGTTCCTTGATAGAGTAATCAATTGGGCAGAAGATCTAAAAACAGAAGTTAATGACTTAGATATTGAAACTGCTACAAGAGATGACCTAAATGCAGTACTTAGAAAATTCCAAAACGGATGGGATAACGTAAAAGGTATTGTTTACACAGGAGCAGGAAGAGCAGTTGCTTGTAAATATGCAGCAGTTCAAGAAAAACTTGACACCTTAATGGTTAGAGTAACAGAATTAACTGATCAAGCAGAAAACAACGGTAAAGATGTAACTGAAGCAAGAGCATTAATCACAGAAATGGAACATAGAATTTCAGCATTAGATAATGACTGGAACAATGTAGTTTCAATGTGGAGAGATGTTTCAAACGCGCAAGATGCTTTGAACATTGCTAAAAAATCAAATAATTATTTGAAAAATGCTGCAAAGGTTGCAAGAACAACCTACAAAGATGCAAGAGAAGTTGTAAAAAACATTAGAAACCAATAAATTTAGAAAAAGTGCGATTAATTTCGCACTTTTTTCTTTCTTTTTTATACCATAAAACCTTTTAAACTAAGCAGTATTGATTATCATCTACCGAAAGGTAAATAGTGTTTGGAGATGGATAATAATGAAAGAATATTTTTTAGAGAGCACACTTTACGACAAAGTAAATTGTTCTACAAAGTTTGTAGCAGAGGGAGACAAAGATCATATCTTTTATCTTAAGGGAGACTCATTAGGCGACCTAGTGGATAAATTAGATGAAATTGAATCACATATACCTACGCACAAAGTTTTTGAGTATGGTGAAGCTTCAGAGCTAACAGGCGATCTGAATGAAAATGCCCAACCTGTATATATCTCAACAGCATCAGAATTCAAAGAATTCTATACAAAATAAAATTAAAAATTAGGGCCCATTAAGGGCCCTTTCAACCATTAAAAAATTATTTTCTTCTTCTGGTTGTTCTTTTTGCAGTTCTTTTTTTTACTGCTTTTCTAACAGTTTTTCTTACTGTTTTTCTTTTAGTTGCCTTTCTTGTAGTCTTTCTAGTTGCTCTCTTAGCAACTCTCTTTCTTGTAGTCTTTCTAGTTGCTCTCTTAGCAACTCTTTTTCTAACAGTTTTTCTTACTGTTCTTTTTGCAGTTCTTTTTCTTACTGCTTTTTTTGCTGTTTTTCTAACAGTTTTTCTTGCTACTTTTCTAGTAACTTTTCTTACTGATTTTCTAACAGCTCTTTTTATTTTTCTTCTAACCATTTTTCCTCCGTTCACGCATTATCATGAACTTATTTTTTGGTTTTATTTATTGCAATTACAAAACATTTTACAAAATGTAGTTTGTGATTACTCTTTTAATCTATATATTATAGTATATAAGTGTTATCATTAATAAAAATAAATAAAAAAACTAAATTTCGCTTTCGTCAATTAAATTTTCTAAAGTTTCCCAACGTTTAGAATGAAAACTTATCATCTCTTCTTTAGAAAAATATTTACTATGTTTATCTCTTTGATCAATCATAAATTTTTTTCCACAAAAAAAATAAACACCGTTTTTGAACTTAATAAATTTTTTAGGATAATAATTTACAACTAATCTTCCTAACTCTTCAGCACTATCTGCTTCGAGAGGGCCATATGATTTAGAGCTAGCTCTAAATTTAGTAACACAATCATCAGAATAAATATGTAACCCCACTTCAAGATAATTTGAATCTTCATCCATCCAAATCACTCAACCTTAGAAGAACTATTCCAAACAGTATCAAACATTGAGCTAAAAGAATTTGTAAAAAAAGGAGAACTTGCCCAAATTGCTGAATCATATGCTTCATGAACATTTTGATCATCTGAAACCATAAACAACATTTGTGTTCTATCAACTAAACAAAATCTTGCATTTATTCCTTCTAATTTTTTAATCTCTACTACACCCTTAAGATCTTTAAGAATTGGCTTGTCTAATCCTGTCAATGGCGCTGCAATTTTAACCTTTACGCCCTTCTTATCTAATCTAGTAAACAGATTTTTGAATTTCTTAAGTTTTCTTAAAGCTCCTTCTTCTGTAGTTGCAATCATCACTTCATTTTCAGCACCTTCAATCATGCTTTTTAATTGTGTATAAATATTATCTCTTCCAGTAACAGCACCAGATAAATTAGAATGGTCTATTTTTTGAATACCTTGAGTATATAATAATTGAAGATCTTCATAAATATTTTCCCCTTTAATATTTTCTAATTCTGTTAATCTAGCTTTACTTTTTTCTTTAACTTGATCCTTAATTCTTCTAATAATTTCTTCAGGTTTAATTGCTAAATATTTGATAGGTTTTCCTAGTTTCATCATTACAAAACCTTTCTTTTCAAGTGAATCCAATACGTCATAACTTCTACTTCTAGGAATTTGAGAAATATCGCTAAGTTCTCCAGCTGTAGCTACGCCTCTACATAGCAAAGCAGTCCAAATTTTAACTTCATAAATATTAAGGTCAAATGCTGCTCTCAATTTCTTCAAAAGTTCTTCTTTTACTATCATTTTATAGCAAAAAAATAGAATTTATCCTTTAAAAAACTTTAGGTTTTTAATCATTAAACAGTGGTAAAAAAAGAAAGAAATTAGGGACCCTAAATTGTAAAAGAATCGCCTAAATCTTCAAAATCTTCAAAATCTTCAGTTTCGAAATCATCTAAATCTCCAAATTCTTCGTCTAATTCAGGGACAGAATCATCACCAACTGGCGGTTCAGGTGCAGGAGTTTCTGGAGTCTTAGGAGCACTCTTTGGAGCACAACCAGCAACAAAAACCATCAACATTAAGAAAACCGCGAAAATCATTAATTTTTTCATATTGTTAACACCTCGTTAATATTTCGATAAAATAAGCAAGGAAAGGCTCTATTTAAATGTTTCCAATCAAATAAAACCAATTCTTGATTAATCAGAATCCTCTTCTATTTCATCCTTATCTTCTAACATAACTGGTTCAACTTCAACAGCAATTAATTTGGTTATTTCAGTTTTAACAGCACCTATATCTCCAGTTGTTTCATATCTTTCTATTTCAACTTCAACACCCTTAACTTTGTCTGCGCCATATTTCTTTTTCCATTTTTTAGCAGAAGTTTTAAGTTTTTTAACAACCTTGTCTTTGTTATGTTTTCTATATGCTAAAATGTATTTATTCTTAGCAATTGACTTAAGTTCCTTTCCAAGAGAAATAAGATATGTTTCCTTAACTTCTTGATAAAGATCTTTATCTAAAGAAGTAAGACCCATTTCGCTTAATCCTCCATCAGATACAATATCATAAAGCCCTTCATAGATTCCGGATAGTTGCTCCCTCTTTTCAGCAATTTTTTCTAATGCTTCTGGATGTTTCTCTAAAAACTTTGGAGAATTTTCAGCTCTAGTTTCAACATGATCTAAAAAGTCAATTGCCCTTTCAGTCAATAATGTAGAAAAAACTAAAAACCTTGCTGCTTTTTTTTCATTATAATTATCTTCCTCTAAGAATTTATCAGACATAAGATACTTAATCTTTTTACGATAATGGTCAATCGAGTTTTTTATTTTACTTCTTCTTTTACTTTTTTCAACATCATCATCTACTTTTTTTAATGTATGACCCACAGCACCTCTATCAGTTATAGCAATAGGCCTTATGCTAATTGGATTAACTGCAATAGGATTTGCTTCTGCATCAGTAGTAATTGGTCCCCTTGTAGGAACTCTCTTTACAGTTACTCTTCCAGAACTAGCATCTATATATTTCATATTTGTTTCAGTAGCATCTGTATCTTCTTGAGCAAATGCTGCAGGAACAATACTAACTAAAAACATTAAAGCCATACCTAAGGTAAAGCCCTTTTTCATTAATTTTTTCATATTTTATACCTCCGGATATGAATCTAATTTAATATAATCTGTAAGATATTGTTTATAAGCATACTTTAGGGAAACTTTAGGAAACTTTAATCTCTTCTAATTAGGTAGATTACCCAAAAAATTCCATAAGAAAGGTTTTTATATTTTACATACAGCCAATCAAATATGAAAAAACAAAACATAACTAAAATCATCACAATCATTTTAGCTGTGCTAGCATTTTCACCATTAGTTAATGCAGCAACAATTCAGGGTTCAGTATATGATATTTTCTTAGAAGAATTAGATAAAGCAATTGTTACTGTAGATACTGAACCAAAACAAATGGCAGTTTCAAAAGATGGAGCTTATTCTTTTGAAATTCCTCCAGGAGAATATACAATTTCTGCAACGTATTATGGGGAAGATGACACTTATGAATTAGAAGAAAGTATTAGAATCAACGAGGGAGGGATTTATACTTTAGACTTAATTCTTATTCCATCATTAGGAAATGTATTAAATGAAGATGATATTACTGATTTTGGAAATTTTAGCGAAGCTAATTTAAGTTTAGATGAAGAAAAAGAATCATCAAATTTAGGAATCATAATCACAATTATTGCATTACTAATTATCATATTATACCTACATTTTGCAAAAGGACATTTCATAAAAGACTTAGATGAAAGTGATCTAAAAAGCGAAACAGAAGAAGATTTAGAAAAATTACTAAAATTCATAAAAGAACAAGGTGGAAGAAGCACTCAAAAAGAAATAAGAAAAAAGTTCCCATCAAGTGAAGCAAAGATATCTTTAATGATTACAGATTTAGAATCTAGAAAATTAGTAAAGAAAATAAAAAAAGGAAGAGGAAACATAATCATCCTTACAAAAGAAGGTACAAAAAAATAAAATGGGTAAAGAAAGTAAAGAAACGCTAGATATCTATGGCGGAGGCGCTAGTTATTATCTGATTAAACATAGCGGCCTATATAATTTACCTAAAATTCTAAAAGAATGTAAAGAAATTCTAGATGATTTAGGATACTACATTCAGGATAAAGACCATAGCGAATCAGTTAAACCCAGTGGAAAGGAATTAACAATTGAATGGAAATGTGAAAAAAAAGTAAGCGAATATGTAAAATTCAAAACAGAAGTAAAAATAATCACATTAAGGCAAGGAGATGTAAAAATAAAAAATAAAAAACTCCAAAAAGGAGATTTTGAATTTAGACTTTCTTCAAGCATGACTAAAAATTATGAAAAAAGTTTCAAAGAAAATTTACCAGGTAAAATCCAAAGACACCTTTATGAAAAGTTTATTATAGCAGAAAAACTAGATGATTATGAAGATAAATTAGATGAAGAAGGAAAAGAATTAATAAAAGTAATTAAAGAAAATTTATATTAAAATGGGATACACAGATTTTGTCGAAAGAGGAATTGAAGTAAAGTTTAGTGGTAAACTAAAATTTAATGATATTTACAAAGAGATAACCAGATGGGGGAAACACCATCAGTACAATATCGATGAAAAGAAATATGAAATAAGTAAAGGTGAAGAAGGGCAAAACACAAAAATAGTTTTAGAATTAAATAAGAAAGTTTCAGATTATGCAAAAATTAGTATTATTGTTGCACTTATAGGTACAGAATTAAAAAACATCAAACAAAAAAACAAAATAATCCAAGAAGGAGATGTTTTAGTCGTACTAAACAATTTCATTAAAAGAGATTATGAAGATGTATGGACAAGAAAAAACCTATACAGATTCATTAGAGAATTCTATGATAGATTTATAGGCAACAGCAGATATGAAATTGACGAAAAACTACTAAAAAAAGAGACTAGAGACCTTAGAAACACCATTAAAGACCATTTCAAGGCTCCAAAACTCAAAAAGTAAACTATATAAACGCCCTTTTTCTACAATAAACTAGCCCACTTGAGAATCACTCAATTGAGCACGATAATTATCAAGCAAGGAACTTGAGAGTTAACTGTGGGCAAAATTCACAATTATTAATAAATCACACATCGCAAAAGTTTATTATTTGAATAAAAACGTTAGAAAAAATTAATATTTACGGCAAATTAGTCGATTAACAGCATAAAACTCGAAATTTAAAAAGTTTAATGGTAAAACACGTTTCACTTATTCTATAATGAACCAACAGAGTGCGATAAAGGAGCACAAAATGGGAAAAATAAGTTTAGTATCAGCTAAATACATAATTCATGCTACAATCAATATTGATGGTATGGTAGACAGACCTGATGTTATTGGTTCAGTTTTTGGACAAACAGAAGGATTATTAGGTTCAGACCTAGAATTAAGAGAATTACAAAGTTCTGGTAGAATTGGAAGAATAGAAGTAGAAACCACAAACAAAGATGGAAAAACTTCTGGAAAAATAAGTATTCCTAGTTCTTTAGATAAAACAGAAACAGCACTAGTTGCAGCTGCATTAGAAACAATTCAAAGAATTGGTCCTTGTAATGCAGAAGTTAAAGTTACAGGATTAGAAGATGTACGGGCAGCTAAAAGAGATCAATTAATTGGTCGTGCTAAAAGTCTTCTAAGTAAATTTACACATGGAACTTTACCTGATTCAAGAGAAATCAAAGAAGAAGTTACCAATGCGGTAAGAGTTGCAGACATTGTAAAATATGGTAAAGATAAATTACCTGCAGGCCCAGAGGTAGAAAATGCTGAATCAGTAATTCTAGTTGAAGGAAGAGCAGATGTAATTAATCTTCTAAAATATGATATCAAAAATGCAGTTTCTATGAATGGAACCTCAGTTCCACAAACAGTAATAGACATGGCAAAAAGCAAAGAAGTTACAGTTTTTGTAGACGGAGATAGAGGCGGAGATTTAATTGTTAAAGAACTTGCAGAAGTCGCAAAAATTGATTTTGTTGCAAAGGCGCCTGATGGAAAAGAAGTAGAAGAAATAACTCATAAAGAAATCCATCAAGCACTTAGAGGAAAAGTTACCTTGAAAACAGCATTAGAAACTAAAAGGCCTTCAAGAACTAAACCAAAAGTTGGAGATAGGCAAAGTAGAGGAAGACCTGAAAGAAAATCTTTTGACAGGAATGACAGAGGCAGAGGAAGACCTGAAAGAAAACCTTTCAATAAAAATGACAGAGGTAGAGGAAGGTTCAACTCCAGAGACAACTATCAAGAAAGAGAATTTAGAATTCCATTAAAACAAAAAGAAAAATTTGTTAATTTAATCAAGGAGATGGATGGAACTAAAAATGCTTGTCTATTAGATGGTAAAGGTAATATCTTAGGAAAAGTTCCTGCAAAAGAAGCTGCTTCCACAATGGAAGGACTAGGAAAAGCGACTAGTGCAGTAGTTATTGATGGATCTTTAACAAAAGAACTATTAGAATCTGCAGAAAATTCAAGAGTAAGATATTTAATAGGCAAAAAGTCTTATCTTAAAGACGTGAAGTCAAGAGTAAAAGTTTTTACAAAAAAAGACTTATGTTAAAATAAAAAGGCGGAGGGTGAATAAGTGGTAGAATACTCAGAGAATAAAAAACTCAGAAGCGGTATGAAACTTATCCTCCTCTCCATAATTTTAACTGGAATATTTTTCTTAGCATATTATTCTGGAATGACCAGAGAGTATTGTGGTAAAGACCAATATTGTTTTTCAGAAAATGCAAAATCATGTTCTCCTTCAGAAGTTTATCTTTCTAGAAGTAATAATGTTTATCACTATAAATTAACGCCAATAATTGGAAATAAATGTAATCTAAAAATAACTTTTGAAAGAGCCCAAGAAGGATTACCTCCAGAACATAAATCACTATTAGAAGGAAAGTCTATGAAATGTGACATTCCAAGAAAGGTTCTGAAAGAAAAAGACCTTCTAAAAATGGACGAAATAATGCCTTACTGTTCAGGTGAATTAAAAGAAGCACTTTACGAATTAATTGTAAAAAGAATGTACGAATTAATAATTCTAAATCTTGGTGAGATTGCAGAAGAAGCGAAAAACATTATGGAAATGTAGACCGTAGCAGATGGAATCAAACACCAATACTATTGAGCCCCAAACTTTCCTCCACTTCGTTACCCCAAAAGCGCCAACAACAATGATTAAGGCTGCTTCCGTCAGGATCTGACCTGGTTCTCAAGATTATCGGCCAATTGGGACAAAGTTTCGCCGTACGATTCGGGAATAGTACCAAGAGCTTAATCCTCTCCGCTACTTCAGCCCCACCCTAAAGCCAATTTGTGGTTACAAGGCACGACTACTGCCCCGGCCTAGTCTACACCAAATCTTAGTAAAATCTATTATTTAAATCTATGTTATGGGACTTAAATAACCAGAATTAATATTTCCTTTAATGAATGAGTCCCCAATACCCCTTCCAACACCATAAGAACTTTTAGCTCCAATCATGTCAAAAGCACTAAATAATCCTTCGTCAACTTCGTAAATCTTTTCTTCCAATTCTAAACCTGTTAGTTCTTCAACTTTTTCTTTACCTTCTTTCATACCACCAAACCCATCAATCAATCCAAGCCCCATTGCTTCAACTCCCAGATAATAAAGTCCTTCCGCAATTTCTGCAACACGCGTATAAGTTAAATTTCTATTTTCTGCAACTGCACCTAAAAAGTTTTCATAAATTAAATCTAATTTCTTTTGCATAATTTTTCTTTCTTTAGAACTTAACTTTTCATATTTATTCCCCATATCTTTATATTTTCCAGCAGTCATCTCTTCATAACCTACACCATACTCGTCCATCAATCCACTAAATTCCAAATAACCTCCATTAACTCCAATTGAGCCAGTAATACTCATCTCGTCCGCAATAATAAAATCACTAGCACTGGCAATCCAATAAGCTCCACTCGCACCAACTTCCCTAATAACAGAAACTACTGGAACCTCTAATTCACTAACTACTCTAGCTATTTCCTTAGAAGCAACCACTGTTCCTCCAGGACTATTTATTTCTAATATAATCGCTTTAACATTTTTGGCTTCGCTAGCTTCTTCAATAAGATCTACAATAGTTTCGCTATCGACTACATTTCCTCCAAAAGGAGAAGCACTAATAGAACTCATTATTGGACCTTCAATAGGAATAATTGCAACCTTATCACCAACTTCTCCAGAGAAAATTTTTCCAATAAAGAAACTCAACACCCAAATAATCAATAAAACTTTCAAAACCGTTTTGAATTTTTTACCGTCGAACTTTTTTCTTTTTCTACTACTTTTAATTAAATTTTTAATATATTCTTCTTGATATTTATTATTAATTTCTTTAGCACTCTTTTTTGTTGTTTTTTTCTTTACCATTTATTCACCACAACAGTTGCAGAATATTTTTCTAAAAATCTTCTTCTAGTTCCTTTAAATAATCCATAGATACTATCAATAAATAAAAACATTACAGACATTTTTGAAATATTTCTCATAAAGCACTGTCTAAAACTTAATTCTTTTCCGACTACAGATTTAACTTCTAAACCCATCATCATTTTTCCAACAGTTTGTGAAATGTTAAATTCTAATAATGCAAAATACAAAATAAATACTAATGCTAAAACAAAATCAAGTAAAAATATAGAAAAACTCATTTCATTTGAAGCTGCAAATAGAGAAGAAAATGTTTCTCCCTCGCCAACCATTCCAGAGAATAATTCTTTTATAGGAAAATACATTACTAAAGATACAACCAGCATATCAATAAAATAAGCTAAAAGTCTCTTAATATATGAGGCCCCCATAACATCAGAGATATTAGACGCCTTAGACGCTTTCTTTTTAGAACTCACCTTCTTCTTCATAAACTAAATTACCTTAAAAAGATATATAAAACTTGCTAAAGTCAAACAAACCATGGTAAATCAAGAAAAAAAAGAATTCATGTTAGAGATTGTAAAACATACAAAGAATATCAAATCTCGTCAAGAATTCAACAAATTAAAACACCAAATTGCAAAAAAGTTAGGATTAGAAGAAGTTCCAAAAAACGCAGAAATAGTCCACACATTACCTAAATCGCAACGAAAAACAATTGAAGGATTAATCACAAGTAAACCTGTAAGAACACTATCAGGAGTAGCACCATTAGCCATAATGGCTGCACCAATTTCTTGCCCTTCACAAGCTAAATGCACATATTGTCCGGGAGGTCCAAATTCTATTTTTGGAAGTACACCGAAAAGTTACACTGACGGAGCACCAGCAGTAAAAAGAGCTATTAGAAATCAATACGATCCTTACTTACAAGTTTTCAACAGATTAGAACATTACATCTTACTAAACCACAACCCTACAAAAATAGAATTAATCGTTATGGGAGGAACATTTCCTTCTTTCCCAAAAGTTTACAGAGATGAATTTATCACCTTTGCAATGAAAGCATTGAATGATTTCTCAAAAGAATTCTACGACAAAGAAGGCAATCTAAATGAAAAGAAATTCAATAAATTCTTCTTACTTTCAGAAAAGCTAGACTCCAAAGAAAGAGAAAAGAAACTAATTGAAAAGATGTTCAAGTTAAAAGAAAAAAACAAAGAAACCACATTAGTAAAAGAACAAAAAAAGAATGAAAACGTTAAGATTAGATGCATTGCATTAGTTATTGAAACAAGACCTGACTGTTCATTAGAACCTGAGATAAATGAAATGCTAAGAGCAGGAACTACCAGAGTAGAAATGGGTGTTCAAAGCCTTAATGATAAAATACTAAAAGAAATTAAAAGAGGACATCCTACTACAACTACAATTAAAGCTACTCAGTTACTAAAAGATTCTTTTCTAAAAGTAACTTATCACATGATGATGGGCCTACCATTATCTACTAAATCATCAGACGTAAAAGAATACAAAGAGTTATTTACTAATCCTAACTTTAAGCCAGATTCTCTAAAAATTTATCCTTGTTTAGTTATGGCTGGAACTCCATTATATGAGGAGTTTAAAAAAGGTAAATTCAAACCAATAAACACAGAACAAGCAACAGAAAGAATAATTGAAATTAAAAAAATAATTCCAGAATGCTGTAGAATCATGAGAATACAAAGAGATATTCCTACCTACATGACAGAGGCAGGAGTAGACAAAACAAATCTAAGGCAAATAATTTTACAAAAATTAGAAAAAGCAAAAGCCCAATGCAGATGTATCAGATGTAGAGAACCAAAAAACAAAGAAGTTTCTTATGATCATGTAAAAACTAAAATAGATACTTATGATGCTTCAAACGGAACAGAGATATTTATTTCAAAAGAAGATACTAAGAACGATATTCTATTGGGATATGCAAGATTAAGAATTCCTTACAAACCATTTAGAAAAGAAATAACTCCCAAAAGTGCAGGAATAAGAGAGCTACATGTATTTGGTAAATCTTTAGACATTAACAATCAACCGACTAAAACTGCTGAAGCACAACATAGAGGATTAGGAAAATCTCTAATGTTAGAAGCAGAAAAAATTGCAAAAGAAAAATATGATGCAAATAAAATGTTAGTTATTTCTGGAATCGGAGTAAGAGAATACTATAAAAAACAATTAAATTACATACAAGACGGACCGTATGTTTCTAAAAAATTAATTTAATTAAAACTAATCCTAATTTTCTTTTCTCTAATCAAATAGAATCCAACAATTAAAAATAATCCAACCATCCAACTGAATAAATCAAATGCTGAACCCTTAACTGAAGGTTCTGGTTCACAATTAATCTTTTGTGTAGGCCATGGACAACTGGTCCCAGTATCACATTGTGAGCATGTTCTTGTTTTTTCTCCATTCATACAATCACTCCATTTACCGCAAACATAATCTTCATTAACTCCACTACAACTAGGAATAAGTATTGTAGGACTATTTTTCACGCTACAACCACTATCGACACACTGATCAAATTCTGGACTACACGTTTCTCCAGAAGCACAAGTCTCTCCAACGCCCCATTCATAACATCCATCAGGAGGATTACTATAATCTGCACAAGTATAAAGTGTATTTGCACTAGTACTACACATCTTATTTCCTAAAATACAATTAGAATTACAATTGCCCGAGCCTCCACCACCATAACCATCTTCCAAATTACAAGTATCATCACAACCATCTCCGCTTTGAGGAAGACAAAGAACATCTGTATCACACTCAGCATCAGAAGTACAATATGTAGAAGTAGTTCCACATCTTCCACCATCATCACATGCTTCATCTATATTTTGAATTCCATCGCCACAATAACCACCACTACTTCCAACACATCCAGAAACATCCAAGGTACATTCATTTGCATCCGACGGCGGATAACATCCCAAAGTTCCACCAGTAAACTCATCTACATCTTCACAAGTCAAACCAGACATATTTGTTCCATCACAAGTTTCTCCAGGATTAATATTTCCATCGCCACAAACTCCAGAATCTCCAATACAACCACTAGTATCAATTACACAATTCATACAATCTAAAGATGCTCCCCCAGTTAAACCAAAATCTTCACAAGTATCACTTCCATCTCCAAACATAGGATTAGCAGTATCATCACATTGTTCTCCACCATTAATTGCACCATCACCACAATAACTTGTTCCTCCACTAACGGTTAAATTTCCAGTTTTCATCAATATTGAATCTTTAATTGATTCTCCATACCATTTTACATCTGCAGGAGTTTGTCCAGGATTATTATTTTCTGCGTACCATTCAGTTTCACCATAAGCATTCATAATTGTAATAGGACTAGGTTTTGTAAGCGAAGGTGTACCAGTATCGGCATCAATAACAGTAACGTCAAATATTTGCCCATCACAGTCTGGAACAAAATTTAAATCAAGAATTATTTTAGTCAAATCTCCTTTGTTTGCAGAAATTCTATCCCATCCAAAGCTAGCACCAACTAATGCATCTGAACAAGTATCCGGGCCAGGACAAAGATCATCTCCAGCAGAACAAGTACATGCATTTTGTGAATTAATATCACATGCATCTCCACAATTATCTCCGTTAGTTCCAAACGGATTATCATTGTTATCTTGATTTCTTCCAATTCCGCCTGCACAATACTCTACCAATGTTGCCCCAATCTTTTTTCCACTACAATCCGCATCAGTAGTACAAGTAATCGGTGACGAATTAGGATCAGGATTTGAAAATGTTCCAGCAACAACACAAGTTCCAAGAGTATCACTATTAGGATGATTTGGACAATTATCATCATCATCAATAATTCCATCACCATCAGCATCGTTTCCAGGAACAGTACATTGACAATTTACACAAGTTTGACCGGTTCCGCAATCAGTATCAGATTCACATTGTTCAGATTCACCATTACTATTTGGATTCTGAATAGTTCCATCGCCACAATAAGTTCCACTTCCACCAAGTTCACAACAAACATCTGTACTATAATCTCCACAAGCACCAACCATAGAATTAGTTGCAGCACTAAATGAAAATATACATTCCTGAGAAGTATCACAAGTTGCTTTAGATTCACAACTCAAACCATCATAACAAATTCTACCATATGTTCCTTGCTTGGTTATGTTTGTAGTTGCACTTGATGCATAAAAATGAGAATTAGTAATTGCAGATAAATCTGAAAAACCTTGCACGTTCTTTCCAGACAAAGTATAAACATCTATTGGGGCTGTTGGAGCTACAACTCTAATTGCATGATTTTGAGAATCTGCTACAAACAAATTTCCGAAACTATCCACACCAATACCGTAAGGAGTATCAAATCTAGAACTTGAAATAGCTCCGTCCACAAAACCAAGAGTTCCAGAACCAGCATATACACTAGCTGAAGGAGTTAACGCAGTATCTACTTTCCAAATTTTATGTTGAGAACTACTAGCAAAATAAAGTATTTTTAAACCTGAATCAAAAACCATCCCTGAAGGATTAGTTGCAGAAACATAATTGCTTATTGAGCCTGAAGAAACACTATAATTTTTTATTTTACTATTACCTTTATCAGCAATATAAATTTCATTTGAATCAGAATTATAAGAAATTCCTTCAACAACACCAAGAGCAGAACCACTATTTCCACAAGTTCCAACAATAGTAGTTACATCACCAGTAGTAGTATCTATTTCTCTAACACATTTATTATCAGAAACCCACAAACGATAAACACCATCAGTAGTTATTCCGGAAGGAGAATTAAATTTAGCATTACTACCCATCCCATCAGCAGAACCACTATTTCCACAACTACCGGCAAGAGTACTCACAGACCCAGTACTCACATTAACCTCACGAATACAATGATTTCCTGTATCTGCAACATAAAAATTTCCTCCCATTTCAACTAAACTCTCAGGAGAATTAAATTTAGCAGTGTTTGCATTTCCATCATCAACCCCACTAAAAGTACATTGCCCAGAAAAATGTTCAACGCTTCCATCCCCCTTTGCAATCCTTATACAATGATTTCCTGTATCTGCAACATATGCGTAACTAAAACCATTAACATCCATCAACACACTTACACCCTTAGGAGAATTAAATTCAGCACCAATATCTGTACCACTTGAAGCATAACCAATCAAATTAGATAAATCAGTATAACAATTTCTTAGAGGAGAATTAGTAATAAGAGACTGAGAAACAGAAGCACAATAAGCAATATTTGAAGAATCATCGCCAACAGCAGCAACATGAGAATTAGTAATATTATACATTTCCAACACTCCGCTATCTCCACAAACATTATTATTCACAGCATAACCAGTTAAACTATTACCAACTTCAACAACATTAACTTCAGAACTAACTAACGAATCATAATTAAAAGATAAAAACATAGCAAACAGTATCAAAAACGCTGGAAAAAGTACTTTGTGATCTGAATGCATTAAAATAACCCCTTTTTGATACCTTAATCAACTCAAAATTACTTATAAACCTTTCCAACAAAGTTATTTAGAAAGTTATTTATACACTCTAACATAATAATTTAACACCTCACAATGATAGAACTAGGCGGAAACATAAAACTAAAAGGATTTAGCGAAATAGACAATGCAAGCCTAATTGTCATAAAAAAAATTGTTGGAAACTATGCTAAAAAATTAGCAGAAGAAACAGAAGATTTCCAAAACCTAATTTTAAATTTAGAATCTAACAATCCAAAAGATTTCAAGATAAGTGCTGAATTTCAAAAAACTTCAGAAAACTTAAACTCAGAAATCCAAGGAGAAAATCTATTCTTTACTCTTAGTAGGGCTCTAGAAGCCATTAAAACAAAAAAAGAGTAACCACTACATTTATAAATTCAAAATATCGGTGTAACTTATCTTATAATAACTAATTACGAGGAATAAACTATGGCAACAAGAGTTGGTGGATTTAGAAGAAAAACCAGAAGTAAATTGAGAAAAAGCCCTAAAGAGAAGGGTAAAATAAGTATCAGAAGATTCTTTCAAGAATTAAAAAATGGTACAAAAGTATGTTTTAGTGCAGAACCTGCATATCAAAAAGGAATGTATTTCCCAAGATTTCACGGAAAGACTGGAGAAGTAATATCCAAAGAAGGAAACTGTTATCACGTTTCTTTCAAAGATGGAAACAAAAGAAAAACAGCAGTAGTACATCCTGTACACTTAAAAAAAGCATAAAATGGCAGAAATTGAAATTAAATCAGAAAAAACATTGAACTATTCAGAAGTAGCTGACAAGTTAAAAATAATCAAAAAAAATCTTGGAGAAAATGAACCAGGATTCAGAACAACCAAAGCTCAAGAATTTATTGATTCTTTTGGTAAAGAAGGATTAAAAAAAGTTAGTGACTTAAAAAAAGCATTAGAAACTTTAGATGTTCAAAGATTAAAAGAAAGACAAATTAATAATCTTGCAAATGTTCAACCAACAGATGAAGACAGCATAAAAATCATTTTATCAAACGATAACATAACACTGAAAGAAGATGACTTAAAGAAAATCGTCGACTGTATGAAGTAATTAAGAATGCAATTAAACAATGGAAAGACAAGCGAAGGAAGAAAAAGCTATAGTACTAGACTTTCTCCCACACGGGTATCCATCGGATACAAGACCTGCACACATCAAGACAGCAATAGTGCAAGCTATAGGTGCTGAACACTTTACAATTCTAGAATTAGTTCCAAAGAAAGGAATTTTTTTACAACCTAACCAAGAAGTGTATATGGGCGAAGGTAAAAGAGATGACATTCATCACATCAGTGGTAGAATTAATTTTTTCAAATTAACACAAACAGCTAAATTAAACTTAGAAGAAACTCTAAAAAGATTAGTTAAAGAAAAAGAACAAAAGTTCATAGATTTCTTTAACAAAGCTGGTCCAATTAATGCAAGAATGCATCAATTAGAACTTATTCCTGGAATAGGTAAAAAACACATGTGGGAAATATTAGAACAAAGAGAAGATAAAGAATTTACAGACTTTGAAGACATTAAAGCAAGAGTTAAACTAATGCCTGATCCTGAATCTGCAATAATCAAAAGATTAATCGCAGAAATTAGTGAAGAAGACAAATATAGGCTATTCTTAGGCGTTTAAACACCAAAACTCTTTTAAATGGATTTCATTCTAATTCACAAATAAAATGGCAAATGAGATTAAAAGATTAATTAGAATAGCTAACACAGATATAGCTGGTAATAAGAGTGTTCTTTACGGGCTATCAAAAATCAAAGGAATTAGCTTACCTTTCTCAGGAGCAATTTGTCAAGTTCTAAATATTAAAGAAAAGGATGAAATTGTTTCACTGGACGAAGCAAAAATCAAAGAAATCGAAGCTACAATAGCTGATCCAAAATCAAAAGGAATACCTAAATGGTTATTCAATAGAAAAAATGATCCAGATTCTGGAGAAAACCTTCACTTAACAGGTCCAACATTAAAATTAACAAAAGAATTCGACGTTCGTAAAATGAAGAAAATAAAATCCTACAGAGGAATCCGTCACATGTTTAGTCTTCCAGTAAGGGGACAAAGAACACAAGGAAACTTCAGAAAAGCAGGAAGTGTAGGAGTAACTAAGAAGAAGAAATAAAATGGGAATTGTAAGGAAACCAAGAAAAAAATACTCAGGACCATCACATCCATGGGAAGGCGAAAGAATTGAAGAAGAAAGAGGACTTACAAAAGAATACGGATTAAAAAATAAAAAAGAAATTTGGAAATTAAATTCAAAATTAAGTGCGATTAAAAAACAAGCAAAAAGACTTGTTGCAGATACATCTGATCAAGGTAAAAAAGAAGAAGAATTACTTATTAAAAGATTAATCAGTTTGGGAATCTTAACTGAGGGTGCAACATTAGATGATATTTTAGAAATTTCAGTAAGACAATTACTAGCAAGAAGATTACAATCAATGATTCTTACTCAAGGAATTGCAAGAACAAGCAAACAAGCAAGACAAATGATTGCACACGGACACATTACAGTTAACAACAATAAAACAAACATACCTTCTTATTTAGTAAAAACGAGTGATGATTTAGCTTACGCACCAGCTTCACCTTTCACAGACAAAGAACATCCAGAATTAGTAATTGTTAAGAAAGAAGATTCAAAAAAAGTAGACGTAGTTGAAGTACCTTTGAAAGAAAAACCTAAGGAAACTCCTGCAGAAACAGAAGCTCCAAAACCTGAAGCTAAGGAAGAAACTAAAACTGAAGAAAAGCCAGAAACTAAAGAGGTAAAGGAATAAAATGGCAGACCAAAAACCAAGATGGGGAGTTGCACATATTTATTCAAGTAGCAACAACACAATAATTCATATTACTGACATTACAGGTTCAGAAACAATTGCAAAGGTTACTGGAGGAATGGTTGTAAAAGCACACCGTTTAGAATCTTCACCTAATGCAGCAATGGCTGCAGCAAAACAAGTAGCTGAACAAGCAAGAGAAAAAGGAATTACCGGATTACATATTAAAATCAGAGCACCTGGAGGCCATAATGGTCCAAATTCACCAGGACCTGGAGCGCAAGCTGCAGTTCGTTCTTTATCCAGAAGCGGAATTAGAATCGGTATCATCGAAGATGTTACAGGATTACCTACAGACGGATGTAGAAAGAAAGGCGGTAGAAGAGGAAGGAGAGTTTAACTATGGATATCAAAGTTCTAAAAAAAGACGATACTAAAGTTTCTTTCCAAATTTCTAAAATAAACCCTTCAATTGCTAATGCAATCAGAAGATACATCTTAGCATATGTTCCGACTATGGCTATTGATGAAATTGAATTCAAAAAAAATGGATCTGCATTATATGATGAAATGTTAGCATTAAGATTAGGATTAACTCCACTAAAAACAGACTTAAAATCTTACAAATTATGGGAAGGAAAAGAAGCGGATAGACCACATAGTGCACAATACGAATTAAAATTAACCATGAAAGCAGAAGGACCATGTACAGTTTATGCTTCAGATCTAAAAAGTCAGGATCCAAAAGTAGTTCCTGCAATTGAAAAAACAATAATTACAAAACTTTTAGAAGATCAATCAATCGAATTAATTGCAACTGCAAGATTAGGCCAAGGAAAAGAACATGCAAAATTCACACCAGGACTTGCAATCTACAGAGGAATTCCTCAGTTAACAACAACAAAAGACAGCAACGTTACAGCAGTTTTAGAAAAACTTTCTGAAGTAGTTGAAAAGAAAGGAACAGGATTACAAATCAAAGACTTAACAAGATGGAATGAAGCTCATGAAGATATTTGTGAAATGAATGGAATAGAAGTAACTTCAAGTACAGAAGATTTCATTTTTACAATTGAATCTTGGGGACAATTAGCGCCTGGAGAAATCTTAACAAAGGCAATTGAAATGTTTGACTCAAAAATCAATGATTTTGAAGCTTCAATTAAAAAATTATAATTCTAAGGACATAAATAACCCATAGAAACCCTTATATACCCAAAACATAAAAATAACATACTTTGCAAGCGAAAGCGAATAGTAGAGCACAAACGTGTTCTATAAATAAATTAAAATGAAAAGAACAGGAACTACAAACCCGGAATTAGCAAAACTCATAGTAGAGTTAAAAACAGCTAGTATAAAGAACAAATCCAAAATCTGGAAAAGAGTAGCTACTGAATTAGAAAGACCTACAAGACAAAGACGTCATGTAAATCTACAAGATATTAATAAAAACTCCAACGACGGAGAAACAGTTCTAATCCCTGGAAAAGTTTTAGCTACAGGAGAATTAACAAAACAAGTTAAAGTTGCAGCATGGCAATTTTCAGCTTCAGCAACAGAAAAAATAAAAGACTCTATTTCAATTTCACAACTTATGAAAGATAATCCAAAAGGGAGCAAAATCAAATTACTTTGTTAAAATGATAATCGATGGAAATAATTTAATTGCTGGAAGACTTGCTAGCTACGCTGCAAAACAAGCATTACTTGGTAACGAAATAGAAGTAATCAACTCAGAAAAAATACTAATTACTGGAAGCAAAGCAGATGTTATGAAGAAACAACTTCATAGACAAGAAAGGGGGCACCCATACAAAGGACCTTTCATTCCAAAGAGAGAAGACAAATTCATGAGAAGAATGATCAGAGGAATGCTTCCACACAAACAACCAAGAGGAATAGCAGCATATGCAAAAGTTAAATGCCATATTGGCGTTCCAGAAGAGCTTGAAGGAAAAAAAACAATTACAATTCCAGAAGCAAACATAAGTAAAACGCAAACTCTTAAATATATTCGTCTAAAAGAAGTGTCTAAATTACTAGGTAGAAGAAAATGAAAAAAACAATCTTTAACGTATCAGGTAGCAGAAAAAAAGCAATAGCAAGAGCTACAGTTAAAGAAGGAACAGGAAACGTAGTAATCAACCAACAAAGTTTAGCAACAATTGAACCACTGGTTTCAAGATTAAGATTACAGGAGCCATTAGAATTAGCTCAAGAATTAGCTTCAAAAGTAGATATTAAAATTAAAGTTCATGGCGGAGGCTCAGAAAGCCAAATAGAAGCAACAAGATTAGCAATCGCAAAAGCAATCTTTGCTTTTTCAAAGAAAGATCCTCAATTAAAGAAAGATTTATTAAATTATGATAGACACCTGCTAGTAGCAGACGTGAGAAGAAACGAACCTCACAAACCAAACGACTCAAAACCTCGTGCAAAGAGACAAAAGTCATACCGTTAGTATAATATTCAAAATGATAATACCAGTAAGATGTTTTTCGTGTGGCAAACCAATTAGTCACCTTTGGGAAGAATACACCCAAAGAGTTGAAAAAGGCGAAGAAAAGAAAAAAGTAATGAAAGACCTGGGTCTTGACCGTTACTGTTGTAAAGCAACTTTCTTAGGTCACACAGATCTTATTGATACTGTTGCACAGTTCAAGAGAGCTTAATTAGCAATATTCTTCACAACAATATTTTTAATACATAGTAACTACTTTCTAAAAATGAGAGATGATGAGTGGTTAAATCAAAGATTTGAACAAATCTGGCAACTATTTTTTCCAGACGTAGAAAAAAAGAATGTATCTATAAGATGGAAAGGGCAGTGGAAAAATAAATTTGGACACATAACCACAAAGAAAGATAAAACCACAGAAATTGCAATAAATAAAATTTTTCAAAATCTTCAAGTTCCAGAAGATGTAATCAAATTAACAATCGCTCATGAAATAGTGCATTATTCTCATGGATTCCATTCACATTTACCAAGAAAATACAAACATCCTCACAAAGGAGGAGTTGTTGATAAAGATTTAATGGCCAGGGGATTTTCTTATATGTTAAAAAAAGAAAAAGAATGGCAAAAAAACGAATGGTATAACCTATACAAAGAACTAATGCCACACAAATTCAAACAATCAAAAATAATCAATAAAAAGAAAAACTTACTAACTTACTTTAAAATTTAGGCTTTAATATCATTCTTCTATGACTTCCACAAACTAGACAAGAAACCACTAATTTCCCATTTCTAGTTCTTATTTTAGAGTTTTTTCCACTAACCAGATAACTTTTACAATTCCTACAGTAACTCCTTCTAACCTTCTTAGGCATCCTAATTCCACTCTTAGCGGCTAATCTTAAAGCCATTTTAACATATTTATTGCTTCTTTCAGAATGTTTGTTAAATTGGTCCTCTGCCTGTTTAAACAACTCCAAAATTCTTTCTCTTGCAATCCCTTTAACATCAAAATTTCTTCTGGCCATACACTTATCTTATAATCCCTATATAAATAACTTTTCAATCAAAAATATTATAAATCAATACAAAAATTACAAGCCTATGAAAAAACTAATTAAAACCCATAAAAAAAGTATCAAAATAGCACTAGGAATACTAGCCGCAATAATAATATTCACATTATTTTTAAATTCAAAAAATGTAGAATTCAAAACTACATTCGATCAAATAACGGAGTTAGATCAAAAGTATGAAACTTCATTCAAAGCAGAAATGATTGGCGGCGAAGCAGAATCTTTAATCAATTACAAACATATTGATGCCTATCTTGAAGAACTAAAATTAATACGTGAAGAAGTCGCAAATAACGTTCATTCAGAAAAAACAAAAGAAGAACAGGCAACATTATTATTTATAGATGCACGTGCAATGATGCTTTTAGCTCAAAAAAATTATCATTTAGGAAATCAATATGGTTCAAAGGGATTTGCTGGAGACATAGAAGGATTTAGTTGTTCTGAGTCAGGTTACTTAATCAATACTGCATATTACTTCAACCTAAGTTACAGTTCAGGATTAGAAGCATATAAAATGTTAGATAATCTAATTGCAGACTATCATCTAATTGCGAATATTGGAGAACTAGTAGGAATGAACAAAGAAAAACCTAAATTTTTCTACAGTCTGCTAGGAAATCTTAAAACGGAAGTTGCAAGAAATTTCATAGCTCTTGAAGAATTTTGTTTCATTGATATGGATCAAGGATTAATTTCTCCAGTTGATCCACTTAAATACAATTGGGTACAAACAGATAAAGAAGCAATAAAAGAAAGTCTAGAAGATAAAGGCTTAAATATCTCTTATACTGCAGAATAATGCTACAGGGGGCAATAGCGATGGAATACAAAGACGAAAAAGGAAACAAACTTTATGGATTTTCTCAGGAAAATCTTGAAAGAACAAATAAAGAGATAAGAAAAACTAATCAATTATTAAGAGTCTTAATAGTTTTCATGATTCTTTTTGTAATCATGGCAATTGGATTTGGAACCTGGTTAGATGCAAAAGATATTTTCACTAGACTTATTGGATGATTAACAGTAACTTATCCAAATTTCTTCTTTTCCAGAATTAATTCTCTGGAAAACTAATTTATTTTCATACACATCCAATTCTCTTTGATTATCCAACCCGCTATAAGATGCATCAATAAATTCTCCATTATATCCTTCTAAATTTGAAATTCCAGATCTAGAAGTCTGCCAAAACAAAGAAACATTTCCAAAGTTATTTACTTCAACATTCCATTCATCATAGCCATTCACTAAGTTTAGTTTTCTTTTAGATTTAGAATTTAATGAATAGTAAAAGATATCGTCTTCATTTAATTCATTACTTGAATAGACTACATAAAATCTATCATTTTTCTTTAAAATTTTTGGACTCCTTTGATCCCCTAGTTCTAGCAATCTCAAAGAAGATTCTTTTAAAATATCATAAAATCCAACATTCCAATCTCCATCAAAAAATTCCCACACTAATTTATCTTCAAAAACATCCGGATTTTTATCATCGTAAGTATTGTTCGTTATCCATAATTTGGTATCATTTTCTAAACAACCTCCTTTAAATCCGTTCAATTCAAAATCACAACCAACAATTTCAAAATCATTTCCATCATATTCAGACCAAACCAGTTTATTCTCAAATAAAACAGGATCAGATTTCAAGGAAAAACTATTAGTTATCCATAATTTAGAATCATTTTCTAAACAACCTCCTTTAAATCCGTTCAATTCAAAATCACACCCCCTTATCTGGGCAATTGGGCCATATTCTACCCAAACTACTCTATTTTCAAAGATTTCAACGTCTTCTTTCCACCAATAATCATTAGTAATCTGCATTAGAACCTTATTAGATAGATTATAGGCCACAATATTCCCTTCACTAGCCCAAACTACTTGATCTCCAAAAATGCTAGGAGGGCCATTATAACGGGTAGAATTATCAGAGATAACTTCAAAATTAGTACATGTGTTATAAGCCTCAACAGGCACATAGAAACAACCCAAAACTACCAAAACTACAATTATTAATCTCATAGAAACAAGTAATAATTACTTTTAATAGCAGTTGCCTAAGAAATTCCGAAGATAATCCAAAAACACTTCCAAAACATTTTTAAATAGCAATTGAAGAATTCTAGTCAGACGACCATAGCGGATTGGTTCCACCTGTTCCCATTTCGAACACAGAAGTTAAGCAATCCCACGTTCCAGGTTGTACTGCACTTTGCTGTGGGAACCCTGGTTAGTTGTCTACCTTTTTACTAAATCATTTTAAGTTCGCCAGTTACGGTATCAATTTTTCCTTCTTCATCTGGACCAATTGCACAACAAGTAGTAGTATGAGTATCAAAAAAAGTTTTTCCTGCATCCGTAATTAAACCAGTTTTCAATTTATGGGATCTAGCTTTCTTTACATAATACATTAAATCTTCTTTATCAATAACTTTCAAAGTTATTTTTTTCATACCATTTCTTTTCCAAGCATTAACTTTTTCTTGACTTGAACCTAGTACTGCTTCAACACTAGCATGTGCTACTTGCACTGCAAGTTTTCCTTTGGGCATTTTCAAATCTGCCCGTACAAGAATAACCTGTTTAAAACTCATCTAAATTTAACCAATCCCTTAAGTTTCATTTTGATACTTTTACCAAATCCTCTTTTGGCCTTTTTAGGGTGAAACTTTTCTTGTTTTTGACCATCCAATCTAAGTTTATTTTCTACAGAACTAAGTAATTTCTTCATAACTTTGTGAACTGTTCTTCTCAAATCCCAATCATCTGCAGCAGAAGTTAATATTTCTTTTTCTGCCTTAACTCTTGCATGAAAAGAATATTTTACTTTCCCTCCAATTTCGTGAAGTTTAACATGAAACTTAACATTTCCATTTGGAAGTGATCTATCTAACTTAACCAAATATTTTAATACCAAGGTTTTCAAAATTTCTCCCTCTGTTGTATCTAATGACTTTAATCCTACATAATTTACTTTGCTCATAATAATCCCTCCAAAAATAAATTAACACTTCCTCACTTATATAATTAACTAAGAAGAAAAATATTCATCAATAATTTTTCTATGCTCAAAACCAATTTTTAAATCCTTTAGCTCATTAAAACTTGTCCATTTAATATCTAATATCTCTTCTGGATCCACCTTCTTCATATCTATTTCGCCTTTAAATTCTCCTTTGAAAATAGAAACATATGCAAACCAGCCTAACTCTTCAAAACATTCTTCATAACTTCCAAAATATTCTGGTTTAAAACCTAAAGAAGTTTCTTCTTTAACTTCTCGTATAATTGCTTCTTCATCGGCCTCTCCTTCTTCGATATGCCCTCCAGGTAATGTCCATGTACCTCTAAAAGGGTGATGACCTCTTTGAACTAACAATATTTTTTGATCTTTAGAAATTAATGCGCCAACAGTTTTTTCAAAATTTCTTTCTTTTATTTCAGTTTTTTCAGCAAATTCATTCTTAAAATTGGAAAGCTCTTTTTCAAAATTCTTTTCCGCTTTTTCAATATTTTCCAAATTCTCTTTTAAGTCTGCCATATTAAAATAAACAAATTAAACCTATTAAAAGTTATTCATTTTACTTCATATGTAATTCAACAATATCATCGTCTTTTAACACATGATCTTTTCCCACAGTTTGCCATTTAAATTTAGCACTTTTTCCAGAAATTTTTGCATATTTAAAATTCTTAACAAAATCCTTATGTACTTTTTGAGTTACATCTCCCACAGTAGCCCCTTTGTTAAAAGCAACTGGAGGAAAATCTTTTTCTTTTCCTGCTTGTTTAGTATAGACTTTGATCATTCCAATACGTTCCCAAAGTAATTTAGAAAATTTTTCTTTAGCTTGATTATTATACACTGTTCTTTCTGTTTTTATTCCATCTAATTCTTTATCTAAGAATGCTTTTTCTTTTGCATCATTAAACATCAAAACTAACAAATCTGCATGCTTCATAATACTAATAAATGTTGGACCCATCACACTTTCTTCTAAATCTTCGACTATAGCAGGAATTTCAATAACTTGAATCTTAACTCCTTCATAATCCATAATTGCAACTTCTGGACGTTTAGTAGTAAATTCATAATCTGCTATTTCGACATTAGAACCTGTAAGTTCTTTCAACAGAGTGCTTTTTCCAGTATTTGTTTTTCCGACTAAACAAACTTGAGCTGCGCCTTCCTTCTTGATTGTTAACGAATATCCGCTCCCCTTAGATGCCTTTTTTTGGCGATCCATCTGCAATTTTAATTTGGCAATTCTTTCCTTAATAGAAGCTAATAAATTTCCTGCAGATTTATGTTTGGGCGCAGTTTGGAGCATTTTTTTCAAACAATTCATCTTCTCTTCAAGACTATCAGCGTCCCTATATTTCTCTTCAGCTTTCTGATAATCAAAGGTTACATTCGTTGCCATAGTAAGCAATTAGAATAAATTTCTATTTAAAAAGTTTTTAGAATTTAATAAAAGGGTTTTGAACCCTTCTTAGAAGAAACTTCAGGAGTTCCCCAAGAACCATCTCTTGAAGATCCTAAGTCTCTAGGTTTAAATTTAACACCTGTAGCTCCGCCCTTAGCACCGCCAGTAAATTTATGTAAAATAAACATGAAAATTACTATTACGATTACTAAGATGAATAGGGTCCATAACCAACCAAGGTCCTTTGATTCTTCTTCAGGCATTACAACTTCTTCTTCAACTTCTTCTGTCACAACATCTTCTTCGATCACAACAGGCGTTGCAATTTCCTTGAATACTAAGTCTGCTGCCCTCTGGTGAATTTTATGTAAATATATTTCAAGATCGTTTGTTCCATCTCCATTCACATCTACTTCTTTTGTCTCATCAACATTAATATCGAATGTAAATGGTTCACTTGAAATTGTTAAAGTTGCTGAAGCGTCATCAATATCATCAACCATAACTGTATGTTTTTCTCCACCAATCAATAATTTAATTCCGCCTTGTTTCTTAATTAATCTAGCATCTCCATCTTCTGGAAGTGCTCCATATTTAGTAGCATAATTTTCAACAGTCCCTCTACCAATTAAGGTCTTACCAATAGGTGAAACAAAGTTTTCATTTGTAAATGGTGATCCCTTATCTACAACTACTGATTGAGTTGAAAAATTGTAATAAGTATCATTTGAATTTCCTGCCTGATCATAGAAACTACATTGAATTTCAAAACTACCTAAGAAACTTGTTTCAGCATTTCCCAATGAAGCCTTTAATGTGCTATTTGATGTAGTAATTAATGAAGAAGTAATGTTTGCAAAACTTGTCACACCAGGATATTTAATTAAAATTGCACTTCTAGTACTGCTTAATCCTGCTGTCGCATCTGAAACACCACAATCTACAACTAAATCTGCACCATAATCAACAGTAGCTACAGATGTAAGATCTTGATCTCTTATACTATCTTTGCTCCCTGTAATTACCACAGTTGAAAGAGGATTTGTATGATCTACAATAGTAGTTATTGTATTTTCATAACTTGTACCGTCATCAGTTGCACTAATATTAATAGTGTAAGTTCCGTCTACAGTTTCATCTGATGCGTTCCATTGTATTAAACCTGTAAATCCTGTAAGATTTTCT
>JAERTB010000013.1 GCA_016845225.1 Candidatus Woesearchaeota archaeon | reverse complement strand
GTTCTTTGTGGTTTACATTTGGAGGACATAAAATGTTTGTTAATGAAAAATGTATGATGGGTCCTGGATTTTTATGTAAAGATTTTTTAGTTGATGAGGGAAGTATACAACTGAAAGTTTTGAATGGCCAAGGAAAAAATTTGGATTCTATTTCTTTTACACATACAGATTGTACAGTTTCTTCTGATGATATTTCATTGAAAAATGGCGAAGAAAAATTATTTACTGTAACTGGTTGTCCATTCGAAGGATTAGAGGTTTTTGATGACAGATTAGATTTTGCATATAAATTTGTTGACAGTTCTATTATGCATTCTAAGGCTACATCTTTAATAGCTTTAATTTCTAATGGAAATTCGCAAGCTTTTGGAGGAGGCGGAAGTGGGAATGGTTATGGTTCTGATGGTAGCACTCTTTTATTGTATAAATTTGATGAAAGTGATGGTGCTTTGATTAGAGATGAAAGCAGTAATGGAAATGATGGAACGCATTATGGAAATACTGAATTGTTGTTGCATTTTGATGGTGATGTTAATGATTATAGTGGGAATGGTCTTGATGGAACTATGGTGAATTTTGGAGGTTTTGATTTTTCAAATAATGTTTTAAGATTTCATTTTGATGAAGGTTCTGGAACTATAACTAAAGACGATAGTGGAAATGGAAACGATGGTAGTCTGGGAACTAGTGTTGTTTGGAAATCTGGTAGTTCAACTAATGGATATGATTGTTTGGTGTCTGGATTTTGTTTAGAATTTGATTCAAATGATTATGTTATTGTTCCTGATTCTCCAAGTCTTGATATTCAGCAAAATGCAGTTACTATAATGGGATGGTTTAAACCTTCAGTTGATATTGTTGGTGCTTCTTCTAATTATCCACTCTTTCTGATGAAACGGCCTTGGAATATTGGAGGTTATGGTGCACATTTTGATAAAAATAGTGGAAAAATTAATTTTCAATATTGTTGGAGTGGAACATGTAAATCTATAATTTCTAATACTGCATTTAATGCAGATACTTGGTATCATTATGCTGGAGTTTTAAGTACTAATAAAATGGAACTTTATATTGACGGTGTTTTGGAATCTTCAGATAGTTCTGTGACTGAAACAATGGCTTCAAGTGCAAACACACCTTTAACAATTGGTCAAAATTTTGAAGGAATTATTGATGAAGTTGCTGTTTATTCTAAATCGTTCACTGCACAAGAAGTTAGTGATTATTATGATATGCAAAGAGTTGCATTTTCTGGATTTGCTTCAGGGGTTTCTGGTCAAAGTTTAGAATTTGATGGTGTGGATGATTATGTTGATTTTGGAAATCCTACTGAGTTACAAATAATTGATGATCAAACTATTATTATGTGGCTTAATCCAGCAGTTAAGGGTGATGGAAGGAGAAAAAATCCTTATAACAAAGCTTATGGTGGTGAGGGAACAATTACTTTAGAACCTAGTGGAAGTTTAAATTATTATTATGGAACTGCAGGAAGCAATGCTCAGCCTTATCAAGGCATTGCTAATAACAATAACTACAATGCTAATGAATGGGTACAATTGGCTCTTGTTCGTGATTTAAAAAATATGAAATTAAGATGGTATAAAAATGGAGCAGAGATTTTAGAAGATAATGCTAATTATGCTCAGGCAGTAAATAGTAATTTGAATTTACTTATCGGTGATGGGTATACAAGTAATTTCTATGGAATGATTGATGAGGTTGGAGTTTATTCAACTGCTGTTTCTGATGATCAAATTAAACGAATGAATGATGCTGGCAAGGTTATGTTTGGAGATTGGGCTGATGGAAAATATGGAACTGCATTAAGTTTTGATGGAGAAGAAGACGATTATGTACAGATTGTAGGAATGGATATTGATGTTACTGATAAATTTACATGGGAGGCATGGATTTATCCGAGAAATGTTGCACCTGATCAAGTATTTTTAACAGATCAAACTAGTAATGCTAATTATTTTAGGATTTTGCGTAAGCATTTATTTGCTTCGTTTAATATCTATGGTTTAGGTCAAACAACATTGAGTGGAAGTGTTGATTTACAAAATGATCAGTGGTATCATGTTGCTGCACAATATGATGGTTCTTCAATTAAAATATTTCTTGATGGTGTACTTTATGCAGAGAAAACCGGATTGAGTGGAAATGTTGTTATTAATAATGGAGATTTGTTTAATATAGGAATTTGGACAACTGGGGATCAGAGACCTTTCAATGGTTTAATTGATGAAGTTAGAATAAGTGATTATGCTAGGTATGAGTAAATCATTTAAACAGCTAATTCTTGAGTATTTTACAGTGAAAGAAGTTAGCGACGATAAATTGGATAAGTATTTTTCTATTAGTAAAGAGGCTTATGAAAAAGCTAAAGAAACGCCTTCAGAGGTAAAGGTTGATGGTGCAAGAGAAGATTTCTTAGATATGATTGAGAGGTATTTATCGGATGCTCAACATTTCAGAGATAAAGATGATTATATCAATGCATTTGCTGCATTAAACTATGCACATGGTTGGTTAGATGCTGGTGCAAGAATCGGTCTTTGGGCAGTAAAAGATTCAAGATTATTTACGGTGGATGATGAATGATGGACGATTTTGAATTTTCAAAAAAAAATGAACAATCAGCTTTTGAATTTTTGGAAGGCATGGCTCCTGAAGAAAATAAATTTTTTGAATATTGGTTGAGACCATATTATCAGAGAGGAGTAAATATTCAAATACAAGATTTGATTGGAGAATATAAAACTCAAATGAAATCTATTGCTGATTATTTAGCAGAAGAAGATTATATGGTTCTTGGAAATGGTAAGGGTGTATTTGTTGTTAGCAAAATTATAATCGAAGATGAAAAACAATTTGGAAATAAAAGAGGATTAGGCTTGAGAGTAATTTTCAATAAAGAAAAAGACAATTATGGAGAAAGAGAATCATATGTAATGAGTTATGGGACTACGCTTGTTGATTGTTTGTTTGATTCCTTAGAACATCGCAATAGATTAGAATAGAGACAATTATTTAAATGAGTTTTAAGATTATATTCCTATGAAAGTTGAGGTGTTAAGTGTTGGAGGGAGTCTTCTATTTGATGGATGCTCTGTTAATTATTCTTATATTAAAAAATTAAAAAAATTAATTAATTCTTTTAGAGATAGAAAGTTTGTGATTGTGATTGGTGGAGGAACCATTGCAAGAACTTACATGGAAGCATTAGAGCATTTTAATTCAAATAAAGAATTTTTATCTCATTTTGGAATTGCAATTACAAGAACTAATGCAAGAATGATGGCTAATGCTTTTGGAAAGTGTGCAAACACTAGACACTTGCCCACTTCTATCAAAGAAGTGAAAAATATGTTGGTTAAACATAAGGTCGTATTTTGTGGCGGATTGAGGTATGCTCCAGATCAAACAAGCGACGGAACTGCTGCAGCAATTGCACATAAACTAAAAACTAGATTCATTAATGTAACAAATGTTAAAGGATTATATGATAAGAATCCAAAGACTTCTAAAAATGCAAAGTTTACTTCAGATATCAGTTTTTTAAATTTCCATAAAAGAGTTATGGCGATGAAATATCATCCCGGACAACATTTTGTTTTAGATCAAAATGCTTCTAAGATAATTAAGAAAAACAATATTACGACCTACATTATTGGTGGAAGTATTCCCAATCTAAAGAGATTATTAAGAAATGAAAAATATGTTGGAACAATTATTCATTAGTTTTTGGTGCGTAATGGCTCGTTAATAATCCTGTAGGTGCGATTAAGTAGCCAATTAAACTTTCTCTAAACAATTTTTCTTTAAAACCTCTATAATTTATTTTAATTTCTAATTTGCTTTGGGAAATTTTTTCTTTTTGAGGAAAAATAGTTTTGAATTGTTCTAACTTGGATTTATAATTTTTTAAAGGACTTTGATCACAAGTAAATACTTTATCTTTTAATAAACACTCATCAATGAATTGTTCTAAATTTTTTTCTGGAACAAAGTCAGATTCTATTTCTTGTTGTATATAATAATCTAAATTTTTTTGAATTACTTTCAATTCTCCAGTTACTTCATAAAAATTATAATAGTTTTGTGAAATTATGAATCTTTCATCTTCTTCCATAAGTTGAGTTAATGTTTCATTTACTAGGCTTTGAAAGTAATCCGTTTTAAACATAAGATAATATGTTTTAACTTTCTTAAGTAGTTTTTGAGAGACTTTTTAAATGATTTTAGTGTTTTATATAGTATGAAAACAATATGCGTTACAGGAAGTGCCGGTACTGGAAAGACCACATATGCTAAGAAGTTAGCGAAAACTAAGAGTTATTTGTATTTCAGTATTGGAGATTTTGTTAAAAAGTATAAGGTCTATGATCATTATGATAGGAGCTTGAAAACTTATATTGTCGATGTAGATGAATTAGTTTTATTATTGGAAGATTTGGTTGATGGTTTTAACAAAGAGGGTTGGAAAGGAGTTGTGTTTGATGGGCATTTGAGTCATTATTTACCTAAAAAGTTTGTTGATTTGGTTGTAGTTGTTAGATGTGATGTTAAGACCTTAAGAAAAAGATTAGAAAAAAGAAAATATTCAAAAAAGAAAATAGAAGAAAATATTGAGGCAGAAATAATGGAGACTTGCCTGATTGAATCAAAAGAAGAAGGGCACAAAGTTAAAATTATTGAAGGAAAAGGATTAAATAAAAAGATTTAAATAATGGTAACCCCTAGAGATTACCATGAAAACAATTACAATTAAGCTTCCCCAACCAGAAGCAGATAAATTAGATATTTTTGTTAAAACAAGGAATTATCCTTCTAAATCTGAGTTTATAAGAAATTTATTGAGAGATAAAATAGAAGAATCTCAAAAAGAGAAACAAGGATGGTTAGCTTTAGCTGAAAAATCTCTTGATAAAATTTGGGATAATGAAAAAGACGCAGAGGTATGGGATAAATATTTATGATCTCAAAAATACAACAAAAAGATATTTTGTTGGTTCCATTTCCTTTTTCAAATCAACAAGGAAACAAAGTTAGACCTGTTTTAGTTTTTAGTAATGATAAATTTAATGAATGCTCTGAAGACGTAATTGTTATGGCAGTTACTTCTAATATTTCTAAAGGTCTTTTTTCAGTTTTTTTAAATTCTGAAGATGTTAGTGGGGGGATTCTAAAAGATGATTGTTGTATTAAAGTAGAAAACATTTTAAAATTAGATAAAAAATTAATAATTAAAAAATTAGGAAAAATTAATAAAGAAAAATTTGAAGAGGTTGTTGAAGTTTTTGATTGCATAATAAAATGTTAGATATTGTTAGATGTGAAGTGGATGAAGAAATTAAATCTCAAGGAAAGAAATTAGGATTTTCTAAAGTACTTACTTGCGGAGATTTAAAAATTTGTGAAGGTGGAACTGAAGATAAGAATAGAAATTATGTTAGTAATAAACAAAATGATGTTTTAATGAATCCTGAACTGAAAAGTTTGAAAGATAAAGTTCATTATAGGGTTTCTGGATTGAATCAAGTTTTAGCAAAATTGGCATTGACTAATGATGTGGCAATTGGTTTTGGGTTTAGTTTTGTTTTGAATGCTACTGGTGTTGAAAGGGCAAGAATTCTTGGAAGAATGAGGCAAAATGTCAAAATTTGTCAAAAAATAGGGACTAAGATGGTGGTTTGTAGTTATGCTAACAATATCAAAGAGATGAGGGGCTCTAAAGACCTTTTAGCTTTTGCTAGATTAATTGGAATGTCTGGCGATGAATCCAAGAATGCTTTGAATTGGAAACCTAATGAGAAGAAAGTTAGAATTTTTTAAGGACTGCCAGATAGTTTTTATATTTCCATTGTTTAGAATGTACTATGTTGAATTACAAGAACAAGAATTTGCTTATAAGTGCATCCATATTAGGGCTTGCTGCAGCAATTTCTCCATTGTATTGCGAGAAAGATTATGGTTTGCCTCCGTTAGAAGAACCCTCACTTCCTGTTGAGAGATATGCAGGGGTTAAGGATGAACCTGCAACTTTTGAAAGAAGAGAACTGGTTAATTCTTCCAATTTGGAGGAAAAGATTGAGTCTTCTCAGAAGAAAATAGAGACTGATGAAGAGTATGTTTTGAGTTTATTTGAATCTGGATCTGGTTCTCCATTTTCTCTTTATTCTCCAGAGGATATTCAACAGTTACCTAGAAGAGAATTGTTCACAAATATTTATAGTTCTATGATGGGAGACTTAAATGAATTAACTGTTGGTGATTTAATCGAAAGGTTGCCCTTAGACCATCCATTTTTAGTAGATAATAGGAATAGGTTGGAAGGTATTATTGGAACGAGTATTGAAAATGCACAGTATCTTTCGAATGAAGAATTGAACAAACCTTTTTACGAATTGGCAGATGTCCCTTCAAAAGAACAAGTTGATTCTTATTGGGATAAAGATACTTTGAAAACTTTTTCAGAAATAAGGGAAACTGATTTGTATGTTTCTGAAATAGAAAATTTTTATTCTCGTGAAGCTTTTCGTACTAGAGAAAATGCTAGTGCTTTAGATGTTCCCAAATATCTTGAAGAAGATTTGGCACAAATTATGCCATATTTGGAGGGCGATTTAATTACATCTCCGAGTTATGAGATGATAAATCCTCTAATTGAGGAGTATGGTGCTGCATGTATTGGAGAAGTTGAAGGAAGTTTAAATGGAAGTAGGTCTAGTGAAGAGGTTATGATTGAGTTATACAAAGTATTTCAAGAAAGAAAGTTAAATTTGGAAAATAATATTGGTGATGAAAACTTTCAATTTTATATTAACTTACATAGAGCTTTAGATTTTTGATGTTTGAAGCGTAAGATTAAAGGAGGAAAAATGAAAAAAATATTAAGTTATATAACAATTTTAGGATTGTTAATTGGTCTTTCTACAACAGTGTTTGCTGCTGGATCTGGAGAATACACTAGTCCTGGCCTTGGTACCTACACAGTTACTTTGGAAAATACGCCTCATGCAATTATGAATGAAGTGTAAGTTAAGTTTACTCATAATGGGGAAACAAAGACAGATAAACATGCTACCCCTAACCCTAACGGTCCTGCAGATGATGCATGGGAAACTTCTGAAGTAGAATTTTCTGATGGTATGAAGTTCAGAGTTAGAAATGGTGTTGTAGAATATCAAAAACCTGGTTGGACAAGGTGGACTAAAATGAAAGGAGAAAGTGATGGAGGGTGTTATATTCCTGCTGATGGAAAAACTTTCAAGAGTAGTTTATTATTTCCATGATTTTATTTTTTAGGACATTTAATTGTCCTTTTTTTATTTTTTAGTTAATTTTATAAAGTTGTTTTGTGTTTTATTTTTATGAAGAAAAGAGTTGTGAAAAATAATAATCATTTTATTTTAACTGTTGTTTTATTGTTAGCTGCTGCAATGTTTTTTGGTTCTGATTTTAATGTTATTACTGGGATGCCTGTTGTAACAAGTACCTCTAGTTATTTTGATAATTGTAAATCTGGAGGTACGTTGTTAACTGTTGATCAAACTGTAGTTGATGAAAATGGCAATGAGGTTAGTAGTGATTCAAACAGTTTTAATTTGGACCCTACACCTTCTTCTAACACAGGTACTCCTCAGGCAGGCAATGTTAATCGTGTGGGTAGGGTGACTGGTGATGGAACATATTATATGAAAGATAATTCTAATATGAACATACAATGGAGTGCTTTTGGTAATCGTTTGGATATTGATGTATCTATTTCCAGCGATGGAACTGCAACAGTAACAGATCGAGATACTGGAGACTCCGTGGAAGTTCCTGTAACTGAAAATCCTCCAGGTTCAGGCAATTTTGAAGGAGAGTATGAATCTACTGATGATGAAACTGGAGAAACAACTAACACTAAATTTAAATGGAAATGTAAGGATGGGCAAATTGTAAAAAAAGAAGGTGAATCTAAATGAAAAAACTAATTTTTAATAAAAAAAATATTGAGTTTTTTGCATTTTTGGTATTACTTTCCGTAATATTTTTTAGTATTAATTCAGTTAGTTTTTCAGGAATGCCAACTATGGAAATTCCTTCTGGGGGAAATGCTAGAAGTTCTAATCTTGAAACGGAACCTTCATTACCTTCATTTAGGCCATGTGTTGACGAAGATGGAAATGCTAAGGAGAGTGATTTAGATTTAGATGATCGTGACTTTGATGTTGAACCTGATTCTGATGCACCTAGTGCGTCCCCTGAACTGGGTAAGATTGATGGTCCAGGTAAACAAGACGGAAATTATGCTTCAGAAAATCCTCAGCATTTTTATATGGGTACGGGGAATGATGGAAATACCCGTTCAACAGATTTAACTATGAATATTGATGAAAATGGCAATTTAGATGTTTCTGGTAGTGTAGATGGGGCAGAAGTTGATTCTATTGATTCAGAGGTTACAGGTTCAGGCACTAAAAAAGACCCATACAAATCTGAATTTACTGATAAAGATGGTAATTCTCACTCTTTAGAGTGGTATTGTTAAATCAGAGTTATTAGTAACATTTTTATACTGTTTTAGTTACTTATGAGTAATGAACTTTAAAATATCTTATCTGGTAGGGGGAATGGCTGCAATAATTAGTCCTCTTTATTTCTGCAATAATGCTTCCGATAACTCTACTTTGGAAACAATATTGAATCAAGAAGAAAGCTATATTTTGCCAAAAGCATTAGTTTCTCCTTCCATTGAATACTGTGGAGAAGAAAATTTTCTTAAACGGACCCCTATCGAGGTTAAACTTCCAAAGATTTTTGAAACCCGAGATGCTCAATCAAAGTTAGACCTTACTGTTGAATATGCCAATAATTTAGTTAAAGATTTAATTTCAGGAATAAATTATTTTGAATCTGAAATAGTTGACCCAAAAAAACAATTTAATAAGGTTACAGGTCAAATTTTTACAAATGAAGGTATAGGCAGTTATGAACTAGATGATGATTCAGTTTATTTTGAGTTTCCTTATGATGGAAAAACTTTGGAAATAAATGCTTCCTTTGAGAGAGATTCAGCTTATGAGTCTTTTAGATTAGATTCTTGTACTTTTGGGTTTTTGAATGAAAAAGAAGATTTAAGTTTAAACGGAAATTTTCCAAAATATTCTGATGGTAATCCAATTGAATATGGGTCTGTGAGTTTTTATGAATCATTTAGGGTCAAAAATGAAAAAGGTGAAAATTGTAAAATTGAGCCCTTACAATTAAACTCTTTTGATAATCTAATTAAATTATTTACCTCTCAGGTAGAAGCCAATCATCCCGAGATTTTTGAAGAATAATCAATAAGAAATCTTTATAAATTACGAATTCTGGAATATTTGCTGTAAGAGAAGAAGGAAAAGGTTATTTCTTTCGTACATATATACGAAAAATGCAAAAAAAGACCAAATTAAGGGTATTAAGGCCCACTTTACGAGAAAAGAAAAGGTATCTTGTCTATAGTGTGGACTATTTTGGGAATAAGGCTTTAGACTATAGAGAGTTCAAAAATAAAGCAAATAATGATCTACTTAAATTTTTAGGAGAATATGGATATAACAATGCAGGAGTGTTGTTTGTCAAGGGTTCTGGAAAGAAAGGAATAATCCGGGTGGATAGAAAATATGTTGACCACGTTAAAGTTGGTTTAATGTGCATAAATAAGATAGGAAAACAAAATGCAATGGTAAGTTGTATTGGAGTTTCAGGAAATATTAACAAAGCGGAGCAAGTTTATACTTGTTAACAAGGAGGAAATTAAGATGCAAGCAGATGAAATGAGTCACCAAGCAATGGGATATGATAGGGCAAGTACAGTCTTTAGTCCAGATGGTAGACTTTTACAGGTAGAATACGCTAGAAAAACAATTAAATCGGGTTCAACAGCAATTGGAATTGCATGTAAGGATGGAGTTTTGATTCTAGCAGACAAAAGAATAGTTGAAAAATTAATGGTAGGTAAATCCGTTGAAAAGATTTTTCAAATTGATGATCACATTGGGGCAAGTGCTTCAGGTATTTTGAGTGATGGAAGAATTTTAGTTGAAAAAGCACAAGTTATTGCACAACAACATAGAGTTACTTACAATACTCAAATTGCAACAGAAACTTTGGTTAAAGATATCTGTAACACTAAACAAATGTATACTCAAGTCGGAGGGGCAAGACCTTTTGGAGTTAGTATTATGTTCATGGGTGTTGGAGAAGAAAACCATGTATTTGTTACAGATCCAACTGGTATGTTCTTTGAATACAAAGCAACAGCTATTGGAGAAATGGATGATGCAGTAAAAGAAATTCTTGATAAAGAATACAAGGATTCAATGAATGTAGAGCAAGGACTTAAACTTGCAATGAGTGCATTAAAGAGAACTCTTGGAGAAAATTTCAACATCGATAGAATTGATGGTGCATATGTTTCCTCAGTAGATAAAACTTTCAAAAGATACACTCAGGAGGAATTAAGCAAAGCTACAAAGTAGTTTTGTGAAATTTAAAATGGTTGACGTTGATAAGGCAGTAATTGCCAGATTAAAGAAAGGCGGAAAACAATTTGAGATTAAAGTGGATTGCGATAAAGCTTTAGAATTCAAAGAAGGCAAGGATGTTTCATTTGATGAGATTCTTGCAACTACTGAAGTTTACTTTGATGTAAAAAAAGGTGAAAAAGCAAGCACTAGTGATTTTCAAGATGTTTTTCAAACAGAAGACGTTAATGAAGTGATAACTAAAATTTTGAAAGAAGGTGAAGTACAACTTACTACTAAACACAGAGAAGCTGAAAAAGAAGCTAAGTTGAAAAAATTGATTAATCTAGTTCATGTAAATGCAGTAGATAGTAAAACTGGATACCCTCATCCTGCTAATAGGATTGAGAATGCAATAAGTGAATCTAAGTTTAGAATAGATGAACATAGATCTGCAGATGAACAATTAGAAGACGCGATCAAAGAGTTAAGGGCTATTATTCCTATTAAACTTGAAAGAAAAGAAGTTGAAATTAAGATTCCGGCTTCATATGGTGGACAAGCAAAAGGTATTGTGCACAAACATAAGGTTAAGAAAGAAGAATGGTTAAGTGACGGATCATATTACTCAGTTGTTGAAATTCCTTCAGGAATTTTAGATGAGTTTTTTGACGAGTTAAATAAAATCTCTCACGGACAAGTGGAGAGTAAAATATTAAAAATTATTGAATAAGGAGAGAATAAATATGGGAGAATTATTTGTTAAAGAAAAAGAAATCGTAGTTCCCGGTCAAACATTGGCTGAAGGCATGGATTATTTACCTGCTGGTGGAGCATATAGAGACGGTGAAAATATTAGAAGCTCAATTATGGGCGTTCTAGGAATAAATGGAAGAGTTTTGAGGATTATACCTCTTAAATCTCAGTATAGGGCAAGACCTGGAGACATGGTTATTGCAAAAATTACTGAAATGACCAACACAGTTTGGTTTGCAGATATAGATGGTTATAGAGATGGAATTTTATCATTAAGAGAAGTTCCAGAATATGTTGGTGACGGAGATGAACTTTGTCAATATTACAATTATGGAGACTATGTTCTTGCTAAGCTAATTCAAGTTTCAAGAAAGAATATGGTGCTTACTATGAAGGGCCCAGGTTTGAGAAAACTTAGTGGTGGAAGATTAGTAAATGTTAATCCTTCAAAAGTTCCAAGAGTGATTGGAAAACAAGGAAGCATGATTGGTTTAATCAAAGATAAAACTGGTTGTAGATTAATCATTGGTCAAAATGGACTTGCATGGATTCAAGGCGCACCAGAACATGAATTAGTTGCTATTGAAGCAATTGAAATGATTAATGAAAGGGGCCATGAACAAGGTTTGACTGATAAAGTTGAAAAATTCCTTGATGAAAAAATGAAAGATGTAGTTGTTGATGATGCTGAAGAAGAAGCACATGAAACTGAAAAAACAACTAAAGAAAAGAAAAGCTCTAAGACTGACTCAAAGGATGATTCTGATGAAGAAGAACAACCTGTAAGAAGAGCAGTTGGCGGTAAAAAGAAGAGCAAAAGGAGTAAAAAATGAGTAAAAATACAAAAGCCGTAAAGAGACATGATGGTAGAAAAGCTGATGATCTTAGAGAGATGGAAGCAAAGTTAGGAGTAATTCCTAGTGCTAAGGGAAGTGCAATGTTTAAGATTGGAAAAACAATTGCAATTGCTGCAGTAAGAGGACCTAAAAAATTACATCCTAAGTTTTTACAAGATCCTGAAAGAGGAAAGATTAGATGTAATTACAATATGATGGCTTTTTCTGGAAGTGGAAACAGAGTTAGACCTGGACCAAACAGAAGAGCTAAAGAAATTAATTTAGTAATTGAAAATGCGTTAACCCCTGCAGTTAAATTGGATAATTATCCTGGTTGCAGTATTGATGTTTTTATTAATTTAATTCAAACAGATGCAGGAACAAGATGTGCGGCAATCACTGCAGCATCTATGGCACTAGCAGATGCAGGTTTTGAAATGAAAGATTTAGTTTCAGCTGTAGCTGTTGGAAAAGTAAATGGAGAAGTTGTTGCAGACTTAGACAAACCTGAAGAAGATGTTGAAGATGCAGTGGATATTCCAATTGCAATGATGCCTAATGAGAAAGAAATTACTCTTTTACAATTGGATGGATTAATCAGCCAAGAAGATTTGAGTAAAGCTGTTGATTTAGCAGAAGTTGTGTGTGACAAAATATACAAACTTCAAAAAGAAACAATTGCAGCGAGGTATGAATAAAATGGCAAAAATAATTAAGGAACATATACATCAATTAATTGAAAAAGGTAAAAGACAAGACGGAAGAGAGCTTCTGGAATACAGAAGTGATGTTTCTGTTGAGTATGGTATCTCTCCTAAAACTGCCGAAGGTTCTGCAAGAGTAAGAATTGGAGAAACAGAAGTTGTTGCTGGAGTTAAAGTAGATATTGCTACGCCTTATCCTGATTCACCTGGTGAAGGTTCAATCATGGTTGGTGCTGAATTATCACCATTTGCTAGCGATAGATTTGAAATGGGTCCGCCTAGTATTGAATCAATTGAACTTGCAAGAGTTGTTGATAGAGGTATTAGAGAAAGTGGAGCTATGGATTTTACCAAACTTTGTATTAAAGAAGGTGAAATGGTTTGGCAAGTAATTATTGATCTTTATCCAATGAATGATGCAGGCAATCTTAGAGATGCTTGTTCATTAGCTGCTTTAGCTGCTTTGAAAGATGCAAAATTCCCAGAGTTCGATAAGAAAACTGGAAAAATTGATTACTACAATAGAACTAAGAAATATATTCCTTTGGAAGATGATCCTATTGAAGTTACTGTGTTAAAAATTCATGGTGATTACATTGTTGATCCAACTTGTGAAGAAGAAGAATTTTTAGATGCTAGATTAACTGTAGCATTTTTGAAAGATGGAACTGTTTGTGCTATGCAGAAAGGTGGAAAAGAATCACTTACTGCTGAAGATGTTAAACAAATGGTTAGCATCGCACATGAAAAAGTTGACATATTAAGGAGCGCATTATAAAATGATGGTTACTAAATATGAAAAAGCAAGAATTATTGGAGCAAGAGCATTACAAATTTCAATGGGTGCTCCATTGTTGCTTAAAACTACTAAAAAGGTTTTAGAAGAAATTAAATTTAGTCCAATCGAATTAGCTAAGAGAGAATTCGATGGCGGCTATTTACCAATTTCTATTAAAAGACCGTTGCCTTCAAAAAAGGCATAATCTCTTTTTTTATTTTATATCTCTAAGGTCTCTGTACCTTTGAGTTATATTATTTACATTAATTAAATCAAAACTAAATTGTTCTGTTTGCTTTTCATATTTTGGTACATGTATGAAACATATTCCATCTCTTTGAGCGTCTGTTCTATCCCTTTCACTGTCTCCAATGAATAAAGTTTCTTCTTTAGAAGTTTGATAATCATTACAAATTTGAGTTAAATCTTTTCCTATTGGAAACATGTGACCTTCTAATTTAATCATATTGTCATATGTATAAACACTATCAAAATTATTTTTAATATTTAACTCTGTTAATATTTTATTTACTTCGTTTTTGTCTGGATCATCTGTACAAATGGTAAATATTTTTTTTGAATCCCGATTTAGGAACTCATATAGCCCATTTCTCAATGGTAAATTTGATCCCCATATTGTTTTGTAAAGGTCCAATATTATTAATTTTTTATTCGGATTCATTTTTAATTTCTGTTAGAATTTTGTTGTAATTCTAGATAAACTCTTTCTTTTAATAGTTTTTGATTTTGATCCTGATTTGTATACACTTTATAATGGTTATAAATTTTTTTAAACAAAATGTAATTAACATAGACATCATGTTCCTAATAATTTTAGGGAAAACGGAGGTGAACAATAGTGACTGGTTTTTTAGGTGAAACAACAACATCAGTAATCAACCCTTTAAGTGCTGTATGGTACTCACTGGTTGAACAATTACCTGGATTGGTTGCAGCAATTATCGTACTAGTAGTAGGTGGTTTTGTAGCAGTAATTTTAGGTCATGCATTGAAAGTTGTGTTAGAAAAACTTAATGTTGACAGTTATGTCAAAAAAGCCAGACTCTCAAAGACAATTGGACACACTCACGTGCCAGCAGTGGCAGGTGAAATATTTAAGTGGTATATCATTATACTGTTCTTACAACAAGCAGTTTCCTTGGTAAATCTTGGAACCTTAAGCGTATTGTTAGGACAATTTGTTGATTGGTTACCAAATGTAATTGTAGCTGTTATCGTATTATTATTCGGTATTGCTGCGGCAAATTACATCTATTACAAGACTTGGGAACACTCAAAACAAAAGGGTGTCAGAGCAAGTGCTGGAATATTAAAGGCAGTTATTCTGTTCATGGTTATTATTATGGCTCTTGAACAAATAGGTGTTAATGTGGGAATACTAGAACATACTTTCCTATTAATAATCGGCGCTCTGGCAATCGGTGTTGCTTTAGCTCTTGGAATTGGCTTAGGTCTAGGTCTTAGGAAAGAGTCTGAAAATCTTATTAAGGGTATTAGGAAGAACTTTTAGTTATTCCTTTTATTTCTTTTTTTTATTTTATTTTATTATAGTCTAATTTCTCTTAGATGGCCTAAAATATGTCTTAAAGGGGTTAGATTCTCTCATTATAGTTAAATTTATAAATGGATTTTGTGGATGTTTGGGATATGACAGAGAATAAATCCGAAAAGGTAGCTGAAGAGCAAATTTCTGAAAAGAAGGGATCTGAAGAAGTAGTTAAAATTGAAGCTAAAGCTGAAACTAAATCTGAAGTTAAAGAATCTTCTAGAGAAGAAAAGAAAGAAGCTCCTGATGATTCTCACATGATGGTGCCTTTAGATAGCTATCTTAAAGCTGGATTACATATTGGAACTAAGTTTAGAACTAAGTTCATGGAAAATTTTATTTACAAAGTAAGAACAGATGGTTTAACCGTTCTTAATGTTCAAGAAATCGATAAAAGAATTAGAACAGTTGCAGAATTTATTACTAACTATGAACCGGAAGATATTGTAGTTGTAGGTAAAAGAGAAAATGGTTGGAGAGCAATCAAACTTTTTGAAAAAGTAACTGGAACAAAAGCATATGCAGGAAGATACCATCCTGGAATTTTAACTAATCCTGGTTTGGAAGATTTTAAAGAAGCAAAATTAATCATTGTTGCTGATCCCTGGCCAGACAAAGATGCATTAAAAGATGCAGCAAAAGTTGGCGCAGTTACTGTTGCTCTTTGTGATACTAATAATGATAGTACTTATGTTGATTTAGTTTTGCCTTGTAATAATAAAGGAAGAAAAAGTCTTGGATTAATTTTCTATATTTTAGCAAGAGAATACCTTAAAGCAAAACATCCTGAGGCTCCTGAAATGAGTTACAGTTTGGATGATTTTATGGGTGAAACAGAAGAAGCACGTAATGAATACTTTGCTAAGAAGAAAAAGAAAGTATTCCGTAAACCTTCTAGCAATGATAGAAGAGATTCTAGAAGAAATTAATTATATTTCTAACATTTCATTTGATTTGTGAAATAAGAATTTTGAAACTTCAGTAGGTAATTTTTTATGATTTGTTAGTAACACTGTTTTTGTTAATTTCTTTTCAGCGTTGTTTGTTAGGTTATCTAAGAACCTTCTTGTTTTTAATTCTCCATGATGAGGAATCAATGCATGAACGTCATCAATAATTAAAATCTTCGGACAATTCCCCATACTATCTAATTGTTCTAGAATTTCATCATGTAATTCTTTCAAATTAGTCTGGTGAAGGTATTTTGTGTTTTGGTGTTCTAGCGAAGAATTGATGTGTTTCGCTAATATGTCTAGGTATTGTGTTTTGCTTAAGTCGTATCCATGCTGATCAAGAAGCATTTCCTGCCCCCTAGCAGTTCTTCTTAATGGTACGATTAAAGTATGACTATTTGTATAATTTAATAATTCATAAGGATAAAATTGATTTCTAGAATCTGTTTTGAAAGTATAAACTCCTTTCAATGAATGGGCTATATCTGCCATCTTTTTTTCTGGTATTATTTTTTTCATTTAATCACCTGTCTTCAAATATCTCTTTTGTTTCATCTATTGATGTTTTTATTATTTCTGCTGCTTTTCCTATTGATATTTTTTTTTCAGAGTATAATTCATAGGCAATTGCTATTCTTAAATTTTTTTTATTCTCTAATGTGAATCTTACACTATCTCTTAAAAATTCAGACAAACTATCATAATATCCTATTTTTTGTGCTGCTTCTAATAACATTTTCAATTCTGATGGTACTGTAAAGGTAAAAACAGTACTATTTTTGTTCTTTTTCATTTGAATATTATTGGAATAATATTATATATAAATGCTTGCTTTTTTAGCAGTCTCACTAAATTTTAAAATATTAGATATAATTTAGGAGTACAGCCCCTGTATATCTCATATATTGGTGTTTCAGAGGTAGAAAGGTTTTTATATTCAGAGGTATTTAGATATGTAGAATATTGACAGTGGTGACAATTTTCTGCTTAATAGGGCACAAATATGGAAGAAACTAATTATAACACTCAGAATGAAGAAGCTGCTTCTCAGGAGGCTCCTAAGGAGAATCAGGAAAATACAGATCAAGCGCCAATAACTGATTCTAACAAAGAAAATAAAGAAAGTGTGGAAGATTATGGTGCACAAAATATTACTGTTCTAAAGGGATTAGAGGCTGTTAGAAAACGCCCTGCAATGTATATTGGAGATGTTACTTCTAGGGGCCTGCACCATTTAGTCTATGAGGTCGTGGATAATAGTATTGATGAGGCCTTAACTGGTAACTGTACATATATTTCTGTTCAAATTAACAAAGATGGTAGTGTAACTGTAAAAGATGATGGGAGAGGCATCCCAGTAGCTGTGCATGAAGGAGAAGGAAAAAGTGCATTAGAATTAGTAATGACTGTTTTGCATGCTGGTGGAAAATTCGATAAAAAAACTTACAAGGTTAGCGGTGGATTGCATGGAGTTGGAATTAGTGTTGTTAATGCGTTATCAAAAAATGTGGAAGTAAAAGTTAGAAGAGAAGGAAAAATTCATTCTCAAACATATGCTAGAGGTATTGCACAAAGTAAAGTAGAAATTATTGGAGATTCTGAAACTACTGGAACAAGTGTTAGGTTTTTGCCAGATGACGAAATTTTTAATACAACTGAATTTTCTTTTGAAGTTTTAACTTCTAGATTAAGAGAACTTGCTTTTCTGAATAAAAATTTGAAAATTGTAGTTAAAGATGAACGTGACGGTAAAGAACAAACTTTTCAATACGAAGGCGGAATTATTGAGTTTGTTAAACATCTGAATAAAAACAAAGATCCGATTCATGAAGAACCTGTTTTTGTAGCTAAAGAACAGAATGATGTTGGTATTGAAATTGCATTGCAGTATAATGAAGGTTATCAAGAAAATGTGCATTCTTTTGTAAATAATATTAATACTGTTGAAGGTGGAACACACTATAGTGGTTTTGCAACAGCATTAACAAGAACAATTAACGATTATATTAGAAAAAATAAAGTTGCAGATATTAAATTAGGCGGGGGAGATGTACGTGAAGGATTAACTGCGATTTTATCTGTTAAAGTTCCAGAACCACAATTTGAAGGACAAACTAAAACTAAATTGGGAAATTCTGAAGTTAAAGGTTATGTTGATTCTTGTTTCTATGAATCCTTTGTAACTTTTATGGAAGAGAATCCTAAAGTTGCTAAAAAGATTATTACTAAGTGTGTTTCTGCTGCTAAGGCAAGAGAAGCTGCAAGAAAGGCTAGAGATTTAACAAGAAGAAAAAGTGTTTTAGATTCTGCAAGTTTACCTGGAAAATTAGCCGATTGTCAATCTAAAGATCCTACTGTTGCTGAAATTTATATTGTAGAAGGAGATTCCGCAGGTGGATGTTTTTCTGGAGATACGCAGGTTGCTTTAACAGATGGAAGAAATTTAACATTTAAAGAGTTAATTAAAGAAGATAAGTTAGGAAAGAAAAATTATTGTTACACTATTAAAAAAAATGGAAAAATTGGTGTTGAGGAAATTAAAAATCCAAGAATTACCAAAAGAAATGCTAAAGTTGTTAAGGCAATATTGGATAATAATGAAGAAATTGTTTGTACTCCAGATCATAAATTTATGGATAGAGAAGGTAATTATCAAGAAATTAATAAAATTTCTTTGAATGAATCGTTGATGCCGTTGAGAAGAAAAATTTCAGAAATTTCTGGAAAAATTACTATTAAAGGTTATGAAATGGTATATGATAATTTTGAAAGTAAATGGAAATTTACTCATTCTTTAGCAAATAAATGGAATATAGAAAATAAAATTTATTCTCCTTTAAAAAAATCTCACAAACATCATGCTGATTATAATAAATTAAATAATAACCCTTCTAATATTGTGTTATTGTCTTCTGAAGATCATTTGGAACTTCATCGTAAACATGTTAATTTAACTTTGCATACGGAAGAAGTAAAGGAAAAATGTAGAATTTTAAGACGAACACCTGAATTTAGGACTAGGATGAGTCAACGGATGAAGGATCCTAACACTAGGCAAATTCTTAGTGAACAGGCAAAGAAACAATGGGAAAATACTGAATATAAAGAATTTATGAAAAATAAATTTTTAGAATTTTATAATTCAAACATTTCTTTCAAGAAAAAAACTTTGAAAAGATTAAATGATATGCAAAAAAAATATTGGAATAGTGAAGAATCTAGAAAAAAACAATCTGAAAAAATTAAAAACTTTTTTGAAATGAATCCTGAAAGAAAAAAACAACTTTCAGAACAGGCAAAGAAACAATGGGAAAACATTGAATTGATTAATTGGAGAAGAAGTAAGACTAAAAGCCAATGGACTCCAGAGTTTAGAGTTAATAGAAAAAAGGCATATGATAAAACTTACAAAAATAAAACAATGAAAGCACTTCATGAAATTTATGATGTTTGTGGATTTTTAGATATAAATCAGTATAATAATTTAAGAAAACAGCGGAAGGATAATACTCTGCTTACGTTTGAAACATTTACAAATAAATTTTTCTCCGGAGATAGTGCTCTGGCCGAAGAATCTGTTGAAAATTACAATCATAAAATTAAGAAAATTTTACCTTTGAACGAAACTATAGATGTCTATGATATTGAAGTTCCAAATACTCATAATTTTGCATTGGCAAGCGGAGTTTTTGTACATAATAGTGCAAAACAAGGAAGAAGTAGAGATACACAAGCAATTTTGCCGCTGAGAGGTAAGATTATTAATGTTGAAAAAGCAAGGATGGATAAGATTTTTGCTAATAATGAAATCTCTGCAATGATTACTGCACTAGGAACTGGGATTGGCGAAGATTTTAATATTGATAAATTAAGATATCATAAAATTGTTTTAATGACCGACGCAGATGTTGATGGTGCACATATCAATTGTTTATTATTAACTTTCTTGTATAGATACATGAGGCCATTAGTTGAAGCAGGTTACTTGTACATTGCTATGCCTCCGTTATACAAGGTTACAAAGAATCGTAAAATTCATTATGCGTATAATGAAAGAGATTTAGAAAAAATTTACGAAGAAATTGGTAAGGAAGATTGTAGTTTACAAAGATATAAAGGTTTAGGTGAAATGAATCCCGATCAACTATGGGAGACTACTATGAATCCTGAAACAAGATCTATGCAACAGGTAAGTATAAGTGATGCTGCAAATGCAGATGAATTATTTAGTGTTTTGATGGGTGAGGAAGTATTGCCCAGAAGAAATTTTATATTGGAAAATGCAAAGTTGGTGAAAAATTTAGATGTTTGAAGAAATTAAAAATGGAAGAAAATAGAAGAAGTAAACAATTTTTTAGAAGCATGAAATCTTTAAAATTAGGATTGGGAGATCTTGTAGAAGATAAATTAAGAAAAGGTGAATCTTTGGAAGATTTTACTTTGTCTTTGAAATTTAAAGGAAATTATAGAGATGAAAACTTTGAAGAATTTTTAGACCCGTACTTATCAGATATTGATGTAATTCCTTATGGAACATTTATTGCAGATACTTATGATTTTTTAGATGAATCTGAGGTTGTAGTTCTTTCTTATCATTTTAGAAAATCAAGATTATATCGTTCAGTTTACGAGTGTGACGAAGGAGAAGATATTAGGTATTAGAAATGACTCAAGATTATATCCCTCGGTTAATTGAAGATGAGATGAAGGAGAGTTATGTAGACTATGCTATGTCCGTTATAACTTCTAGAGCTTTGCCTGATGTTAGGGATGGATTAAAACCAGTACATAGAAGAATTCTTTATGCATTACATAAGATGGGGATGTTTCACAACAAACCTTACAAAAAAAGTGCACGTGTAGTGGGAGAAGTTTTAGGAAAGTATCACCCTCATGGCGATAGTGCTGTTTATGATTCTTTGGTTAGAATGGCTCAAGATTTTAGTTTAAGATATCCTTTAGTTGATGGACAGGGTAATTTCGGTAGTGTTGATGGAGATAGTGCTGCAGCTATGAGATATACTGAAAATAGATTGAAGAAAATTTCTAGTGAATTATTAAAAGATATTGAAAAACAAACTGTAAATTATAGGCCAAATTTTGATGATTCTTTAAAGGAGCCAACAGTTTTACCTTCCGCAATTCCTAACTTGTTAATTAATGGAAGTACGGGTATTGCTGTAGGAATGGCAACTAATATTCCTCCGCATAATTTATCTGAAGTTTGTGATGGAGTAATCGCATATTTGAATAATAACGATATTGGTTTTAATGATTTATTTGAACATATTAAGGCTCCAGACTTTCCTACTGGAGGAATTATTTGCGGCACTTCTGGTGCAAAGATGGCATATAGAACGGGTAGAGGAAAAGTAATTGTTAAAGCTAAAACTAGTTTTGAGGATAATAAAATAATTATTCATGAAATTCCATATATGGTGAATAAGTCTACATTGTTAGAAAATATTGCTAATTTAGTTAAAAATGGAACAATTCCTTTTATTTCTGATTTAAGAGATGAAAGTGATAGAAGTGGAATGAGAATTTCTGTTGAACTTAAGAAAAATGCAGATCCGGATTTGGTATTAAATTTATTATTAAAACATACTTCTTTGAAAAATACTTTTGGAATTATTTTCTTATCATTACATGACGGAAAACCTACTGTGATGAATTTGAAAGAAATGATTAAACATTTTGTAAATCATCGAAGAGAAGTAATAATTAGAAGAACTAAATTTGATTTAAATAAATCAGAAGAAAGAGCACATATTCTTAATGGATTGAAAAAAGCATTAGACTTGATTGATCCACTTGTACAACTTATTAAGAAGGCAGATAATGTTAAGGTTGCAAAAGAAAATTTAATTGAAACTTATGAATTTAGTGAGAAACAAGCAAGTGCAATTTTAGAAATGAAATTACAAAAGTTAACTTCTTTAGAAACTGAAAAATTAATGAAAGAGAGAGAAGAATTGTTGGTTTTAATTGAAGAATTAAAATCTATTTTAGAATCTTCTGCAAAGGTTGATGGAATAATTGTTGATGAATTAGAAAATATAAAAAAATTATATGGTGATGAAAGAAGAACTTCTCTTGGTGAAGAAGAAGGAGCAATTGAATATGAAGATTTGATTAAAGAAGATAAAGTTGTAGTTAATGTTACAAATTCTGGATATATTAAACAAATGCCTTTGGAAGTGTATAAGGTACAAAAGAGAGGAGGAAAAGGGGTTAAGGGGACTGGTTTGAAAGATGAGGATTTCGTTAATGATATTTTTGTAACTTCTAACTTGAATCAATTATTATTCTTTAGCAATAAAGGAAAAGTTTATTGGTTGAAAGCTTATCAATTACCTGTTGGAAGTAGGTATTCTAAAGGTAAAGCAATCGTTAATTTACTTAGATTGGATAAGGATGAAGTAATTAATGCAGTATTACCAATTCAAGAATTTAAAAAAGATAGGAGTGTTATGATTTGTACCAAAAAAGGAATTGTTAAGAAAACAAGTCTTTCTGAATTTTCTAAACCTAGGAAAGGCGGAATTAAAGCAATTGGTTTGAAAGATGAAGATGATGTAGTTAGTGTTAAATTAAGTGGAGAAGGTGAGCAATTCATTATTGCAACTCATTCTGGTAATGCAGTTAAATTTAGAGAAGATGATGTGAGGACTATGGGAAGAACTGCTTATGGTGTTAGGGGAGTTATGCTTGGAGTTGACGATTATGTTGTTGGTATGAGTAGGTGTAGTGAAGGAGAATGTATTTTTACAATTACTGAAAATGGATATGGTAAGAGAACTAAATTAGAAGATTATAGGTTGATTAAACGTGGAGGAAAAGGAGTTAGAAATATAATTGCAAGTCCTAGAAATGGTAAGGTTGTTAGTACAGTGGTTGTTGAAGATTCAGATGAATTGATATTGATGAGTGAGAAAGGCGTTGTGATTAGAATGAGGGCAGGAGATATTAGCTGTATTGGTAGAAACACCCAAGGTGTTAGGGTTATGAAATTACTGCCAGGAGATAGAGTTGTTAGTGTTGCTAAGGTTAAATCTGAGGAATCTGAAGAAGTTGAAACTAATGAAATTGTTGAGAAAGTTGAAACCGAAGAAATTAACACTGAAGAAATTTAAATATCTTCCATGTAAGCAGTTCTTATTTTATCTAAAATATCATCAATAACCTTTTTACTTTTTGTTATTTCTTCATGGTTTGTTTCTAAACCACTTATATCTCCATTAATAATATCTTCTAGAAAATCAGTTGTATCTGTTAATATTGAACCAATATGTATCATTGCTTTTTGACCTTCTGTTAAATAATCTAAACTTAGTGGATTTTTTATTATCGGAATTTCTTCTAATGGTTTTGATCCATATGGGTTTCCTAAAGATTTCATTGCATCGGCAACACAAGAAATTCCATCTAAATAATTTTCCCTTGCCGGATAATTATTTTGAATATTCTGATTATTCTTCCAATTAGAATATGCTCTTACTTTTTTATCAAATTCGCTATCAATCACTATCTAATTAAATGAGTAATTAGATATTTAAAGAAATATGTTCTTTGAGATGTAAATTATAACTATTCAATTGTTCCGTAACCAATTAGTCTCCATCTATTTCCAATAGTCCTAGAAATGGTGATTTTATCTTCCTTTGTGCAACAGATTGGAAGTTTTAGTTTAATTGTAATTTTATCTTTTTTTAGTTGAGTTACTACGCCAATAGTTGCTGATGAATTTACATTAAGCATAAGTGGTTCTGTCAATTTTATTGCTTGTACGTCTTCTTTTTCTCCAACTACTCTTTTTAATAAATTTGATTTAAGTGTAAATTCATGCCAAATTTCAGGCATTTTCTTTTTTATTCCCAATAGGTTTCCTCTTAAAGCATCCCCTTTAACATAAAATGGATCTAAAGAAGTTAGAACTGCTATTGATCCTCCTGGATGAGCAGAACTTAAATCGTCTTTTCCTGTTTTGATTCCAATTACTTTTGTGTTGATTGGTTCCCAAATTGTTTTTCCTTCTTTTTGAGTAGGAATTCCTGGTAAAATTTCTACCTCATCTCCCACTTTTAAAGTTCCTTCCTTAAGTGCTCCTCCAAGAACTCCGCCCGCCAATGATTTGATTTTTGTTCCTGGCTTGTTAACATCAAAACTTCTTGCTATAAACATAATTGGGGATTTTTTCGTATCTCTTTTTGGTGTTTTAACTTTAGTTTCAATTGCTTCAATTAGTTTGTTAATGTTAATATCTCTTTGAGCAGAGATTGGAATAATCGGCACATTTTCTGCAATTGTCCCTTTAACGAATTCTTTTATTTTTTTATGATTTGCAACTGCTTCTTTTTCTGTTACTAAGTCTATTTTATTTTGTGCAATTATAATATTTTTACAGCCAATAATTTCTAAAGCCATTAGATGTTCTTCAGTTTGTGGTTGAGGACATTCTTCATTTGCTGCAACAAGGAGTATTGCTCCATCCATAATTGCTGCCCCCGAAATCATTGTAGCCATTAAAGATTCGTGACCTGGTGCATCAATGAAAGAAACCGTTCGACTTAATTCTGTTTTTTCTTTATTTGGACCTTCTGGTTTGGCACAGTACTCTGTTTTTTTAGTTTCTTTATTTTTGAATTTATAGAATGAAGTGTTTGCATAACCTAACTTAATTGTGATTCCTCTCTTCAATTCTTCAAAATGTGTATCTGTCCATTTACCAGATAAACGTTCTGTAAGTGTGGTTTTTCCATGGTCTACATGACCTACTAGACCAATACTGATTTCTGGTTGATTGTTTGTTTTTTTAGTTGTAGGCATACTCATGCTATATTCAAATTGCTTTTATAAGGGTTTTTGTGCGGTTTTTTTAAGTTTAAGAGATAAAATACTTGGAAAGACTTATATAGTAAAAACTAGGTATTAGAGTATATGTCTTATAAACCTGAAGAATTACGGAGATTGATTGGAACTATTCCTAAAGATAGTGATTATCGTCCTAAATTGATAAAAAAATATGAATCAATGGTTTTAGGTAAAGATGGAGATGACCTTACTTCTTTGACATTATGTGCTGGATTAATTCCAAATGAAAATTCTGTAGTTCTATTACAAGATTCTTTGGGAATTATCCCAAGAACTGGTCAACAAAGAAGTTTAGAAACTAAAATCAGAGATATTAATAGTCATGCTTTTTTTGGAATTGCAGGAGATCCTTATTTTGCAAATGAACTTTCTGATAGGATGTATGGACATGATTTCGATAATGAAGAAGATTTTAAAAAATTTATAAAAAAATCATACAATGATTTACATTTGGAAAAAGTAATGGATGAATTTTTACTCTATTTTTTTAACGATGAAGATTATTTTAGAGGGTTGTTTGAAGCTAATAAATTACCTCCGGCATTAGATGCAGAATACAAGGCACGAATCAATGATGCAGCTGGAGAAAGGCCAGACATTATGGTTATTTCAAATATCTCTAAACCTGTAATCTATAAGGTCGGTGTCGGAACTATAAAACCAGAATATAATGTGATGGAAAGATTATCTACCGGATCTGCTTCTGCACCTTTTGAAACATTTATGGGAGAACATAAGTATAGATTAAATAGGACTGGTAAATTAAAATTAAGTACCTTGGAAGGGATTGAAACATTATTGAGGGTGGCAGACCCCACATCTAGAGCTACAAGTACAATTGGTCCCCCTTTCGATATTGTTTATGTTGAGAGAACTCTTAAGCAAGACGCAAATTTGTATGAGGGAGAAAAATTTGATTTTGAAGCAGTTAGATTAGATAAAATTAAATTAGAGGAAGTTAGGAGAGCAATTAGAGAAGAGCCAGATGTTAGTAGTAAAGTTCTTTGTAGTTGGTTAGAAATGGTTAAAGACTCTAAAGTAAAAAAGCAGGATTTGAAAAAGACTATTCGTAAAAAAATTAATTTTAAAGATTCTGATTAGAATTATTCTTTAGTTTCTTCAGTTTTTTCTTCTTTTGGAGCTAATAGATCTTTTATTGGAGTTGTTCCGTATTTTTCAACAGCTAAATTTAACTGTGCAGTGTTTTCACTTACTGTGTTTCCTCTAACTGTTTTTCTTTTGTACATTCCTTTTCTTTTAATTTTAGCTCCGATGCTGTTTTGAACAAGAATTCTTTTTCTATGGTGTGTAGGTATTTCTGGTCTCATTGGGAATCCAGCTGAATCACTTCCTCCACAAATCTTAAATTCGTAACCTGTTAATCCAAAAAGGTTTCCTGGAATAGTTTCTCCAACTTTTCTTCCAGATAATAAGGTTGTTTCAATAGCTTTTGAATAGCTCTTTCCTTCTTTTGGATCATTTAAGATACATTTGATTTCTTCTGCCATAGTGATATAGTTCCGTATTTTGGGTTTTTAAAGGTTTCTGAGTAAAATACTTTATTAATGGTGAAATCTAGGTTTTTGGATGAAACATGTTAATTTGAAGAATCTGCTAGGCGGAGTAACGTTAGGATTAGTTACTGCATGCGGATCTGCTTTAATTGAGTATGGTGGCTATGTAAATGAAGATTCTTTGGAAAAAATTGTTACAAATGAGGCAATTTTAGATGTAGGTGAAGAATATTCTCTTGAAAATGATAAATTAAGGCTAAATGCATTGTATAATTTTGTGAATGATTCATTTAATGAAAAGAAATATGAAGGAAATGTTTTAGAAAATCTTGTAGTGATACAATCTGAAAATTCTCTTTCTCAAGGATATATGATTGATGATTGTGGCCTTATTTTAACCGTTGATCATGCTGGAAGAAATGTTTCTAGATTTGATAATGAAAATTCTAAAGTATTTGATATTTATGGAAATGTTTATCCTGTTGTTAGTACAGAAATTTCTGATTATTTTAAAGATTATGCGTTACTTGTTGCAGATACTGGGAAGGAACCTAAAACACACTCTCTTAATTTTACAAACATTTTTGAAGTGGAATGCGGGGATGCTGCAGAATTTTATTCTTCTATTGATTTTGAGAATAGATCTGACGTTTTTCCATTTACAGAATATGTGAAAAATAAAGATAATTTTGTGAATGGTTATTTAATTAATAAAATTCATGAAAATGGAGAAATTATTTGTATTCAACATTCTTCAGAAAAGTTAGCTAATGAATTTAGTAGCTTAGGACATTATGGCGAAATGTTGGAAGATCAAATTAGAAGAGGGTTTTCTTTTATGAGTGGAACTGTTGAACAAGGAAATAGCGGTTCTCCAATTTTTAGAAATATTAAGTCAGATAATCCCGAGTTTTTAGGATTGGTTCAGGCAAATATTAAACATTCTGAAAATGGTTCAATTCAGAATTTTGGAATTTTAAATAATGGGGCGTATATTCTATCTGGACTTATTAGTTATTTAGCTGAAAGAGATAAACTTCCTATGTATGATTAGATTCCCCATGTGGGCTTATCTCTTCTTTTAATTTTTGCAATTTCTTTTAGAACTTCAATTTCATCTTTCTTTAGAAGATCTTTCATTTCTTTTAATTTTCTGAATTCAGTTTCTGAAAGATTAGAATATAGGGTATCTTCTTCTTTAATTTGTCTTCCTGCAGTAATGTTTGGAATTGAAACAGCAACTTCTTTTCCAGTTTCAATTTGATTTACAGTTTTTTGCTCATGTTGAATGCTTTTGATGTATTCTGCCTTTGATCCGTCTGCCTTTATTAGCTTTGTATCTGTTCTTAGTGTTCCGCCTTCAACAACAACGCCCACTACACAAGGCCCAGATTGTCTAAAAATGCATCCTTTAAGAATTTTGATTTTTACTGGTCTTGTTAATTCATCTAACTTTTGTTCTTCTTCTTTCTTTTCTTGTGCTTTCTTCCAGTTTTTGTAGTCCTCTATTATTTTGTAAACTACGCCATCTGAAATAATTTTTACTTTTTCGTCTGTTTCTGTAGTTTTTACATTGAATCCCAGAATAACTTTGTTGATGTCGTTAATTTCTGCTGAAGCTTCGGCTAAATCTTTCTTAGTTATGTTACCTATTGATGCTTTTTTTATTGAAATTCCTTCAATTTGTAATAGTGCAGTTAATGCTTCAAGGCTTCCTAGAGTGTCTGCTTTAACAACAACGCCTTCATTGTCAGTATTAATCATAACTGATTCAATTTCTGTTTGAAGTTCTTTTTTCTTTTTTTCTACATTGGTGTTTGCAACAATTAATGGCATTCCTCCAATTGCACCTTTTAGATCCGGTGCTGAAACTCTAACACCATAGGCCGCATGTATTTTTTCTACATTCTTTAATTTTTTACCTTCTGGTTCAAATAACCCTCTTACTTTTGTTATTATTGGTTCGTTTAAAGTTCCAATTAAAATTTGATCTCCTTTTTTTATTTGACCATCATATAAAATAATGTCTAAGGTTGTTCCAACTCCTGGATCTTCCTGAACTTCTAAAATAGTTGCTTTTCCTTCAGTTTCTTCTGAAATTTTTAATTTATCTTCTAAATATTTTTGTGCTAATCCTGTAAGAACCATTAATAATTCTGGCATACCTTCTTCAGTATTTGCACTTACTGGGACCATTGCAATTTGTTTGGTATAATCAGTAATTCTATCAAATCTTTCAGAATTAATTCCTTTTTCAGCTAGTTTTCCAAGAATCTCATAAAGTTTAGTATCTAATTCTTGTTTTACTTCCTCAGTTTGACTTTCTATGTTTTGTAAAAGGCTTTTATTTTTGTTTGATCTCCATCCAGGAATTAAATCTATTTTATTTAGTGCAATGATAAATGGCGTTTTATATTGTTTTAAAATTTCTATACATTCTGCAGATTGATCCATTACTCCTTCATTTACATCAACAACAAGTATTGCTAAATCTGCAAGGTTTCCTCCTCTTTTTCTCATATTATTAAATGCTGCATGGCCCGGACTATCTAAGAATAATAATCCCGGAATTGTAATATTTTGATTTAAAGATTTTAGAAGGTCTCCACAACAATTTTCTATAGAGTTCATTTGAACATTATATGATTTGATAGATTGAGTTATTCCTCCAGATTCTGCTCGAGTAATAGAAATGCCTTTAATACGCTCTAGAATACTGGATTTACCATGGTCGATGTGTCCTGCAATTATTACTATTGGTTGTCTGATCATTTTTTTGCTCCATGAGTGTGATTTTGTCCATTATTTTAAAGGTTATGTTCTTTTTCTTCGTAAGATATTTTTCCAATAGTGCTTTCTGTATTCATAAATCCCGCTTCACCTATGATTGCAATATTGTTGGACATTTCTCTTAATAGGTGGGTTATCTTGAATGCTTCTGAAGATTTTAAGTTTGTTTTTACATTGTCACAAGAAGATTGAATTTTTTTATTTATTGAAACGGCCTTACAAGAATTTGTGTAGTCTTTTTTTATGTAGGAATTAAGTGCTAATCTATAATTTTCTAATACTGTTGAATGTATTTTGTTTAGTTCTTCTATTTCGTTTTCTGTTAAATTTGCTTCATTATCTGTTCTTGATATCCATTTAGCAATGTCTGCTATTCTTTCCATTGCAAGAACGGTGTGTTGTTCATGTGCTAGTTCTAGTTTAGTTAACCCTATTGATTTTCTTACGTTCGGTTTTTCTAATCCCCTTCTAATTACTCTTAGAAGCACATATGTAAACTTGTTAGCATCATAATCTCTGTTTTGGATGTCTTTATAACTGGCTTCTTCTCCGCCTAATTTTGAATCCTTTATCATGTTCATAACTACGCTGTTTAATCTTTTTCTTAGATCTTCTAATTTAATTTCACAAATGTTTAGAAAATCTTTTGCAATAATTTTTGATTTGGTTTGTTCTATGATTTCAATACCAATTAGTTCATGTAGAATTTTCCTGATTTCTGTTGCCTTATTTTTTATTTCTTTTCCCTTTAGAATTATTTTTCTGAATTCTTTAATATAGCCCGAAACTATTTCTAATTGAATTTCTTTTTCTGTTAGTCCATCTATATTGATTGTTAAGTGTTTGCCTTCATCGGTATCTTTGTATTCTTTTGAAGAAATAATTAAGTCGCCATTTTCATTTTCTTCAAAATAAATAACGTCTCCCTTGTTTATTCCTTGAGAATCTAACCATGATTTTGGGAGCGAAATAACATGAGAGCTATTGCCAAATTTGATTAATTTTCTATATTCCATTTTATTTCCCCCATATTCTATATAAAGAATAGAACATTAAAATATGTCTTATATATTCTATATCGGGTAAGTATATATTCTTATATAAACTTTACTATGTATCGGAAAGTTTCCGAACTAGTCTCATGGGGGTGGGATGTGTGAAATATAAAGTAAAAATTCAATCTGAGAGTGATGCCTTAAGAGAGTTGAAAATAGAAGAACAAGAAGCCTTGGAAAATGATTACGTTGATGAAGAACAAGCGATATTAATCGCCTCTAAAGAAGTAAGAGTTGTAGCTTATTGCTAGGGAGTTAACTCCCTATCTTCTTAGTTTTTTATAAGGAATAGTAATATGTAAATTGTCTTTTTTGTAATCTGCCTTTGCTTGTTTGGTTATACTTACCTGAGGGAGATCTACAATTTTATGATAATTTGTTAATACTTTTTCTTTTTCTAATGCTTTGGCCCTTAATTCAATTTTATCTTGGGTGATGTTTAATAATATATTTTTTTTATCAACATCTGGAAGTTTAATTGTTATTTTCATCCCTTTTTGATTTTGTCTAATTTCACAAAAAGGTTCTTCGTATTTAATAAATCCTTTTTTTATGTTGTCTAATGGCTTTGTAATGAACTTATTTTTGAAATTATTTAGTGTATTTGAAATGGTCTCATTATTAAGAACTAATAAGGGGTTACTGTCTACACTCTTTTTTTTCATAATTTTAGAATACTGTTATTCCTTTATATGTTTATCGTGAACCATCTTGTAGGAATGTAATTCATTGTCATTGAACCATAAGCTTAATTCGTGATCTGCATCTCTTTTGTCTGAGGATGCATGAATTAGATTTTTTACTGCAATTTCTTTATCGTCTGCATATGAATAACTAACATGAGTATAGTCTCCTCGGATAGTTCCAGGCGATGCAGATTTTGGTTCTGTTGCTCCAACTAATTTTCTAATGTTTTCAATTGCGTTAACCCCTTCAATTGCCATTGCTACAACAGGTCCAGAGGTAATAAATTCTAGAAGTTTTTCTCTAACACTTTCTCCTCTTCTCTTTGCTATATCATCAGTGTAATGTTTCATTGCATGGTCTTTGTCAGTCCATACCATTTTCATTCCAACTACTTTTAATCCTCGTTTTTCAAATCGACTAATACATTCCCCAATTAGAGCTCTTTCTACTCCATCTGGTTTAATTAGAACTAATGTACGCTCGATCATTTTTTGAATCTTTCAGTCCATATTGTATGTACTGGGTTTCTTTTAAGCTTAAGTTGGTTTTTTCTACATTTCATTGAACAAAAATTAAACATTTTAGCATCATCTTTGATGTAAAGTGTTCCTGTTCCTGCTTCAATCTCTTTTCCACAAAATGTACACTTAGCCATATTAGCGCTTACCTCTCTTTGATACTTTTAGAGAACGTGCTTCAATTTCGCTTTCTCTTAACATGATAATATCTTTGATTGCTACTGCTCCTTTAACATTTCTTCTAAGAATCTTACTTTTATCTGGGCCGTCTAGAATTTTAGCACGTACTTGGATAATTCCTCCACGTGTTCCGGTTCTTCCAACAATCTCCTGAACTTCTGCAGGGTAAGCATTGCTAAAGTTAACTCCTGTTGATTTTTTTTGAGTTTCCTTTCCCTTTGCTTTTTTGTTGTCTTCTGCCATTTAATTATTCCTTAGCTTCTTCAGCGTTTTCTTCCTTAGGTGCTTCTTCAGTAACTTCTTTCTTTACTTCTGGTTCAGCATCTTTTGTTTGAAGTGCTACTAATTCTTTAATTGCTACTTCAGAATCGCCCATTTCGATTACAGCTACGCTTGAAGTAGGTATGTTAAGATTTGCTGCCGCGCCCAATTCTTCTCTATTAGGTACTTTAACGTAAGGTGTATTCTTTTCCTTACATAATGGCTCTATATGCATGATAACTTCAGCAGGATTTACGTCTCCAGCTACTAGAACTAATTTTGCGCTACCTCTTTCAATAGCTTTAGTTACTTCGTTTGTTCCTTTTTTGATTTTTCCGGTTTTAGATGCTATTTCGATAGCTTCATATGCTTTGTTTACGATATTTTCGTCAGTCATTGGTAATCCTCCTGATAAGATTGTGATATAACTGATTCGTATGATTTGGGTATTTAAAGGTTGTGGTGTCTATTTGTGTGTTTCGTAGAATACTAAGACGTTACCTTCTTTTGAGTCAAATCTTGCGAAGAATTTTCTTTCAAATTGAACAATTGTGCCTTGATCTAATTTTGAGAGTGCTGGTTCGCCAATTGCTTTGATATCTTTTCCATGAGCTCTTTTTACTAAAACTTCAACGTTTTTTTCTTTATCTGATATAGGTAACCAGTGAATTACTTTTGCATTTAGTTCTTTATCTAGATTTTCTGATAGGAATTTCTTAGCTTTTACTGAATAATTACATAAATGCATTAATCTAATGTTTCCATCTTTCTTTACGTCTTTTTTTTCAATGTAAAATTTATTTGATTTGTGGAATTTTCTAACACCTCTTGAAGGGAAATTTGGATGCAAGGGTAATTCTGCTTTAAGAGTTGAAGGTAAATCTGTAAGCTCTACTTCTACTGGATCTTCTACTATAAAATATCTATTTGCTTCCGGTTCAATTATTTCTCTATTAAATGCATAAATTGCTTTCATAAAATCTTCAAAAGGAACCGTCTTATCGACTTTTGATGGTCCTAATTCATGAACATATTTTATAAATGCTTTTGGACTAATTCCTCTTTTTTTGAAAGCTGCAGCTGTTGGAAGTTTTGGATCATCTCTTCCGGAATACTTTCCTTCTTCAATATCTTTTTGAAATTGTGAAGCAGAAATTGTAATCCCTTCAAAATTTATTCTTCCAATGTGGATGTATTCTGGAACATCCCAGTTGAAATAATTGTAAATATATTTTTGTCTATCTGCATTTGTTAAGTGGTCTTTACCTCTGATTACATGAGTTAAGTTTGATCTATTATCATCTACGGCTACTGAGAAATTCATTAATGGCCAAACTCTATGTTTTTTACCAACTAGTGCATGTTCTTCTTCTGTTATTCTAAATGCTGGCCAATCTCTTATTGCTGGATTTTTGTGTTGCATGTCTGTTTTAACTCTAACCACTGCTGAACCTTCTTTTAAAGTTGTGTGCATCTCTTCCCACTTTTTTAATTGTTTTTCTGGAGAAAGATTTCTTTCTGGGCTTTCAGTTTTATTTTTTACTAATTCTTTCCATTCTTCTGGTTTAGAAGTTGAGATGTAAGCGTTTCCTTCTTTAATTAATTGTTTGGCGTATTTGTAATAATCTTCTACGTGTTCTGATTGAATTATTACTTCTGAAATTTTATTTTCTGTTGCCCAATTAGCATCTTCTTCTAATTCTTTGTAAATTTCTTTAGAAATATTTGAAGGGTTTGTATCTTCTAACCTTAAAACCAATTTTCCATTGTATTTTTTTGCATATTCACTGTTTAATAATAATGGGATTAAATGTCCGACATGTAATGGTCCAGATGGAGAAGGTGCAAATCTAAAACAATATTCTTTTGTTGTTGGTTTTAACTCAGGCAATCCTTTTCTTTTTTCTATTTTATCTGCTTGTTTAATATGCGCAGTGTATTTTTTATATGTTTTTTCAAATTCTGGTTTTGAAAGTTTTGAAAATGTTTCAATTGTTGATTCTATTTCTTTGATAAGTAAGGGTATTTTTGTTTTTAAGTCTGGATTAGTTCCTATTAATTTACCTAGAATAGATTTAGGGTTTACTTTTGAGTATTTTTCTAAATTTTCAATTGTAATTCCTTTTATTAAATTTAAAGTTTCTTCGCTAAATTTCTTTGACATGATTAATTGGAATAGAACTAGATTATAAATGTTATCTTCCAAATCTTCTTTCTCTTTGTTCAAACTCTTCTATACAGCCTAAAAAGTCTTCTTTTTCAAATTCTGGCCAAGTTTTTTCTAGATAAAACCATTCAGAATATGCAGATTGATAACATAAAAAATTTGAAGATCTTTTATCTCCTCCAGTTCTAATGATTAAGTCTGGATCATTTTTAAGATAGAGATTATTTGCAAATAATTCTTTGTTTATTTCTTCTACTGTTAATTTATTTTCTTTTATTTTTTCTGCTATTTTTTTAGTAGCATCTACTATTTCATCTCTTCCACCGTAAGCCATTGCAAAGTTGATTACGTGTTTAGTGTTGTTTTTTGTTTTTTCTACTAATTTGTCCATTGCAGATTTTACTTTTTCTGGAAACATTTGCGTTCTTCCAATAAAGTTTACCTTGATATTATTTTCATCTAGTCTTGGATCCTCGATTATTTTTGTAAATTCTTCTTCAAAGATTCTCATTAAATGATCAAATTCTAGTTTTGGTCTGTTAAAATTTTCAATTGAAAAACAGTAAAGCGTAATTTCTTTTATGCTTAATTCTTTACACCATGAAAGAAGACTTTCTATTTTTTTAGCTCCCCATTCATGCCCTTTCCAAGGTTTTAACATTAATTTTTTAGCAAATCTTCGGTTTCCATCTAATATAATTCCTACATGGTTTGCAGTTTTGTTTTCGCTTGGTTTCATTTTATATTCCTGTTGTAAGAACTAGTGTTAATAAGAATATCGCATAAAAGAATAGTAATACTACTCCTTCAAATACTCTTGACATCCATTTTGTGTTGATATAATTCTTGAACATTAAAGTAACAAAAATCATGAAAGGGATAGTAAACCACCAATCTAATGCAGTTACAACTAGTGGGCCTACCATTGCAGATATCCCTCCTACAAGCAATAAATTGGCCATATTTGAACCAATTATGTTTCCAATTAAAATGCTCGATAGTCCTTTCTTCAAACTTGAAAATGTTACTGCTAGTTCGGGTATTGAAGTTCCAAACGCAATTAAACTTAATGCTATAATTTCTTCACTAATACTTATTGCTTCTGCTAGCCCTACTGCAGAACTTACCAAGAATTTTGAACTTGCAATTAATGCGGCTAACGAGAATAAAGCTATTCCAAATAATTTAACTAAGTAAATAGTTTTAGTTTGTTTAAGACTTTTTTCTAAATCAATTCCCTTTGCTCTTAATTCTTTTTTAGTTTTTGAGTCTATGTTTCTTAACGTTCCTTTTTCTTCTTCACTCAATTCTTCTAATGTTTTTTTCTTTCCAAATAATTCCTTTAGTAGTTTTTGTATTCTTTCTTCTTCCCCTTTCAATGCTTCTTTCTTTTCTTTTATGAGGTACGCGATAAATAATGTCACTAAAAGAATTCCATCAACCCAGGTGATTGCCCCATCTAATGAAAGAATAATAAATATTAGAGATGCTGCCAACAAATAAGTTATTTTGTTTAAGAAATATTTTTCTTTTACTTTGATTACTGCAAGAATTGAAGCAATTCCTAAAATCAACGTGATATTTGTGATATTTGAACCAATTATGTTTCCAATTGCAATTGTGCTATATCCACTTGAGGTTGCAATCATGCTTGAAGCTAATTCAGGTAATGAAGTTCCTAATGCGACTAATGTTGTTCCAATAAAAAATTCAGTTAGTCCAAAATATTTAGCAATACTTACTGCAGATTCTAATAACATGTCTGCCGATCTTGTTAAAACTAGTAATGAAACGAATAGTATTGTTATGTCTGCAATCATGAGTAATTTGATTATATTTTAATTCATTTAAAAATTATTCTTTTTTAAACACGATAAATCTTATAAAGTTTGAATGGATTTTTGATAACACTATAGAGTAGTGATAAGATGGCCATGGAAGTTTTAATCTCAGTTCAGAAATATATCTCAGTTATATTTTTGTTCATTGCTGCATTTATTTGGTTGCTATTACGTAAGGAAAGGGGCGATGAAGGATTAGCTGATTTGAGAATTAATCGAGCCTATACAGTAATAGTTTTGATGGTGTTGCCTTTTATTGTAGGTAACTTCTCTTTAGTTTCTGAAGAATTAGCTGAGATTGGGATGAATTTCTTGTTTGTATTGATTTTTTTGAGCATGGCAGTTGTGTTGCTTAAGTTGAATAAGCGTAGCAGTAAAGAAAGAGAGAATGATTTGAGAGATTTGATGAAAGAATCAGCTAAACATCCGATTAGGTATGAATTTGCAAAAAAAATCGTGGTTCCTGAGATTAATAAGTTAAGAAAAGCTGAAGATAAATTAGATGATAAAAAGAAGAAAATAAAATTAAAAGAAAAAAAGATAGATACCAAACAAAAAAGTTTGGATAAAACTGTTAAAAAATTAGAACAGTTGAAAAAATTTATTTCTGATAACTTGAAACGTTCAAATAATGCTAAGAAAGAAGAATCTGTCAGGGATAGAGCTTATGATAAGAAAGAAAGTGTTCTGATTGTTAGAGAGAAGAAGCTTGATGAAGCAGAAAAAGATGTAAAATATGCCCGCAATGAATTAAAAAATTTGAAAGAAGAATTAACACGTAGAGAGAGGTTGATGAATCCAAGGTTGAAAAGATTAGAAGATAGGGAAGAAGATGTTGAAGCAAGGATGTCTAGAGTTAGAGTTAAAGAATCAGATATAAGGGAAGCACTGGATAATATTCAAATATTAAAGAAGAAAATTGCCAAAGAAGAAAGAGAATTAAAAAAATCTGTAAGAGATTTTGATGATGAGAAAGAGGATACTTTTGATTTGAAGAAAAAAGTTGATAGGGTGACTTCTAGAAATAATAAATTTAAGAGCAAATTAAATGAACGAGAAGGAAAACTAGAGTTACTTGAAGATAATCTTAATGAACGTGAAAAGAAATTGAATTCTTTTGAAAGAAGTTTAAGTAAAAAAAGTAGGAACTTGAGTGCATTAGAAGTTAAATTTGGAAAATCTGTTGTTGATTTGAAGAAAGGAGATATGGATCCAGAAATTGGAAAGGTTACTGGGGAAAAAAAGTTTAGGGTTAAGAAAAGGAGTAAGAAATGAGTTCAATTTTATTATGGTTGAATGTTGTAGGTTGTTTGTTAGTGGTTCTATGTATGGGATTACTTGTTAAAAATAGGCAATATGAAAAAAGTGTTTTTGAAACATCTGTAAATGTTTTATTGTTTGGCTTGTTGTTATTAGCATTAGTTAAGTTGGTAGATATATTTGTAATATTGAATGAACTTTATAGTGAAAGTTTTAGTTGGTTGAATGGATATCTGGGCAGCTTTGTGGCTGTTTCAAATGTTGCATTATTGCCTTTATTTGCTGTTTGTGTTTTAGTTGCAGTGTTAAGTGCAAGAGAAGGTTTTGAGAATCTTGAATAATTTTATATATTATTAGCACTTAGTAACTATGGGTGGAAAAATGAAAACAAGATTAATTTTAGGAATGGCTTTAGTATTTTTATTTAGTTTAAGTATTGGTGTTAATGCATGGGGTGCACATTTTAATCACGCATTAATTACTTCTGATATAGATGGCGACGGATGGATTTACTCGACAGGTGGAAATACAGCATACGATTACAAAGGAGATTTACATATTGAAGGTAGGTGGGAGCAACTTCAATACAAATATCGTACCAGTAAGGGCGACCCATATAATATTGACCATATAACAAATTATGTAACAAGAACAAGTGTGAATCAAGGAATAACTACAGAAGTTACTTTCCTTGCGGATTGTGAAAGAAATGGAACATTTTATCATGAAGCAGTTGAACTGAGTTATACTCCTCCAAGTACAAGTGATAATGCAGTATTATTTAATTACCTTGTTAATCATGCGGACCAAGGCCATAATCCTAGAGCATGGATATATGTGGAAAAAAGTAATCCTAAAATATTGTTAGGATTTTTCAGAGATGCATTAGCATATTCTACCCATTTTGGCAATAATAAAACTTGGAGTGCTGGCGAGTACTGGTACTGAATAGTTTTTTTTAAATAGAATTTATTTGTTCCTAATTTGTTTAAAAATCGTGGGTTAAACTTATATACTAGAGTATATAGTTGGAAATTAAAATGAAAA
>JAERTB010000012.1 GCA_016845225.1 Candidatus Woesearchaeota archaeon | reverse complement strand
CTTAGTCCTAACTCTATAAATTTTTTCATATTTTTCTCCTAACTATAATAATAGCACTTAACTAGAAAAAGCGAAATGTTCATGTTGAATCAAGTGCATTCTCTTCAATGTCTATCTATATGTTGTAGTATATATATTAGAGCGCTTTATAAGCGTTGCTATTTGGCTTCGCTTTGTTTTTGAGGTTGTTTTGAAGTTAAGAAACTGTTTTGGTTTATAACTAATCGAAAAGTTTTCGAGAATATTAAGTAAAATTTATATATTCTTTATCTCCTTAAACATATATATTAAACTATACAGTGATTTTGAAATGATATCTAAAGCAGAAATAAATAATTTGAAGGAAATTGGGATTAATAATTTGATGGATATTGGAGATCTTTATTAAATAATGAAAATAAAAAAAGTGCCAAACCCTCTAAAAATAGGAGAATATACAGTTTTTGTTAAAGATTTTTCCAAATCTGAAGAACAATTATTAAAAGACAAAATTGCCGTTAATCCAGAAATAACTAAAGTTTTTATTGTTCCAAGTTCAGACAAAGAAGAATTAAATCTTAACTTAAATGTTGAAACTAAGATATGTAATAATGAAGAATTAGATCAAATTAAATCTAAAATTAAGTTGCCTAACTGGGTTAAACATCAGAGGAATTTAGAAAATATTTTAGAGGGAGATTATTTATCAATAAAACCTCTAACTGCCGAATTTATAACTACGTTGAATTGTAATTTTAGATGTGTTCAATGTTCTTATAGTGAACCAAAGAAAGAGGAAGGAGTTTGGCTAGAAAATAAATTGGGAGATAAATTGCCAAAATTTCAGACTAACCTTTCTTCATCTTCAAGTATGACTGAAGATGTAATGAGAGTCACTTTAGATAAATTAGCTGAAGGAGGAGTAAGGAATATTCTTTTTACTGGAGGAGGAGAACCATTGATGAATTCAGTAACTTTGAGAGGTATGGAACGCGCAACTCAAAACGGTAATATAACTGCATTGTATACTAATGGAAGATTAATGTCTAGAGATATTAGTGAAAGAATTTTAGACTTAGATCCTTTATTTGTTAGAATTAGTGTATATGGTGGTAATCAAGAAGCTTCACATAATTATACACAGGCATTTAAAGATAAATTATCCTTTCCAAAAGTTTTGAAAAATATAAAACATTTTGCCGAAGCTAAAAGAGAAATTGGTTCTGATACCAATTTGGGTTTATCTTATTTAGTTCATCCTTTAACTTCAGGTAGTATGGACGATTTTGCTAAATCAATTATAGATTTAGAAATAGGTGATCAGATAGACTATATTAGATTTACGCCGGCAGTAGATTATTTTTTTGGTAAGCAACATGATCAAAAAACAATGCAAGAAATGTTTAGGAATATTGAAGAGAAAGTAACTCCAAGATTAGAAGAAGTAGGTGTTAAAGTAAAGCCATATTACCATAGGTTAAACGATTTAAATGTCTCTAAGTCTTATGATGTATGTAGAGCATCGGGATGGTTTGTAGAAGTAGGGCCTTCAGGTGAGCTTTTCTTATGTTGTGAAAAACATTTTATGCCAGAATATAGAATAGGTGATTTAACTAGGGATGATTTACAAACTATTTGGAATTCTGATTTAAGAAAAGAAGTTAGTGATAAAGTTAATGATACCAATTGTGGAGATTGTCCTACCCTATGTAAGCCACATGAACTAAATAAATTATTTGATTTAGTTGAAGCTTATAGATCAAGAGGAGAAATAGGTGTGGTTGATAATTGGGCTAAGGATTTAATATTATATGGGAGGGTTAATAGATTTTGTCCTGGTAAACTGGATGATTTTTCAAGTTAAGAATGGTTGATAGATCAAAACAAGGGATAATAGAAAGAGGAGAATTAGTTCTTAAAAGACATAACTCTATTAAATCAGCCAATTTAGAAATGCAAGTAGCAAGAAATTATGCTAATCAACAAGTTTCACCAATTAGTATTCCCATATATAGGGAGCCGTTTGTTGAAAATTCTCTAGTTTATCTCCCCTATAAAAAAATTAAGGGAAAATCTTTAATGGGAAATAGTGATTTAGAGATAACTATTAAATTAGTTAGAGATTTGGCTTTATTTCATGAAATATTTGCTCAAAAACCAGGAAGTGCAAGTGTAATCTATCGGGATGCAATCAACTCAAATTATCTTTTGGATAAAGAAGAAATTGTTCATATAGATTTTTCATCTTCAAACCAATTTATACACTCTTTTGATGACTTAGCATTATGTATACATCCTCTTTGGGGAAAATCAACTAAATGCGAGCGTGAAAAATTAATAAAAGAATATTTAGAATTTCGAAAAAATTTAAATGGTTCTGATATTTCAAAGATAGAGAAGATTTCTTTAGATCAAATTTCTCAACAATCTCCGGATGAGAGAAAAGAAAATTATAAAGATTTAATTACAAATATGGAATCAAGCGGTATGTATGTGGGTAATTTAAAGAATAAAATTGATAAAGTAGATTTTGTTAATTTAAACATGGCAGATTATGATACTTTTTTTAAATTTAGAACCATAAGGGGCGAATTTTATTTGCAAAAGGTTTGGAGAAATAAATAATGAAAATACAAACATATAAGGAACCAGAAAATTGGCAACAGAATAAAATTTTAATAAAAGATATAATTGTTGAGAAGGAAGAAGCACATGAGGATAATCTTTTACATTTATCAACACATTTACTTATAGTAAATGGAAATGGCGAACTAATGTGTAGAAAAAGATCTGAAGATGAATTTAGATATAAAGGACAATGGACAACAACTATTGGCACCCATGTAGAATTAGGAAGCGATTATTTTAAAACATTAAAAAAATATTTGCCAAATGATATGGATTTAAAGTATATGGGAGAATTCAAATTGAATGATGGATTTGAAAATGAAGTGTGTGGATTGTATGTTGCAAGATTAGGAGAAGAGAGATTATCTCAAAAATTTAGAAATGATAGAAGTTTTTTAAGTTTTGAGACATTAGAGAGGTTTATTTGTGAAGAAAAAACTACACCTCATTTAAAATATGCTTATGGCTTGCTGGGAGGAAAATAGGATGAAGGAAGATCCAATATGGGAATATGTAGATGATAAAGATAATGTAATTGGCAGTTTACCCAGAAGTGAGATTAGGAAACAGAAAAAGAAATATAGGCTCATTGCAGTATTTGTTTTTAATGATAAAGGGCAATTGCTTGTGCAAAAGAGAGGGCACAATATAAAAAGATTTCCCGATTATTATGATAGTTCAGTTGGTGGTCATGTTGATCTAGGAGAGTCTTATGAAAAAGCAGCTCAAAGAGAAATGGAAGAGGAATTAGGCATTAAAGAACAATTAAAATTTGTTAAAAAGAAAAAGATCATTTACGAGGGAGTCACAAAATTTGTAACCTTATTTGAGTGTACTACTAGCAAGAATCTAAAAATAGATAATTATGAAGTTAAAGAAGCTATATTCATGGACATAGAACAAATAAGGTCTATGATTAAAGAAGGAAATAGGTTTCTCCCAGTTTTTATAATGTTTTTTAATGACCTATTTGGAGAGAAATGATGGATCTTGAAATGTTTGTTAGGAAATATCGGAATGAGTACATGAGTGAAGTAGAAAAACTTAGCAAGATTAATCCTTATTTTGAAGATTATGCAACAGAATTGTTTGATAATAATCCGGAAGCTATTAATGCTCTACATAAGGTATATCTTAGTAAAGAAGTTTCTGATGTAGGACTGCAAGATGCCTTTAAGACTATAGCCTTATACGCATTAATGCATTTTGAGAATCAGGAAAATTTCATTCAAACCTCTAGTGCAAGAACCTTCAATAAAGATGTTGCAGCATTTGTGTTCTCAGAAGGTAAAGGCTCAAGGCTATCTTTAATGGGATTGAATAAAGAGAAGGCGATGCTAGAAATACCCGGTACGGGTGGATTCTCACCATTAGTACAACTAGCATATAGTGATCTGAGAGCCAATGGAATAAATTCAGTATTCACTACATCAAGCAGAACAAGACAGCATTATGAGGCCATTTTTGGAAACAATGATAATGTTATCTTAACAGAAGAACCAGGAAATAACAAATATGAGGCTTTTGTTGAGTGCGTTAAGTCATTGGAGAAGATTCCAACTTTGATATTCAGGACTTGTGGGGATACATTAAGATGCAAAAATTTGTTAAGAGAAGGTATAGAAAAACATTTAGGATTGTCAAATCCAGAAGATTACATTATAGTGGTGGCGAGAGTCTTAGACAAAACAAAGAAAAATGGTCTAAGTTCAGTATCTGTGAAAACAGAGGGAGATATAGCAATTAATTTTACAAAAAGCCCCAAAGTATTGCCTGGAAATGATGTGCTTTTATACAAAGTTGGATCACTAATTGGAAAGAATATGCTGGGTCAACTGATGGATGCAGGGAATCTTCCTTATAATACTTTTTGTAATACTCTTCCTGAAGGAAAGGTTTTGTTAATGACTGGAGATTCCTCAGAGAATAAAGGAATAGACGATGTTTTTGACTTACAAGAGTATACTAAAGAGATTACAGGGGTTGAGTCTTTGTATGATGCAGTTAGAGAGAGGTACGGGAAATGAATAATAAAGAGTTTTACATGAGAATAGCCTTAGAAGAAGCAAAGATTGCGCTAGATGAGGATAATTTGCCAATTGGCGCAGTCTTAGTAATCGGTGGTAAAATAGTTGATAAGGGTAGAAATCAAAACAGGACAAGTAAGAACTGGAGTGAACATGCAGAAAACAGCCTTATTATAAAAAATTCCAGTTTAATAAGAGAGTCAATTAAAAAAGAAGGCCTTGAGACCACATTATACTCGACAATGGAACCTTGTCTAATGTGTTTAGGAACAGCTACATTACATAGAGTATCAAATATGGTTTACAGTTGTCCTGATCCAATTGGCGGGGCAACGTCTTTGAAATTAGATTCTATAGGTGCAATTTATCAGGATATTTTTCCAAAGATTGAACATGGACCTTTCACGAAAGAATCTTATAACCTTTTCATTGAATTTTTATCAAGACATCCAAGATGTTCAGAGACCTTCAAAAAATATAAATCATTAGAAGGAGAAATAATAAATAATGGAAAATAATTCCCTTGAAGCAATAGTACTTGATGCAGATAATGTAGTTTTAAAAAAAATTAGTCCACCAATTATAGAATGGTTAGTTGAGAAATCAAACAAGCCTTTAGATAAAGTTAAGTCTATAAGAAAAAAATATTGGGCCTTAACCAAAATAGGAGAGATAACAGGAGAAGAGAATTGGTTAGGGGCAAAATATAAAGAAGGATATGAACAAGGAGTTTTTGGAGAACTAGGAATTTCTAGTAATAAATATCTTGAGTTTATGGACATGATCAAATCTTCTTATAAATTGTATGGTGGTTGTTTAGATTTTTTAAAAAAATTAAAAATAATGGGCATAGATTTATATTTATTTTCAAATAGTTCATTCGAAACAATTGAACATGCTTATATTAAATTTAGATTAAATAAATATTTTAAAGATGCATTTTTCTCACACAAAATGGGAGTTGCAAAACCAAGTAAAGAGTCTTTTGATTTTTTGATAAATAAAACAGAGTTATTACCTGAGAATTCTTTGTTTATTGATGATAAAGAAAAGAATATAAATGTTGCAAAAGAATTAGGATTCAATACTTATTTATTTAAAAATAAAGATGATTTTAAAAAAATATTAGGTAAATTATAATGGAAAATAAAGATTATTTTAAAATTGTTAAGGAAAGAGTGCTCAATCAGTTAAATGGCCAAGAGTATAAACTTCATTTTAAAGGTTCTGAGCAGATGAAAGTAGATCAGAATCATTTCTTGGAAGTTGTAGAAATAGTTAAGGATTTGTGGAATGACCATCAAAAAGGAAAGTCTCCAGCAGCATTAGAGATTGCAGCATTATGTCATGATATGGATAGAATTTATCCTAAGAGGTGCGTTAATACGAAGGACTATCCTAAAGGGCAATATATGTTTAGAAAAGGAGTTCATGTAGGTACTACTGCACTTATATTCTATGAATTAAATCAAGATTTACCGAACGAATTATTACATGATGTTTGTTTCTTAATATTAAGGCATGAGGTTGGAGGAGATAGAAATTCAACTGATAAATTAACAACAAAGAATGATGAGTTTTCTGATAAGTACAATCTAAATGAAGCTGCAGATTTATTATGGATTGCCGATAAATTAAGTTTCTTTAAGTCAAATATTTTTGAATATAAAAACAGAGGAAAGGAGAAGTTAATGAAAAAAATTGAGTTTTCACTAAATGGATTACCAGATTATGCAAAAAAAAAGATTCTAAATAGAGACTATGGGGATGAGCTGATTAATGAATGCATCCTAGAATTTCTTAAGTAAATTTGTTTTAATTTATTTTACCTTTTTTATAGCATTCCAGAGAAGATATGCAAACTCAACACAAATACTCTTATTTAATGCATTTTTTGGTTGGACAATTATTGGATGGATTATATCTTTAATTTGGTCCGTAAGAAAGTAATACTGGACTTTTTGAATAGTTTTAAATATCAGGTTAATCTCCATAATATTATGAATAAAAAAGTTATAATTTTTGGATTAATTTTATTATCTTTATTTTTGATAGGCTGTGGTGAAAAAGGCCCTGTTTGTAATAGTCCCTACATTGTAATGGGAAATGGTTGTTGTTTGGATAAAGATTCAAATTCGATATGCGATAAAGACGAAGGATTATCTGCAGAAAAAGATAAAGAAGAATTAAAAAGCACTGCAGAATTGTTTGCAGTTTATTATGAGGCTGGAGATTATGAAAAACTATATGATATGTCTACGCCAGAAAGAAGATCTCAAAGAAGCAAAGGAGATTTCATTAAATTAGCAAATCAAAAGTTTGGAAAAGATGGAGCGTATGGTTTAGAATACAGGGATGCATTAATAGACGGTGAAAAAGGGTATGTAACTTATTATGAATCTTATCTTGGGGAAGAGTCTATCTCTCCAAAATATTATTTCAAAAATGTTGAAGGGGACTGGTATTTTAATGGTTTTACTTTGGCATTCATGTTTGGTTGTTTCAAAGAAGCCGAATGCATAGAAAATGAATATTTGCTAGATGCTTGTCAAGAAACTTGTGTAGAACAAGACCAGAGATTAAGACCAGAATCAGAGAAGAAATTTAGATGCTATAAAAATTCATGTAGCTGTGTTTGCTGGGACGATGAAAAAGAATCTGGAACTGTAACTGAACCAGATATAAAATTTGTACATCAAGATGAATGATTTGTTCAAATTATATATTCACTGTTTTTGAGGTTGTTTTGAAGTTAAGAAACGGTTTTGGTTTATAACCAATCGAAAAGTTTTCGAGAATTTTAAGTAAAGTATATATATTTTGAAGTCTGCTTCATCTAAAACAACTGGGGGCAATTTAACATGTCAAATGAATCAAAATTAGAAAGTTCAATAAGTAATTATCAAGGAATAAATTCAAGTATCCCTAAAGAGGGTTTAGAGATTTTATCAAGATTAGATAATTTCAAAGCACCATACTTAGAAGAAAAATTAATTTCAAATAATGAATTTGAGAATAGTGATGAATTTAATAAATATTTTACTGAGTTCAAAAGGTTTGCAGGTTTAGCAGGAATCTATAAAGAAAGAATGGCAATGACCAGTAAAGAAGTTGATGCAGTTTGGCACCAATTTATTCTTTTTACTCCTGAGTATCAAGGATTTTGTGATGAAATCTTAGGAAATTATCTACACCATTGTCCAGACACAAAAGATAAACCAGTTGGTAAAAATGAAGTAAAAAACTTTGTAGACAGATACCAAACTACTTTCGGAGAAATTCCTTCATTATGGGGATTAGAAAGCTGGTGCAGTTCAGGTGGTTGTAGTTCCGGAGATTGTGGAACATGTAGTGGAGATTGTGGAAATGATTGTTCCAGCATGTAAACAGTAAGGTTATAACTGAAGGAGTTTTATCAATAAAATGAAAGTAAATTTAATATATTCTCCAATTTATGATAAAACTCTTTTCAGATTAACAGATAAAAAAATACCTTTTGATAACTATTTTCAAATAAGAAAAAATATATGTAATAAATTTATAACTCAAAATTCCCAAGAGTTAAAAGAATTATCTAAAAACACTTTAAAAAAATTAGAAGAGGTTCTAGGGATATCACTTAAAGAGGATTTAAACATCTATTTTCTTTCTTCTTTTCATACATTATTAGGTTTAACTGGCATTTCCAATCCAATAACCTTAGCATTAAATAGAAATATGAAAGGAAAAACCATCCCCTTAAATAAAAAAATAATTAAAAATAATTTAATTCATGAATTGGCACACGTTATTCAGAAACCTTTGGGGAAAACAGAGTATTATGAAGATTTAGAAGAGAAGCATGGAATAAATGATTTAATTGTAAAATATCATGTTTTAACTTTTTCTTTAATAAAACAAGTAGTTGGAGACGAAGAGTATTATTCTTCAACAAAGAACATCTCAAATCCCAAATATAAAGAAGCATTAAATTTAGTTGAAAAAATAGGATCAGAAAAAATAATTGAAGAAGCAAAGGAATATCTATGATCACTAGAGAGGTAAACAGTAAAGATGAAAACTTGAAAGTAGAGTTATTTTCTTTTATGGATTTAGTCGATATCAACGAAAATAAAGAGGTATTAATTAAAAGGATATTAGAAGAGATTCCCAAGAACAAAGAAATAGGATTTGCAGGTTATGATACAAAAGAATCATTAAAACTTTTTTTAGATTGGATGATTGATAAATCAGAAGATTTAGATAATATCACTGAATTTAAAATAGAAGAATTAGTAGAAAAAATCCAAAAAGTTATAAATAAAATCTCTAAAAAAATAGAAAAGAGAAAACTAAATCTTTTTGTTTTTCCATCCTTTAATAATTTCATCCATGAAAAATTAGGGGGAGTTTCAGGTTTTTGTGAATGGGAAAATGAGATTACTTTAATAATAAATCCAAATTCTAATTGGAAAGAAAATTTTGATTTTTCATTTGGACATGAATTAGCACATTCTCTATCTAAGTTTTATAAAAATGAAAAATCTTTAGGTTCATGGTTAATTTTTGAGGGAATTGCAGAACATTTTCAAAAAAATGAGATTACTGGAAAAAAATCGGCAATAGTAGAATCAATTACAAAAGAAAAAGCAATGGAAATTTTTGAAGAAATAAAACCTCATTTAAATGAGGAAACTGAAGAATTGCACAGAGAATTATTTTATGGGACAGGAAGATATCCTCTCTGGGCAGGATATAGCATAGGATATTATTTATTAGAAAAATATTTGAAATCTCACAATTTAGATGTTTTGGACATTATATTTAAATCATCAAAAGAAATAAACGTATAAAATGAAAAACTACATATGTTCAGAAAAGGATATTGAAGCTGTAGAAAAAGCACTAAATAAGTTAATTGATTCAGTTCCTTCAGAAAAAGTATTTTCCCTAGGAGATTTAGATAAAATAGAGTTAGTATTAATCGATTCAAAGAACCTAAATATATTTTCAAAAAAAGATTTAGATTTAGATTTAGTTAAAGAATCAGTAAAAGGTTACAAATTATACAAAAAAGAACATAAATCAGAATTAGAGCAAGGGCGTCTAGGCTATTGTGGAGGAGAAATAGACAAATTATTAGAATCTTTAAAAATAAAATTAAATAATTATTTTACATTAGCACCTCTTGAAACATTTATTCAACATCAAAAGGAAAAAGGAAATTCTTGTTGGGAAAATGAAGAGGGATATATCTTCACCATATTTCATGAATTTGCACATGAATATTTTTCAATACATTCAAATATTGATGAAAAATTAGAACATTTAAAAAAAACATTTCCTAATCTAAAAGGTCCCAATGTGAAAATTCCTTCACACCCATTACTACTACATGAAATCTTCGCAGCAATTTGTGAATTAAAATTAGCTATGTTATTCGAATCTAATTATTTTAACTCCCTTAAACAAATGTTAGATCAAGAAATGAAAGAGATAAAAGAATATTTCTTTGATATCCACAATATGGCCTATTTTCTAGCTAGAAACTATGTGAATGATTTTGATAAATATCACGATAAATTAATAGCAATAGATTTTGTTTAATCTAGATTCTAATGAAACCCTCAAAACTCAAATTCAATCAAGAAAAACATGAATATAGTGTAAATGGTAAAATACTTTCAAGTGTAACTGAATTCATTGGAACATTCTTAGCCCCATTCGACAGAGATTACTGGTCAAAGTATGTTGCAGACAGAGATTGCAATTCTCAAGAAAATGTACTAAAACAATGGGAAATGAAAAGAGATTGGGGATCAAAAATACACAAACTAATTGAAAACCACATAAACGGCGAAAAAACAGAAGACCACCATAATGAAGTTAGAGAAGCAATAAACTTTCTAAAGTCCATACCACATACAAAAATAAAATCCGAATTAAGAGTTCATTCTGAAGATTTAATGATTGCAGGAACAATAGATGTAGTTATGGAAACTCCAGAAGGAGTAATGTTATTTGATTGGAAGACTACCAGTAATCTAAGAATGGAAAATAGTTATAGACAAGCAAAAGAACCAATAGAACACTTAGATGATTGTAACTATGTTAAATTTCTTCTTCAATTAAATCTATACAAATTACTCTTTGAAAGAACATATGGAAAAAAGGTAATTGGTATGGGATTTGTAAAACTTGCCAGAGAAGGAGAGTTTCAATACTTTCCAGCAGAGGATCTAACCCTAGAAGTTGATTTAATGTTAGATGCTTGGAAGATTAGACAGTCGGAATAAACCAAAAAACATATAAATAATGGTTATACTTGTATATACATGAAACAAATAAGAACTGTACAAGAAATAGGCAATGGTGCCCACATATATTTGCCCAAAGAATTAATAGGAAAGCAAGTAGAAATCAAAATAGTAGAAAAAAGCCCATATGAGATACTATTGGCAGTAATGAACTTTCTTTACAATAAATTACAACATATTCAGGGAATTTACTTATGTGGTTCTCATGCAAAAGGAGAACAAACCATAGACTCAGATATTGATATTTTAGTAATAACAGATAATAAGATTAAATCAAAAAACCAAAAAATAGGAGTATATGATATTGTATTTGCTTCATTAGATGAAATAAAGACAACACTAAAAGAAAATCCTTTAATGATTTATCCATTAATAAGAGAGTGTAAACCCTTAATCAATGCAGAACTAATTCAAGAATTAAAAAAACCAGAAATAAAGAAATCCAACACAAAATGGTTTGTAGAAACCACAGAATCAGCATTAACATTAAACAAAAAATTATTAGAACATGAAGAATCAAACACTAACGAAATAGTTTACTCTTTGATAATGAGATTGAGAGGGTTGTACATCTTAGAAACAATGATTAATAGAAAACTTTATACTAAACAAGGATTTCTAAATTTTATTCAAACAGATAAATTGAATAAAGAAGCAATAAACAAAATGTATTCAACATATTCATTTATCAGAGATGATAAAAAATTAAACAAAAAATTAGATTTAGATCAAGTAAAATGTTTGTTTGAATTTTCAGAGGATTATCTAAAAAAAATCAAATCAAAATGGGCAAAGCTAAAGTAAGAAAGAACATCAAAGGATTTGAAAAACAATTAAATATCCACAAGGACAAGTTGTCTAAGGCAATAAAAGATAACAATGTTGGTCTAACTAGGTATTATGAAAAAGAAATGGGGCATTTAAATAAAAATCTTACTAAGTGGGAGGGGAGAAATCTCCCAAAAAAGAAACGAAAAAAATTATAGATAGCTTAAAATAATCCCCCTTCTTCTATATTCTATGCCTACACACATAAATGTAATAACAGGAGAAAGAAGAGAATATTCTGACGATGAATACGTAGATTTCATAACTGGAGAGATTAAGAAAAAGAAAAAACAACAACAAAAAGAAACTCCTCAACAACCCCATCAACAACCTCCTCAAGAAACTCCACAAGAATATTCAGGAAAAGTTCATATCAATCCTATATCTGGTAAAAGAACACCATTAAGAGATGATGAAGAAGTGGATTTTATCACTGGAAGAGTTGTCAAAAAAAGACCAACACCAAAACAACCAATATTTGAACCTCAACAACACTCTTCTCTAACACAAAGTTATTCTCCTCAAGATTATAGAAATGCATTTGATATTCCAATTCATAAACAACCAAGAAGACCAAAAACTCCACAAGAAAAACACAGAATTAAAATTCTGATAGCATTAACAATAATTATTGGAGTTTTATATTCCTTAATCTCTTACTCAAATTCAAATCCTGTTAGATTTACAATTATTTTAAGTATTCTTTGGGTAGTATTCGTTACTTTAGTTTGGAAAAGTGATTCCTTTAACAGATTAATTAGGCAGGTTATTCCTAAGAAAATTCAAGAGTTTGTTAAAGAACCAGAACGTCGTTAGATTTTTGAATAACTCAATTAATCTTTTTCTCCCACAAGTTAAATTTATCTCCTATATAATCTACATTTCCCTTAACTAAGCTATAGTCTGTTTCTTTAGCTAATTTAGTTGCAGCCTTATTATGTATTGCAATAATTGTTCTTAAAAAAGAAACTCCATTATTTTTCGCAAATTCTTCTGCAAATTCAGTAATTCTTCTTGCAAATCCTGAATTCCTAAAAAATGGTTTTATTAATAATGAGCAAGCCAAAAGACACTCGCCTTCGTCTGAAAATAGTTTAAGATCCTCTTCCTTAAGTTCAGCATCAAATTCTTTCAAACTTGTAGTTCCAATAATTTCATCTTTTAAAAAATAAGGTTCCTTTCCAGGTTCTCTGACTTCTCCACTCAATTCAACCACAAAAACATAACTATTATCCATAACAAAA
>JAERTB010000011.1 GCA_016845225.1 Candidatus Woesearchaeota archaeon | reverse complement strand
GGGGTAAAATCCCCTTACCTTTTTCTTTTTTATTTTTTTAATATAGAATTAATTTCTTGAATATTTTTTGCTCTAGAAAGAGTATCTCTTAAACTATGGGACTTTGGTAAACCTTTAGTAAAGTCTAATGCTCTCATTTTTAGAAGTTTAAAATTAGTTTCTCCTTGATTTACGTACTCTTGAAATAAGTTTGATTTTTCTTCAGAAGTTTGTTGGATTATTTTTCCTGTTTCAAAATAAGTATTTATTTGTTTGAAAATCCAAGGATTATTTCTTGCTGCACGCCCAATCATAATATAATCACATTTTGTTTGTTTCAACATTTTTTCAGCAGAAATTGGATCAACCACATCTCCGTTTCCTATAATTGGTATTGATGAATTTTCTTTTACTTTTCTAATTAATTCCCAATCAGATTTTCCAGAATATCCTTGTTCTTGTGTTCTTGCATGAATAGTAATTGCAGAACAGCCAGCATCTTCCATTACTTTAATTAATTCTAATGCTTCTACTTTTTTGAATCCAGACCGCATTTTTACTGTAATGGGCCGTGGAATGTTCTTAGATAAAGTAGATATTATTTTTTTAATCCTGTCTTTTTCCTTTAGTAAAGCAGACCCGTAGCCTTCTTTTACTATTTTTTTAGAAGGGCACCCCATGTTAATATCAATTACATCAAAAGGTTTGTATAATTTTTGAGCAGCCTTTAATAAAATATCTGGATTCCTTCCAAATAGTTGTAATCCTACTGGTGAATCTTTTGAATTAGTTTGAGCCATATCTAATGTTTTTTCAGAATCTCTTGTGATTGCTAGTGCTGAAAGTTGTTCAGTATATGTCATAGAAGCTCCATATTTCCTACATAAGAGCCTAAAAGGTAGTGAAGTGACCTCTGCCATTGGGGCCAATATTAGTTTGTTTTTGAGCTTTGGGAATTGCATTTTGTACTTACTCTATTTACCTTGTGCGAGATTATTCTTTATAAATTAGGTTTATTTTTGAAGTATATGGAAAAAGAGATTGTTTTGAGTAAAAAAGATGTTGAAAAAGGAATAATTCTTCCTAAAACTATTTCTTCCGAATTGGCTTATTTATCTGGAGTTCTTATTGGAGATGGAAGTATTGGTTTTAGAGATAATAAAAAAGAATATGTTGTTTGTTGTTTTGGTAATCCCTTAGACGAACAAGAGTTTTATTTTCAAGTAGTTGGCCCTAAATTTAAACAAGTTTTTAATTTTATGCCAAAAATGAAAAGTTTTCATAAAAATACAACTTTTGGTTTTAGAATCTATTCTAAAACTTTATTTTTGTTTTTTACTAAATTTGTAGGTTTGCCTGTAGGTATTAAGTATGGCTCTTTAAAACTTCCAGAAATATTTAAAGAAAATAAATCTTTGGTTATTCCTCTAATAAGGGGAATTTTTGACACTGACGGATGTATTTCATTTAAGAAAAGGAATAAATTAAAACCTTATTATCCTGTAATTAGTTTAGCTTCTAAAAGTAAAACTTTAATTTTTGAAGTTTCTACTATTCTGAAAAAGTTGGGATTTCGTGTTGTCGAAAAATATGACTATAAAGTCAGGGATTCAAGATTTAAAATTGGATTTTCAATTATTAATACTTTAACTTTGAATGGTGAATCTCAATTAAAACTATGGAATGAAAAAGTTGGCTTTGCTAATCCTAAACATTTGAATAAAATAAAAAAAGTAGCGGGAGAAGGATTTGAACCTTCGACCTTTACCCGAGCCTTTATTACTTGACTCTCCGGGTGTCTCAGATCCTTTTGTTAAGATACTTATGAGCCCGACGGACACTCCTACCTGTCCTATCCCGCTGATACTATTTAGTTTTAAAGTGTTTTAAAGGTTTTTGGTCTAAAATAAGTCTTTTATGTTGCTTGTTTCAGCAACGGTTTTCTTGAATTCTTCTATGAATTCAGGCGTTAATTTTTCAAATAATACTTCTGGTTTGTTTATTTTGTGTTTGTTTGGTATTTTGATTTCTTTAGATGTTTCCCAAATTGATTCTTTTGTTGGATTTTCTTTTAAGTTTAGTATTTTGAATATTTTTTCTGAACTTGAAGGAATATATGGTGATGAAAGAATTGCTAATTTTCTACATAAATCTACACAGATGTAAAGGATTTCTTTTGTTTTGGTTTCATCTTGTTTTAGAACAACCCACGGTTCTTGATCATTGAAGAATTTATTTCCTAAATCTGATAAAGATAATATTTCTTGGAAAGCATGTCTTAATTCTGCTTTTTCTAGTAGTTGTTCAACTTTGTTTATTTTTTCTGTAACTTGTTGATTGAATTCTGAATATTCCTCTAAATCTTTAGGTTGAACTAGCTCTCCATTTAATTTTGAATGTACAAATGTTAGGGTTCGGTTGATAAAATTTCCAAAGTTTCCAATCAAATCTGAATTAACTCTTGATTCAAATTCAGACCATTTGAATTCAGTGTCGTCTGTTTCAGGAATTACGAATGTTAAGTATGCTCTTAGAACATCTGGATTTATTCCTGTTTTAGGAATGTTTTCACAGAAAACTCCCCTCTTATGTGTTTTTGAGAATTTTCCACCCTCATAGTTTAGATATTGAAGTCCTACTACATTGTAGGGTAAATTATAATCGCCATTTGCAATTAATGATGATGGCCAGAATATTGAATGGAATGGAATGTTGTCTTTTCCAATGAAATGATAAATCTTAGAGTCTTCTTTCCAATATGATTCCCAATCTTTGGTGTGTTCTTTGGTTGATGAAATATACCCGATTGGTGCATCGAACCATACGTAAAATACTTTATCTTCATAACCTTCTAAGGGAACCTTAACACCATTTTCAATGTCTCTGGTTATTCCTCTTTCTTTGATTCCTTCTTTTACCCATGCTAATGCTAAGTTTAATACTTGATGTCTCCAATGTGTTTGTTTTTTTAACCAAGTTTCTAATTTACTTGATAGTTTATCATATTTTAAGAAAAGATGGTTTGATTCTTTGATTTCTGGTGTGTTTGAACAAAGGGTACATTTTGCTTTTGTTAATGTTAATGTGTCTAATACTTTGGTGCATTTTTCACACTGGTCGCCTCTTGCATGCTCATATCCGCAACTTTTACAGGTACCTTCTACGAATCTATCAGGTAAGAATATTTTATCGTGTTCGCAGTAGAATTGCTTTATTTTTGCTTCTTTGATGTAACCATTATCTTTTATTTTTTGAAAGAATTCTTGAGTTAATTCATGATGTATTGGTTTAGATGTTCTTGAGAAATTATCATATGAAATATTAAACCAATCATATATTTTTTTATGTTCTTTGTAAATTGTTGTACAGAATTTGTCTAAGGGGATTTTTTGTTTTTTTGCTTCTAATAATGCAGGAGTTCCATGTTCATCAGTTCCTCCGATGTATAATGTATCGTATCCTTTTAATCTACAGAATCTTGCAAAAATATCTCCAGGTAAGTGAGATCCAACTATATGTCCCAGATGAGGGATGTTGTTTACATAAGGCAATGCCGCTGTTATTAATCGTTTTTCTGTTACTTTGACCACCAAATTTATTGAGAATTAGAAGAATTATAAAGGTTTGTTTTACTCAACTTTTTTTAATTTAGCTACTTTTGTTTTAATTGGGGTTAAGAATTCTGTTCTTGGTAAATATATATTTATTCCTATATTTGGATAGTTTATTGCATATCCTGTGTCGTAGGAATCTAAATCAAAATTGTCTTTTCTTGTTTTTAATGCTTGTTTGGATTCATACATTGCCTCTTCTGCTAACCTTATTGAACTTTCTATTGAACTATTTGGCGCGTGAACTGTGCCCCCAATTGCAATAGCTGGCAAGTCTTCTGAATTAAAATGTTCCGATAATCTTTCCATTGCAGCCCTCAAACCATTATATCCTTCTATGTTTTGTAAAACTCCTATGAATTCATCTCCTCCAGAATACATTCTTCCTACCTCTGAATCTTTAGAGCTTAAATCAAAAATTAAGTCTAATCCATTTAAATTTTCTTTTTCTGCCATTCTTCTTTCATGGTCAGGAGTTTCTTTACCTGAACGTAAAACATACTTTAATCCGTAAGCTACCTGGTTTATTTTTATATCTCCTGTTGTGTGTCCGTATTTATCATTAATCTCTTTTAATCCCATCATGTCTATGTAGATTATTCCGCTTGGCCATTGAGATGAGATAGTAGTATTCAATAATTTTTCTAAACCAGTCTTTGAAAGAATTCCAGTTTTTTCATCTGTGTTCAATTCTAATTCTAATTCTTCTAACGTTTTTCTTAAATCTTTTATTTCTTGAGTTTTTGAAGGGTCTTCTATAGTTTTTTCTAAGTTGTTTATCCTTTCATAGGCTTCTTGTATTTTAGGATGAGGCATTTTTTGTTTAAATAGAGATTATAAATAATATTTAAATATTTGGTTAGTTTTATTAATTATCAATTGAATGAAATATCGTGCCGCGATCGCATAACTTGGTATTGCGTCGGTCTCGAAAACCGATTTCTTCGGATATGTAGGTTCAAATCCTACTCGCGGCGTTTTTGATAACGCTTATAAATTAAGATTATAAGAAAATGAGTAAGCCACGATCGCATAACTTGGTATTGCACTGGACTGCTAATCCAGGTCCTTCTGGACATCCCGGTTCAAATCCGGGTCGTGGCGCTTTTGTTTATAAGTTCTGATGATTAATTACAATAATGATTAAATATGCTCTTTGACTGATTTAGAAAGTAATGTTATAATAGGAACAAATATAAATATAAATCTCCTTAAACTATTGAAAGAGATGGAATTGGATAAATTTATGGCGAAAAATAAAGCATTTATTGGAGTAGTTTTAGGGGTAATAGTCCTATCTTTAGCATTTCAATCATCAGAAGTAACTGGTCAACAATCAATTTCACCAATGTTAAAATCCTGTAAATTTTATGATAGATTTAACAGTCAAACATTAAATACAAATAAGTGGAGTGAATCTCCAGATTTTCAAAGTGGAGGAATGATGGATGAACATTTCATTAATACTTCAAAAAGAGTTTACCATACGGCACAAATAAGTCCTTCAGATAAAGGAGTAAAACTTGAAATGATACGTCATAATTTCACAGTTGGAGACTCAGTTTCAGTTGATTTAAATTATATAAGTGGTTCTGGAAACAGAATGAATAGAATATTCCTTAATGGTAATGCTCTTGATTTAACGGTATCTTATGGATTAATAGGATACTGGGGACAAAATGGGACAATTTCTAATCAGCTAGGAAAATATAAAGTTAAAGCATTCTTTGATGCTCCAAATTCAACAAGAATTAAAATTAAAAGGCCGGATGGAAGTTATTGGTCCCATACTGTAACAAATCTTAATTATCCTGTGAACTTTGGTATTGGAACAAGAACTGGTGGCAACGGTATGATTCACATGGATTATGATGATGTAATTCTTTGTAGATAAAATGGATGAATACAATTTATTTAATTTAGGAAAAGTTAAAAAGAAAAGAAAAGGAATATCTCCTTCTCAAAAAGAACATTTACTTTTCAAACAAGATTGGAGGTGTACAAAATGTTCAACTAAATTTACCACATCTATTAGGCCCCATTATGATCATAAAAATGGAGATAGGAGTGATAATCGTATTTCAAATTTTCAGGCGTTATGTCCCAATTGTCATGATCATAAGTCAAGAAATGAAAATATTCGTAGGGCAAAAAACAAACGGACAGAAAAAGAAAAAGACCCCTTAGGTTTAAACTATGCAGGATATACTGATTCAAGAAAAAAGAAAAAAGGCAAAGGAACATATGGTGTAGACTATATTTAACTTAAAATGAGCCAATAGATAAGGTTTTATAGTTAAAATCTTTTTAGGATTATATGGATAAAAAATTTTCTATTTTAGTTGTAATTATTCTATCGTTAGGTTTAATGGGGTGTTCTGAAGATGCAGAGGATATATCTCAAGAGATTATAACTCCCTCTCCGCCTGTTGAAAAGAATCAAGAAGTAGAATTAAATCTTCAAGATGTAACTGTTGTTTTGCAATCTTTTAAAACAGTTTTTGGTAGAGACCTTAGGGTAAATTTAGATTATGAAACTGAAAAGTATAGAGTTTTTACAGACCCCAGTATCTATGTTTTTGAAATTAAGGACCAAGATGATTATATTTTAGATTATAATGATCTATTTAACTTTGTGAAATCTGAGGCTGATCAAGTACTTAATGATTTTAAGGAAGGAGATAATTCAACCAATGAAAATGAATACCCTGAATATGTTTATAGGTATATTCTAGAAAATGAAGGGCCGGCAAGTCATGAATTTATTAAAAGGCATGTTTTATGGGCATATTTAGATCGAAAAAATTTATTAGATCATACTTATTATCAATGGACTTATGATTATTGCGCCCCAAATATTGTGGTAAAAATAAAAGCAAAAAGATCATTCGGAGGTAAAGAATCTTACTCATCCTATTCAGATTTCTTTGAAAATGCAGAATTGCATGGGGAGGAATATGTTGGAGGACTAAAGGTAAAAGGTAATTTGAAAAGGCCACCCATTGGTGAAAACTATGAATCTCTTAGAGAAGATGGAGCATGTGCAAAAATTCCCGAATCTTTTGACAATACTTTTGACAATTTAAGAGAAGATTGGGTCGAAGAAATTGGGGTCACTGGTAAAAAAACAAAAGAAATTGATGCACCCTCTGTAGAAGATTTTCAGCAAAATTCCTTTGAAGGTGCATGTCCACCTAAAACTACTGAATGCGATCAAACTTGGTGGTTAGCACATGATATGGAAGAAATTTCAGGAACAGAATATTATGTTTATAAGTGCGATTATTTTACTGAAGAAAATGGGAAAGTTTACAAAAAAAATCGATATTGTGAAGGGTTACAGGAAATTTGTAATGACTGGCAAGATAATGATGACGATAATAAGATGGATTGTGCAGACCTAGATTGTAAATCTGACCCTTATTGTATGTGATGGGTATTTTACCAATTCTCTAGCTCTTTTAAGAATTCTTTTTCATTTGATTTAGAGAATTTACCTTCTTCTATTTCTTTCCATCGTTTACTTGCTATCTCTAGGTCTAAGTTATCTTTTTTTCTGTATTTTAGTAACATTAAGATTCGATATACTCTTTTGTTTATAAGTTCTGATGATTAATTACAATAATGATTAAATATGCTCTTTGACTGATTTAGAAAGTAATGACAGCAATTATAGGAATTAAATCATATTCTGGGTCTAAGGAAATAATCTTGGCTGCAGATAGCCAAATGACTGATTTTGAAGATAATAGAATACCTGTTTCTAAAGTTACAGGATTTAACAAAATTGCAATTGGAAAAGATTGGGCTATGGGTTTTGCTGGAATTTATTGTCCTCCTTTGAGAAGTTTCTTTAAAGTTTTAAGAAGTGAAAGCGGGTCTAGTAGTTTAATTGAGAATGCAATCAATAACAAATATTTTTCAGAAGTTAATGAATTAAATACTAAAATTGCTAGAAAGTATGGGGATGATTGTTCTGCACATTTTTTACTTGCTTCTTCTAAACCAGAGTTAGGAATTTATTTTGTGGATAAGATGGGCAATGTACTGGAACGTCCAGTTTATGAGGATGATAATCCTGAATATTTAGCAATTGGTTCTGGAAGTGATTCTGCTAGGGACTATTTAGAAAAGAAAGTGGATAAATATTTAGAAGGTGATGGAATTACTCACGATATGGCTTTGAGATATGCATATGAATCCATAGAACAAACTGATGATTTGTATACTGGCGGACCGATTGAAATTGTGGTAGTTAAAGAAGATTCAGTAAATAATTATGGTTCTAGGTTAAGAAGAGCTGCTAGAAAAGCAGTTAGAACTGAACTTGAAAACATAATCAGAGAAACTGAGCGTTAAAGATCTTTGAATAAAGGGGTGTCTTTCTTTGTTAATTTTTTCTTCTTTTTCTTTTTGTTTTTTGGAGGAGTTTTAACTGATCTTATTTTTGGTATTTCCTGATGTAACTTTAATTTGTGGTTGTTAATGTCAAATAACAATCCTTCTTGTTTTTTCTCTCTAATTGGTTCGGGTAGAATTATTTGATCATTGTTTCTATATTCATTACATTTGTCTGCATATAGGCACCAGTCACAATGTCTTCCTCGGTGATGCGTGAAGTCTCCTTGTTCTGCCCTATGTGAAACCGATTCTATTGTGTTTAATAGTTCTAGTAAATCGTTTTTTGTTTTTTTAATTGGAACAAATGTTCCTGAACGCATATGGTAGAATTCACCTGTAACTTCTTCCATCAAGTCTAAAGGGTTAGTGTCTAGTGTTTTTTCTTGCGCTTTTGTTAATTGAAACATTTCTCTTAGTCTTTGATCTCTTTGTGCTAAGAAAGGCAATGCTGCAGCATAAATTGTAAATTGATAATCGTTTTTTAGTTCTTGTTCTGTTGGTTTATGGTATCCTGTTTTTAGGTCAATATGTTTGAATGGTTTGTCTATTATGTCAATATATCCTTCAATTAAGTAGTCTTCAATGCCTAAAACAAATCTTCTTTCTACATCTAATGGTTTTTCTCTATCTCCGTAAAAGTCATAGAAGTTTGTTAGACAGTTTTTCATTATATTATAGGTTGCCCATTTCTCACCTTCGAATTTTTCTTCTAAATTTTTTTGAGGTAGAACTAAATTATTCCACATATATGCTCCCTGTTTTGCGAAACTTTCTGCAGATTCGTAATTGTTTCTTTTTAATCTGTGATCGTTAAATTTTTCACAGAAAGAATGAACATGTTTTCCTGAAGCTAGAGCGTAATTTTCTTTAGATTTGATTTTTTCTTCGTATTTTAAGTATATTTTAAACATGCACTCTGTTGCATCTTTTAGTTTCGTAGCGCTCCATTTGATCATAATATATTTGGTTAATTAGAGATATTTAAAGAATTAGAGGGTTTAGAGGGTGTTATTTATAATTGGATTATTGAACAGTATCTTTACTAACTTTGAAAGATTTTTCACACCAAACACAAACTTTTCTTTTTCCTGTTAAATCAGGTTTATTGAATACTGTCATTTTTGGGTTTCTAATTTCTAATTTTTGGTATTTTCCACATTTTGGACACCTAACATCTATTATTATTGGCATTTTGAAATTTTCTTTATAATCAGTGTTGCAGAACCATCTTTTTCTTCAATGATTTCTGTTTCTTCTATTTTTAGTTTTGATTTGAACAAGGGTGCATCTAAAACTAGTGTTTCGAATTCACCACCTTCTCCTGCAACATTAATATGTAATTTTTTATTTAATTTAACTAATTTGTCTAATTCTTTTTGAGTTATAATCTTTTTTAAGAATGATTTGTCTAACCCTTCTGCAGCAACTTTAGTCATAATAAATTTGTAATTTTTTTGAATTAAGTTTTTCATTTCTGTTTCTTGATCCATATGCCACAATGGAGAGTAACATTTTAAATTTATTTTATCGCAAATTTCTTCTATTCTTGTTCTTTGATAGTTTGAGAAAATTGCACCAGTTATTATTCCTTGAATTTGATAAATTTCTTTTGCTTTTATTAATGCTAATTCTAAATCTTTTAGTTCTTTTTCTTCTTCACCCTTTGTTTTTTGTAAAATAATTGGAATTTCTAAACATTCTGCCTGAGTTTTTGCTAATTCTATAGTTGGAGTGTGAAACATGAAAGAGTCTTTGTTGTGGCTATCTATAGTGATTAAACAAGAAATATCATAGTTTAGTCTGTGTTGGATGTGTAATGCATATACACTATCTTTACCTGAAGAAAATAATGCTCCCAGTTTTAGATTTTTTCTTTTTAGAATATTGGAGAAATATTCTGCTTTGTATTGATTTTTTTCTTTTACTATTTTTGAAATTACTTTTCCTATTCCGCTACTGTATTGTGCAGCATTTCTTTTTAGTTGTGATAATTCTTTAGATAATCCTAATTCTTGAGATAGTTCTCTCATCAATTTCTTTGGAATTTCAGAGACTTTATGTTCGTCAGGAGTGTTAAGGCATGCTTGAACTAATTCTCTGTCTAAGTAAGGCAATCTAAGTTCTATGTTGTGTGCCATTGAAAGAACGTCGTCTCTGTAAAGGTCTCTTTCATAAATTCTTCTTAGGTTGGATAAAGAATCTAATGTAATGTTTTGTGATTGATGCATTCTTTTGTATCCTCCAAAAATATCATCTGCACCAACGCCTGAGAAAATTACTTTGATGTTGTCTTTTTGAGCTTCTTTTAATGAGAAATATAAGGTAGTTGCTACTTCTACTTTAACCGGATCTGCTGTTTCAATTAAGTTAATTATTTTTGGTAATTCTTTGATAATGTCTTCTTTTTTTGTTTTTACTAATTTTAATTTGAAATTTAGGTCTTTTGCTATTTTTTCTGCATTTTCTATTTCTTTTGTTTTAGATTCTGCTATCGTCATATATGCAGTGAACTTGATTTTGTTTTTTGTTAGAATGTGTGCTAATAATGTTGAGTCTAGGCCTCCTGAGAATAGTATTCCTAAGTGTTTGTCTGGAACTCTTTGTAGGATTGAAGATTCTATTAACTGTTTTAAATTTTCTTTGTTGATTTCTTTTGGTTCTATTTTGAAGAAATCTTGATGTAAGAATGTTAATTTGTTTGTTTTGTGATTGAAAAGTATTATTTTTCTAGGATTTAGTTCTTCTGGTTCTATTTCTTCTGTTGCAATTGCTTTTCTTTCTGATGCGAATGTTAATGAATCTTTATGGTAGAACCATAAGGGTTTTTCTCCTAGAATATCTCTTGCTAGTAATGTGTAGTTCTCTTTTTTATTATGTAAGAAAAATGCAAACACTCCATTTACTTCTTTTAGAATTGAATTTAGTTGTTCTGGTTGGTTTAGTTTTTTTAGTATTAAGTCGAATAATAATTCTGCATCATTTTCTGACTTTAAGTTGTATTTTTGTTTTAGTTGTTTCCAATTATAAACTTCACAATTAGAACCGAAGATAAAATCTCCTTTTATCAGTGGTTGAGGCTTGTTTCCAACAATAGAATGCAAACAATGTGCAAAAGTGAAATTTTCTCCTGAATGGATTTTTTTATTATCTAGCCCTCTGTAAAGAATTTTGTTTAATGCGTTGCTAGTTATTTCTTTATGATTTTTTAGATTTATTGCTCCAGCTATTCCACACATTTTTCTAGTCCTTTGAAAAGATTTTTAATTATTTTGTCTGTTTGTTTTTGGCTTAACATGATATAGTTCTTATTTATCATAAATCCTTCATAGGAGATGCGATTTCTATACTCTCTCATTTGTTGTAGAAATTGTGTAGTTTGTTGGTTAAATCTAAGTTCACTAGAAATATATTCGATTAATTCTTTATGTGCTGATTCTCCCTTTATCTTTATTCCGTTGATTAAACTTATTGATTCCATTAATTTATGAATAACATCATAATAATCTGTTAATGTATTTGTAGGATAATTTATTTTGTCTGTTTTTTCTAATCTTTCTAATGTTATCTTCGCCATCTTTTTCAGAGATGCTGCTTTTTCTTTGTCTGGTTTGATTGCCCTTATCATTTATAACCCTCTAAAAAACCATGAACAACAATCCCATTAATTATATTATTTTTTAGTTCTTTTGGATAATTATCAAAATTATCTTTAAAATGCAATTGAATTTTCCTGTCTAATTTATTTTCAAATTTCTCTAAATTTAATTCTTCTTGTTTGCACTCAATAAACAGATCTATGTCACTATCTTTTGTATCTTCTCCTCGCACATAACTTCCAAATAAAATTATTGATTTGGGTAGGAGTTTTTCTTCTAAAAATTTAATTAAGTTTGAATTTAGTATAGAATTTAAATTATAAATTGATTTATTCTTTTTGAATAAGTAGTTATTTATGTTTGTTTTGTATATTGGAAATTTTCTTTTTCCTTTTTTTTCGAAAGATTCGGTTATTAATTTTAGCTGTATTAATCTAGCTAGATTTTTTTTAACAGATGTATGTGCTAAATTAATCTTTCTACTTATATCCATTAAATAGTATTCTTTTTCTGGATCTATATAAAAAATTTCAATTGTTTTATCTATACTACTTTTTTGTAACATATGTAACATAATTGTAATATGTGTTATATAAATGTTTCTGTTAAATAAGCTTCCTAAGATTTGTATATCCTAGAAACGCTTCTGAATTTAAAGTATTGTTGTTTGTTTCCTCATATGCTAGTTTTACCACATTTTCATAATGGTCTTTAACTGTTCCAAGATGTTCGATCTCTATGGATTCATATAAATTTGCAAACTCTAATTCTTCTTTAAAATTCTCTGCATTTTCTGCTTTTGTAAAATATATTGAGGCTAGGTGTACTGAACCATCTCTAGGATTATGTGAATCTTCTCTGGATCTTACTCTCTCTACTAAACTAGGTATTTTTTCTTCTTCTATCAATCTAGCTGAAAGTGATTGAATTGGTGCAAAATATGGCTTTGTATCACTAACTCTTACTCTGTATAAATCTTGTTTTAGGTGTTTCATTGTGGTTTTTTGTCTGATTTTGGACTTTTAAACGTTTTGATGGAAGGTTTTTTATAAGAAATTGATTGATAAAATATATGATTTGGGGTGAAGGTTTGTGGGTAGGATTATATGGATTTCTTGGATTAATATTTGGTTATATCTTAACTAGAATTGCACCGGAAGAAATGGATGTTGGTGAACGTCTGTTTAAGTTAGGAAGAAATGTTTGTTTGTTTTTAATTGGTATTTTTTGGTTTTTTAATGTAGATTTTGGAACTGAATTAGCATTGTTAGTTGTTTTTGGAATGCTGATTGGTAAATTGTTTAATAATCTGTTTTCAGTTCTGGGATTAGGTGTTAGTTTGGCTAGCGGAAATTTTGGATTGATTTTTGGAACTTTGGTTTTTTTGATATTTATGTTTGAAAGCGGGATTAGATGGAAAGAAGAAGGATTGTTTTTTGTGAGTTTGCCATATATTCTATTATTGATTTTAGGAATTGGTTTTGGTAAATATTTTGATGTAAATTATGTTTTGGCTTTAGTTTCTGGATTCTGTTGGGCATATGCTTATAAATCTTTGAAGAATTAGATTTTTATGATATATGAAGATACTATCTTGGATTGTTATACTGATGAACCTTCTGGTTTAGGTGTTCCACCATATTTAGGAGTTCATCCAAGATATCTTGCTGGTTATTTGAAAGGAAAAGTAAATTATGTTACTATTGATGATCTAAGGTTTTATGTTAAATATAAGAATAAGAAAAAAGATGGACAAAAGACCGATATTAAAATTTATAATTTGACAAGAAATAATATTGGTGAAATTCTAGAAAAAACTAAAAGATTATTTTGCGTTGTTGGAATGCAAACTCCAGGAAAATACTTGAGTGCTTTACCTGGAACTGTAAAAGAAATAGAAGTTTTAACTAAAAATATTAAGGCAGATAAAATTCTTTATGGGCCGGTTGTTAGTACTGGAACTCAATTAGAGGGCGGAAAGATGGCTGAAAAGATTCCTTCTGGTTTATTTGTTGAAGAAATGAAAGAGGTTTATGGCGATTATGCTGAAATGCGTGAATATGCGGTTAAAGGTGCTTCTATTGCTAAACAAATACCTTGGGGAAAAATGATTGAGATTGAAACTGGAAGGGGATGCATAATGGGTAAATGTAGTTTTTGTACTGAACCATTAAAATCTAGAGTTGAATGGAGAGATCAAAAAGATATCCACAAAGAAATTAAAACATTTTATGATATGGGTGAAAGAAATTTTAGATTAGGTAAACAAACTTGTATTTTAAGTTACAAAGGAATGGATGTTAAAGAGTTAGATAAGTTATTGAAACCAATTGGAAGAGAAAGTAAATTGAATTTAGATTGTTTACACATAGATAACATGATTCCTTCTTTAGTTAATGAAGAAAGAACTAAATGCATTGTGAAACATTGCACTGAGGGAAATATTGCTGCGTTTGGTGTTGAAAGTTTTGATATGGAAGTAGTTAAACAAAATACATTGAATACTTCTCCGGATGTTGCAATGAATGCAGTTAAAATTATTAATAAATTTGGGGCTAAACGTGGACCGAATGGGATGCACTATTTATTGCCTGGATTAAATTTAGTATTTGGTTTGAAAGGTGAAAGTAAGAAAACTGGTGAATTAAATTATGAATATCTGAAAAAAATGCTGGACGAGGGATTATTGTTGAGAAGAATTAATATTAGGCAAGTTACACCATTACCTGGAACTGCAATGTGGGATGTTGGAACTAAATTTTTGAAAAAAAATAAGAAATATTATTGGAAATGGAGAAATAAGATTAGAAAAGAGATTGATTTTGAAATGTTAAAGAATGTTGTACCTACTGGAACTATTTTGAAGAAGGTTAAAATGGAAGTTCATGATGGGAACCATACATTTGGAAGACAAATGGGTAGTTATCCGTTGATTGTAGGTATTAAAGATAGAATTGAAATTGGTAAAGATTATGATGTTGAAATTGTGGATCATATGCTGAGAAGTGTTGTTGGAAAAGTGATTAAAACACATTAATTCTAAATAGTTAACTTTATAAATGGTTGAAAGATTTCTGAGGCTATAAAGTATATACTCTAGTATATATGTTATTGATTAAAATGAGAAAAGATTTTGAAAATGAATGGGAAGAAGAGTATCAACTTAGTAACACTGATTTTAATTTTATTTCAAGTGGATTCAATGGCTATGGCATTCATAAAGACGAATTATTTGGCCTATATGATCAAATGGAGGCAGTTAAGCAATATCTAGATGATAAGCCATATTTTGCCTTAGATAAAATCCATTTAATAGATCAAGGAGTCGAATTCCTTAATACTTCAAGATATTTTATTCATTCTAATGAAGAGGATAAATTGAAAATAAATGAAATTTTAAGTGATGTGAAACTTACACTTGAAGATTATTCTAAAAAAGCATATCATGGAATTGAATTTAAGGATTTTCATGCATTTGAAGAGTTGAGGGGAGATTTTGAAGCAATCGATGGAACTATTAAAATTATCAAACCCTACATAGAAACAAAACCCTATTTTTCACATAAAGTGCTTGCTATGGCCAATAGAGATATTGAAGAGCTTTTAGAATCACCTTATTGTATGTATGCAGAAGATAAAGACGATATTTTATCAGAACTTGCATATTTACAATGTGATGTTGATTCTTTGATGGCTAGAGCTTATGATAAGCTTGAATTTGAAATTTAGCTAACTTTTTATACTGTGGAATTCTCTAATATATATGTTTTACTTAATAGGTATTGGAATGGGAGATGAGAGAGATATTACTGTGAAGGGTTTAGAAGCAGTAAAGAGTTGTGATAAAGTTTTTTTAGAATGCTACACTAGTAAACAAGTTGATTTTGATATTGAAAAAATGCAAGAATTCTATGGTAAGGAAATAATTTTTGCTGATAGAGATGTAGTTGAAAAAAATTGTGAAGATGATATGTTGATGCCTGCACGAGAAGGTAATGTTGCTTTGTTAATTGTTGGAAGTCCATTGGGTGCAACAACACATTTAGATATTCTTAGAAGAGCAGAAGAAATGGATGTAGAATCAAAAGTAATTGATAATGCAGGAATTTTGGGTGCTGTTGGCATTGTTGGAATGAGTTTGTATAAATATGGCCGGGTTGTAACAATTCCTAAAGAAAATGAAGGAATTTCTAGCCCTTATGAAATGATGGTGGAAAATCAAAAAATGGGATTACATACTTTGATATTATTAGATGTAAAAAATGAAAATGAAGAATTTAATTTAATGACTGCTAGGGATGGATTGGATTATTTAATTAAACATGGAATGAGTGGTACTGAAATGGTTGTTGTTTGTGGAGGATTAGGCGGAGCTAAACCCGAGATTAAGTATGGTGGTGCTGGAACTATCTCTGTCGATAAAAAACCTCAATGCATAATTGTTCCTGGAGATATGCATTTTATGGAAGAAGAGTGTGTAGAGAGATTTAGGGTTTAAACCATATACTCTAAATCATCTTCAATTAATTTATTTCTAAGACCCTCTAAAATTTCTTTGTCTTCTCTTGTTATTCTGGTGTAGATAGGTGTTTCAATTAAGTAAACAATATTTACATCTTTAATTTGATCAACTAAATCTGCTAACCCTTTTGTGTAATAAACATCTTCTTCGCCCCTTACTCTGTACCTAAACGATCCCTTTTCATCACCTGATGAAATAATTAATTGTTTGTATTCCATGTATTTTAGGGGATTTAATTGTTTAAATAATTTATTCGTTTTATTTTTTCAGAAAAGATTTTAAGCTTATCTACGTTAAATTTCCTATTATGGTTAAAACTGTTGAAGTTCATGTTAAGAGAACTGGATGTAAAAAAAACAGAAATTATTTCTGAAAAAAACGGTGTTGTTAAGTTAAATGTTAAGGGTAAACCTGAAAATGGTGAAGCTAACTTAGAAATTATTAAATTTTTTACAAGAAATTATAAATCGCCTGTTAAAATAATTAAAGGGTTGAAGAGTAAGAAAAAAGTAATTAGTTTTTAGGATTTCTTAAGAAACTATCTCTTTCAATATCTAATTCTAATGCACCAGGCATATTAAATCTATTTTCTGTTAAGAAATATCTATCTGAAGGTTTTCTAACTGGCCCATATCTTTCTTCTGAACTGATGTGTGAATAATCAAGTATTGGAATTTCAAAACCAAATGTTACTAACATTTCATCCAATCTTTCTGATTTTGGTTGATAGTATTGTAAAAATCCACTAGTTCTTATTCTTCTTTCTGCTTTTGTTGGTTCAATAAATTCACTAGGTAATCTGTCGATGTAATTTTTTAAACTTCTATTTGGATGTAGCTTACCTGTTAAGGATTTAAGTTTATTTTCATTTGATTCAGGGCATCTGAAAAAGTGTTTTCCATCTTTGTAAACTACAAATGCTGGATTAATCATTCCCATATTTTTAGTAAATTGAATTAGTTCATTAGTATTTTTTTCATTATACTTTGTTGAATCATTGATTAACATAACTCCTTTTTCTTTAGAATCATCTAATTTGAAATAATGTGCTGTAGTGTTTCCATGATTTAGTCCTACTTCGTAATCAATTAAGCTATGCCCTGCAGCAGTTAAACTATCTGCAAGATATTCCGCCATTCTTTCTTTCTGTTGTTTTGAAGGCATGCGTGAAAGTATATACTCCAGTATATAAGTGTTTTGAAGTGAGGTTTTAGAGTCTGAATGTACAATATTCTTGAGTTTTTTAATTCAAAAGGATTAAATAAGTGATTCTTTTTTAAGAGATATGGATGAGAAATATGTTAAAAAAGTTCTTAGAATTTTGGATAAAGAATATCCTGAGAAAAAAGTAGCTTTGCACCATCAGAATTCACTAGAATTATTAATTTCTACAATTTTATCTGCTCAATGTACAGATGAACGGGTAAATATTGTAACTAAAGACTTGTTTAAGAAATATAAAGCTGCTGAAGATTATGCTAATTCTAACTTAGAGAAATTACAAAATGATATCAGATCTATTGGCTTATTTAGAAATAAGGCCAAGAATATTAGAAAAACTTGTAAATTATTGGTGGAAGAATTTGATGGAAAAATTCCTGCTAAGATGGATGATTTATTGAAATTGCATGGAGTTGCTAGAAAAACTGCAAATATTGTGTTGAGTAATTGGTTTGGAATTGCATCAGGCATTGCAGTTGATACCCATGTTAAAAGAATAAGTTTTAGATTGGGATTTACTAAGAACAATAATCCTGATAAAATTGAAAAAGATTTGATGAAAATAATTGATAAAAAACATTGGTTGGAATTTAATCATGTTTTAGTTAGTCATGGAAGGGCGGTTTGTAAAGCACCTACTCCAAACTGTAGTAAATGTGTTTTAAATAAAATTTGTCCTAAGAATGGTGTAACTAAATACTATTAACTTGCCTTAGGTTTTTCATCTGTACCTGGCAAGATTTCTTTTTTTAGAGACATTGCAGATTTTAGTGAAGAATCGATTATCTTTCCCTTCTTAGCATCTATTCTTGCATTGAACATATTTAATGCTGAAGTCATAAAAGTTAGATTCCAGATAGGTTTATCGTAGTCTCTGCTATGTTGTAAGATTAAGATTGTTTTCATTGGAGCCTCACCAGGGAATTGTTCTTTTAAGGATTCTTTTGCAACTTCGATTACGTTTTCATCACTCCATTCTAATTCTGATAAAGATAATTTTTGAACAGTGTCTCCTTCTTTTTTGAATATTTTTGAGTTTTCTTCTTTTAATTTTGGACTTTTTCTTTTATCTGCTGGAAGTTCAAAAGATGTTATTGTGTCTTGTTCTGGATTGTAATAATCTATTTGCCAAATGTTATCTTCGCTTGATTCCTTATCTAACACACAGAAGAAATCTGAAAGGTAAGATTCTTTATGATTTTCTTTCCAATCTTTAAATTCTTTTGAATTTTTTAATCTCTCAATATCTTTTTTTGGCTCTATCATTGTTTTTTTGTTATTTCTTCTTTTAATTCTTTAATGAAATCCTCAATCTTTACGTTAAATTTAACTTTTCCTTCTCTTGTTCTTATTGCTAAAGTGTTTTTTTCTTGTTCTTTGTCTCCAATGGTAATCATGTAATTTACCTTTTCTAATTGCGCTTCTCTTACTTTTTTACTGATTGAGTTTGGTTTAATATCTAAAGAAACTCTTAATCCTGCTTCTTTTATTTTTTTGAATGTTTCTTTGGCATATTTATCATTTTTTTCTGTAACTGTTAATACTCTTACTTGTTCAGGACTTAACCATAATGGGAATTTTCCCGCATAATGCTCAATTAATATTCCTGTAAATCTTTCTAATGAGCCTACTACTGCCCTATGAATCATGATTGGTGTTTGTTTTGAATTGTCTTTTGCTTCGTAAGTTGCTTCGAATCTTCTAGGCATTGAAAAATCAATTTGAATTGTTCCACATTGCCATAATCTTCCTAATGCATCTTTAATATTAAATTCTATTTTTGGACCGTAAAATGCACCTTCACCTTCTTTGATGTCGTATTTTAATTTACATGATTCTAATGATTTTTCTAATGATTTTGTTGCTAAATCCCAATCTTGTTTTGAACCAATTGATTTTTCTGGTTGAGTCGCAATAAATGTTAATATTTCTTCGAATCCAAAGTCTTTGTACGTTTCTTGAATGTAGTCAATACAATCTTCAATTTCTGTTTGTAATTGTTCCGGTGTACAGAAAACATGTGCATCATCTTGGGTAAATGATCTAACTCTAAATAAACCATGTAAAACTCCTGAAAGTTCATGCCTATGAACTAATCCAAATTCTGCATTTTTTATTGGTAATTGCCTGTATGAATGTAATCCTTTTTTGTAAATTAATAATCCTCCAGGACAGTTCATTGGTTTAACCGCGTAGGATTTATTATCAATATCTACAAAATACATATTTTCTTTAAAATTATCATAGTGTCCAGATTTATGCCATAGCTCTTCGTTTAAAATTTGAGGTGTCATGATTTCATCATAATCTCTTTTATGGTTTTGTTTACTTAGGTAATCTTTTAGTTCATTGAATAATATAGTTCCTTTTGGATGCCAGAATGGAAAACCTGGACCTTCTTGATGTAATGAGAAAAGGTTTAGTTCTTTTCCTAATTTAACATGGTCTCTTTTTTTTGCTTCTTCTAATAATTGTAAATATTCTTTTAATTCTTTTTCAGTTTTGAAAACTATTCCATATATTCTGGTGAGCATTTTGTTATCTGAGTTTCCTTTCCAATATGCTCCTGCTAATTTAGTTAACTTGAAATGTCTAATCTCTTTTGTTGTTTTTACGTGGGGCCCTTCACACATGTCTGTGAAATCTCCATGTTTGTAAAATGTGATTTTTCCTTTTAGATCTTTAAGTAATTCTGATTTGTAAGGTTCATCTTTTAGAATTTTTTTTGCTTCTGTCGATGTTGTTTCTGATTTTTTGAAAGAAAGATTTTTTTCTGCTATTTGTCTCATTTTTTTCTCTATTTTTTTTAGATCAGAATCAGAAATTTCTAAATTATCAAAATCATAATAAAACCCATCTTGAATTGCTGGGCCAATAGCTAATTTAGCTTTAGGATATAGTTCTTTGACTGCTGAAGCCATTAAATGAGAAGTACTATGTTTTAGTGCGTAATCCTGTATCTCTTTTGTATCCATGTGTAGAATTTATCATTATATTATTTAAATAACTTATGATGGTTGGAAATATACGAATATCCAATTAATGACACTGATATTCCTAGCAAAAACCCTGCAATTGTGTCTGTGAACCAGTGGTGATTTAATGCTAATCTTGAAATTGCCACTAGTATTGGGAGTAAAATTATTACTATTGTTGAGATTAATTTTGTTGTTTTATTTTTTAGGTCTTTGATTATTGTTAGATAAAGAACTGAACAAAATACAGTGGTCATGGTTACATGCCCGCTCGGAAAACTTTGATAATCTATGTTTTCTGGTCTTGCTCTCGAAATCGCTAATTTTAGCGTTTTTACTAGTATTGCTCCTATTAAAACTATTAATGCGAATAAAGACTGTTTTGGTTTATTGTTTTTTCTTAGGTAAAAGAAAATGAAGAGTGTCGCTATTGCAATAGGTATTGTGTCTGTTATGTTGCTGATGAATTGTAAGAATGGTAATGTAAATGTTGGAAATTGAAATGAATTTACGATTAAATCTATGTTGAACGGTTGTTTTTGATTAAAAAATACTAACCCAGTTAAGAATATGAATAATAATGAGGTTATTGTTTGTTTTTTCATAAAACTGAGTTTTATTTTTGGTTTAAATAGTTTTATTTTACTTAATTTTAAGATATTTGGCTAAAAGTTATCATCTATTGGTAGTTACAAAAGAAAGGTTTAAATAATTGATTTATTGCTATTAATTATGAAAAAAATATTAATTTTACTTGGAATGCTGATGGTTTTTGGACTAATTGGCGTTTCTGAAGTTAGTGCTTGGTATGGGTGGGGTTTTTGGCCTTCATACGGAGTTAATAGTTATCAAAATCATTACGGTGGAAATTATGGATATTCAGTAGGTAGTTGTCCTGGTTATCATGGACATTATAGTAGATGTGGAAGTTATAATCGTTGGAGTGGTTGGAATTCTGGAGAATATTACTCTGCTAGAAGAAATGTTTATGGCGGAAATCCTTACAGATACGGTTATGCTTCAGAAGCAGGTAAATATCACCAAGGATTTAAGAGTTGGGAATCTGAAAGAAGATTTGAGTAGCTAAATAAAACTAATTTTGTTTAATTTCATTTGATCCATTGGACTGATTTGAAATTCATCTATTAATCCTCTGATGTTTGTTTCATAAATGTTTAATATTTCTTCAATTCTTGGTTGTGATTGAAAAAAAAATTCAGTGCTTAAAATATCTGCAGAAATTTTTAATGGATCAATGTAATCTTCAGACTGTAATGCTCTATCTTGTATTGCTGCAATTTGTTGTATGTGTGGTTCCGTTGAATTCAATATTAATTGTTTTATTTCTGTTAATTTTTCTATATTTTTTGTAGTGGGTGGTGAATTTTTTAGAAGACTTGACTGGTAGTAATTTAATAATAAATAAATTCTGTAAATATTGTTGATTCTGAATTTTAATGCATTTTTGGTGGATTCTGGCATGATTTTAAGAAGAAGTTGAAATTATTAAGTATTATTGTTCAACAGTTTTTGTGTTTTTGTTGCCAAATGAAGTATAGTCCAATTACTAATGCTCCAATACTAAGCACAATGGATGTAAATAACTTAATGTTGGCATGAAGTAATTCCATATTGTTTCCAAATATTATTCCTAAATAAATTAAAATTCCTGACCAAATTCCTGCTCCCAATAAGGTAAATAAGGTAAATTTGAATAGATTCATCCTTGCAAATCCTGCAGGTAGAGATATTAATTGTCTTATTCCTGGGATTAGTCTTCCAATAAATATGGTTAATTCGCCGTGTTTGTTAAAATATTTTTCAGATTTATTTATTGCCGATTCTGCCAATAATAGCGCCTTCCCATATTTTCTAACTAATTTGTGAATGAATTTTCTTCCTAAACCTAATGCCAAATAATAATTTATGAATGCTCCAAGTACACTTCCTAAAAGTGCAGCTAATGCAACAGGTATTAAACTCATTTCTCCTGTGGTAATTAAAATTCCTGCTGGAACCAAAACAACTTCGCTTGGAAATGGAATAAATGAACTTTCAATTGTCATTAATATAAAAATTCCTATGTAACCCCATGAACCTACAGTAGAGGTTAAAAATGCTACTAATGAAGTTAATAATTCTCCAATCATTTGTGGTATGGTTCTCCTTTAATTATTTTATATGATCTATAAATTTGTTCAATTAAAAATAATCTCGCCATGTCATGTAAGAAAGTCATACCTGATAATGACAATACTTGATTTGATGTTTGTTTAACTTTATCATTTAATCCGTCTGCACCACCAATTATGAACACTAAATCTTGTTCTTGGTTTTTGAAATTTTCTGAAAAATTTATTGAAGAAAATTGATCGCCTTCTTCAGAGAGGGTAATGATTTTAGAATTTGTTCTCTTTTCTAGAAGTTCTAATATCTTTTCTGATTCTTTTTCTTTATCTGAATCTTTAACTTCAATTATCTCTAATTTGCAATAGGGTCTCAATCTTTCGATATATGTATCAATTGCTGACTTCATATAATTCTCTTTTATTTTTCCGACACAGATAATTTCAGTTTTCATAGAATATTAGTTTAATTCGAGTTTAAAAACTTATTCAGAAAGTTTTTTCCCTCTTGAAATGCTTTCTTGCCAACCACTTGCAGTTAATCGAATAAATTCAGAATTTTTTTGCATTTCTTTGATGTTTTTAGCGCCAGTATAACTTATTCCACTTTGTAACCCTTTGATTAATGATTTTATTATTTCATCTACTGGACCCTTATAATCAACTAAATTTGCTACACCTTCTACAAACACATCAATTTTGTTTTTGTATCTTTTTTTTGTTAATTTTTCTTTTCTTTCATGATTTGAATCGTAAGAGGCACTTCCAATATATCTTTTGTATCTTTTTCCATCTTTCATTATTATATATCCTGGTGCTTCATCTGTTCCTGCGAAAAAAGAACCTGAACAAATAGTATCTGCCCCTGCAGCAATTGCTTTGGAAATATCTCCTGGATAGGTCATGCCTCCATCTGCACAAACTGGAACTTTATTTTTATATGCTACTGAAACTACATCTATAATTGCTGTTAATTGAGGTATTCCGCTTCCAGAAATAATTCGAGTGGTACAAACTGGACTTGGACCGATTCCCACTTTTAGTCCGTCTGCACCTGCTTTGATTAAATCTTTAGCTGCAGTTTTTGTTGCAATATTTCCTACAAGAACGTCTACTTTTAATTTTGATTTGATTTTTTTTAATTGTTTAATTACAAAATCTGAATGTGCATGTGCAACATCAAGAACTATTAGATCAACTCCTGCTTTAACCAACGCAGTTGCTCTTTCTAAACTATCTCTAACACCCACTGCTGCTGCAACTCTTAATCTTCCTTTTTTATCTCTTGAAGCGTTTGGCCAATGTTCTGAAACTTGAATATCTTTTGCAGTGATTAAACCAACTAATTTTCCTTTGTTTATTAGTGGGATTTTTTCGATTTTATTTTGATGTAATGCTTCCTTTGCTGCTTCTAAAGTTATTTTTGGATCTGCTGCAATTAAGTCCTTTTCTTTTGTCATTAAGTTAGATATTTTTTGTTCTTTGTTTGTTTCAAAAACATAATCTCTATGTGTTAAAATTCCGATTAATTTTTCATCTTCAACTATTAGTAGACTATTTACTCTTTCTCTCGCCATGAGGTCTTCTGCATCACCCAATGTTAAATTTGATGGGGCCGTTATCGGATCTTCAATTATATAGCTGGTACTTCGCTTTACTTTTTTTACTTCTGCTACTTGGGATTCAATTGTTTCAAATTGGTGAATTACTCCAATTCCTCCTTCTCTTGCCATGGCGATTGCCATTTTGTGTTCAGTAACTGTTGCCATGTTAGAACTAACTAAAGGATTGTTTAGAGAAACATTTTTTGTTATTTTTGTTTTAGTGTCTGCTTCACTTCTTGAAGATAAAGGGGTCCTTTTAGGTACTAATAATACGTCTGAGAAAGTTAAACCTGTTCTAATTTTATTCATTGCGTGTTAGAACTTTGAGAATTTGCTTTAAATAAATTTGTTTAGTTTTATTGTTATATTTGAGTTTTTTTATAAATTACTTCATACCTTTGTCTTTTTTTAAGAATTTGAAAGGTTTATGGATGTCAATATTTTCACATCTCTCTCTGATTTCTTTTTCTTCTTTATTTACATCTCTTTTTTCAATCTTGAAAGCAGTATCAGAAATCCTTAATCTCTTTTCTGTTTTGAATGTAACTTCGTCACCCTTTTTAGCTGTTTTTGAAGGTTTTTCATTAACCCATAGTTCATTAACCTTGGTTTTGTAAAAACCAGTTGTGGGTCCAGTAAAACATACTTCATCACCTTCGTTTAATTCGTTTTGTTCAATTTTGAAAGAAACAATGTTTGTTTTTGTGTAATAATTATCTACTTGTCCCAATTTTACTTTTTTCTCAGTTGCTGATGAGCCGTAGAATTTAGTCCATGAATCATTAGTTGGTGTTCCCAAGTAAAAATTAGTTGTAAATCCTCTGCTGAAAACTTTTTTTAGTTCTTCTGTTAATGTTACTGCTTTTTCTTGTGTAAATTCATTGTTGTTAATTAAATCTAATGCGGTTCTGTACGCTTTTGTTACTGTGTAAATATATTCTGGACCCTTTGCCCTTCCCTCTATTTTTAAAACATCTATTCCTGCATCGACTAGTTTATCTAAAATTGGTAATGTGCAAAGATCTTTTGGCGAAAGAATATAATTGTCTTCTATATGAAATTCTCTTCTTGGATCTTCTAAATCTGTGATTTTGTATTTTTTTCTGCATTCTTGCAAACATTGTCCTCTGTTTGCTGATAATCTGTTATGGTGTTGAGACATGAAACATCTTCCAGAGTATGCCACACATAAAGAACCATGAATAAAAGTTTCTAATTCAATTTCTCTTCCTTTATAGTTTAGTTTATCTTGTTTTATTTTTTTCTTTATTTCTTTGATTTGTTCTAAAGTACACTCTCTTGCTAAAACTATTCTGGGTGAAAAGTTTGAGAAAAATTTAACTGCTTGATAATTTGAAACTGATTCTTGAGTTGAAATATGAACTTCAACATCTTTATCATTGCATAATTGTAAAATTGCTGTGTCTGCTGCAATAACTGCATCAACTTTTGCTTTTTTTGCTGCATCGATTATATCTTCTGCTTTTTTTAATTCGTGATCATAAATTAGAGTGTTTAGTGCGATAAATCCTTTGACATTATTTTTATGTAGTTTTTCCATAACTTTTGGTAATTCTTCTATGTCAAAGTTTCTTGCTGAAGAAGAACGCATGTTAATCCATTTTATTCCAAAATATACTGCATCTGCACCAGCATCTATTGCTGCTTGCATGGTTTCCCAATCTCCTACTGGTGCTAATAATTCTGTTTTCATTTTGATTGTTTGAATATTTCTTTGTAAATATTTTCTAGTGTTTTGTTTGATATTAATTTCTTGGATTTTAGATTTTTTAGTATGATTTTTTCTCTGGTTTTGTCTTCTAATTTGATTTTATTTTCTTTCTTTATTTTCTTTATTTTCGAGGCTAGGCTATTCCTTTTTGAGAGGGTTTTTAGAAGTTTTAAGTCTATTTTATCTACTTTTTTTCTTAATTTAATTATTTCTTTCATAATTGAAATTTTGAATAATTTATTTAAAAAGGTACCCAAAAGCTTAATTATAGTGAATTAAGTTGAAAATTGCTATGATTGATGACTTTTTTAAGCGTGGAGAGGATGAAAACTTAGAGGAAAAGTTGTATAATTCTAAGGATATTATTCCTATCTATGGAGGATATAAATTTGCTAAAAGATTTGATGATTTTTCTGATGAATTAAAAGAAACTTCAAAGTTTAAGGCATATGCGGTTGCTAATGGTGTCTACCATGGGTTATGCACTGCTAAATTAATTAATATTGTGGTACAGGTTGCTAAGGATTATTTGAATTAGGAAATCTTATATATGCTTATTTTTTCGTGTTTAGATGTCTTATTTAACCCATTCAATTGATAGAGAAAATAGAAATTTGATCGTTTCTAGTACTCTAAAAACTAAACTTAGGACAGCTTCTGATTTAATCTTGAACTATCAAAGATGTATGAAAAATGGAAAAGAAATCGCTTATTTAGAAATTTTAACAAAAAATGAAGAATTATTGATTAAAGCAAACAATATACCAAAATATGCGTTCAATGAAAATATTTATTCAATTCTTAGGGAAGAAGCTAAAAGTTTGAAAGAATTTTTAGGTTCTGATGCCTGTTTTAATGCAGATGTAAAAGGATTTTATTCTTATGGTGAAAAAGATCAAAGAGTATATGGTAGTTTGCTTTAAATCAAATTAAATATTTCTGTTAAATTAAGTTCTACTGTTGTAGTGGGGGTATCAATGTCAAAGTTGTTTAATACTTCTGGGTGAAGTTCACCAACGTAAGCTATATTTTTGTTCTTTATGGAAACTCTTGCTACTCTTCCAGGTATGAAAGAAGGATGATCAGTTGCTTCATATTTAGCAGTTAATCCTAATGAAGAAAGAATAGAATCTAAGGCTTTTTTTGCTTCAGTGTAATCCGCTCTTGAATGACATAATGCAAGTCCGATTCTTGTTGGTTCCTCAATATCATTTCCTTTTTTTAAGAATACATTCCCCATTTCGAAAATGTTTTGAGGATATTCATTATGCCTGTTAATTTTTAGAACATTTAGTAATGAAGGTGTAATTGTTGGTCTTAATACATTATACTCTGAACTAATAGAATTTTTTATTTTGATTGGTTTTAAGTCTAGTTTCATTTTAGTTGTTTCATCTTCTAAGTTAGATAAATGATAACTTGAAACTTCTTGTAACCCTAAACCTGTACAAATATTTGCAATTATGTTTTTGAATTTTTCAAAAGGATCTTCTTGAGCTATTGTTGAAATATTTGGAATACTTGAAGAAAAATTATTGTAACCATATGCTGTTGCAACTTCTTCAACAATATCTACTTCACTTAGAATGTCTGTTCTATATGCAGGGTATTCTACACTTGAAGTTGAGGGAGAATATTTTAATCCCATTTTTGCTAAAAGTTTTGAAATTTCTTTTTTCTTTAAGTCTAAACCTAATAAGTTGTTTACTTTGTTAATATTTACATTTAGTTTGTGAGGTTTTAGTTTAGGTTGGTTATTTATTGAGTAAATTTTTCCACCGCGATCTGCTAAGGCGGTAACTAAGATGTTTAATGCTTGATCTACTGATTCTTGAGAACTTCCAGTAACATCTAATAGAATATCTTTAGAATTTATTGTTAATTTTGTTTGTTCTGAATTGATAATTGGAGGTAAGCTAAGAACTTGACCTTTAGCGTCAATCCAAATCGGCACTTCTTTTTTATCTAATATGTGTGCATATGCTGAACCTTTTGGATTTTCTTCTAATATTCTTGAAATAGTCTCTTCTGTAGAGTCTCCCAATGCATGAAATTTGAAACTTCTTGGTTTAGTAGTATATTTTATTGGGAATGAAACATTCGTTAAATCATGAGCGCCCATAGCAACCTTGGCTCTATTTCTTCCGTGAGTTGTGTGTAACTTATCTTGTAAATTCATGAATCCGGTTAATGAATCTTGTGTGAATTTTACTCCTTTTACTATTGCTGCACCACAGTAAGGTCTGATTGATTTTACTTTGGAATCTACTTTGTATTTGTAATTAGATTTATTTACTTTGTATGGTTTTAAGCCTGTTTTAATTCCCATAAATGAAGAAAGTGCTCTTGCAAATCCTTCTTCTGATAACATATCTGGCCTGTTTGGAAAAATTTCTACTTCGATTTCAGTTTTAGTTACTTTTTCTAAATCTGTGCCTAGTAATGGAATGTATTCTTCTAATTGTTTGTCTGAAATGTTTTTCCCAACTAGTTTCAATGTTTCTTTTTTGTTTAATGTTATTTTTGGCATTTTATTTTAACCATACCTTTGAGTTTCTTAATTGTTTAAGATCATTTTTGTATAACTCTCTAATATCTGTTATATTATAATATTCTGATATTCCTCTTTCTAATCCTTGACCCCACGCTAAAACTGGAATGTCTTTTCCTAGTAAAGGTATTACTACTTCAGGTCTTAAGATTCCTGCACCACCTAATTCAACCCATTTCTTTTTCTTTGGATGAAATGCATCAATTTCTAATCCAGGTTCTACGTAAGGGAAATAACCTGGCCTGATTCTTATTTTGTCGTAACCAATTTTTTGGTAGAATTGTTTAAGATATCCAATTAAATCTTGGAATGTTGCATTTGGATCAACTACTATTCCTTCTACTTGGTTTAATTCAAATAAATGAGACCAATCTAATGCTTCATTTCTAAACACTCTATTAACTGAGAAGAATTTTGCTGGAAAATCTGATTCTTTTAGGTTTGCTAATGTTCTTGCTGTAGTTGAAGTTGTATGTGTTCTTAGCACTAATTCTTTTGAGGGTTTTTCTTCCCACTTATAATTCCATTTAGTTTCGTGTTGTTTTTTTATTTTTGATAATAGTTTTTTATCTGGAGATTTCTTTGCACCCTCTATGAAAAAAGTGTCTTGCATATCTCTTGCAGGATGATCTTGAGGGGTAAATAATGCATCAAAGTTCCAGAATGATGATTCAACCATTGGCCCACTCATCTCTTTGAATCCCATGTCTAACCAAACTTGCCTGATGTAATTTCTTGCTTGAGCAACCATATGTCTTTTTGCCGTGTAAGTTTCTCCAACAGAAGCATCTAGTGTATATCTTCTGAATTTCTTATTTTTCCATTTGCCTGTTTTAATTATTTCAGGAGTTAAAGTATCAATTAAATCTAAATCAATTTTAGAGTTTAGAATTTCTTTTCCGAATTTTAGAAGTTTTACTGTGAATATCTTTCTAATATCTTTTTTAGTGATGTCTTTTCTTTTTGATAATTCTTTTTGAATTTCTTTTTGTTCTTTTGTTAAATTTGATGAAGACATTGGTAATTGTTTAAGAAACTCTTCATTTTTTGTATTCTTTAGTAGAGTTAAACCCTCTTTAGTTATTTCTGCTTCTTTTCCTAGTTTAATGCAATTATTTCTTTTTAATAATCCTAATGAAATTGAAAATTCATTATTATCTAAACAGGCTAAATCTTTTATTTTATTCATTGATTGAGATTTAGATTTTATGGAATTTAGAAATCTTTTTTCGGGGAAGCCATTTTCTAAATAGTTTTTACCGTTTTCACCAATTTCTATTGTTTCCATTTTAGTTTGATTAAGTTCAAGAACGCCTTTTTGTTCCAACCATTGTAATGCACGCATAACTTCCACTTCTTTCAGGTTTGATAGCGAAGCTAGTTCTGTTGCTGTTAGGTTATCAGTTAAATGTTTTAGAACACTTCTTTCTAATGGGTGGAGAGATTCTAACACCTCATTCAATTTTTTCATAGTGTTGAGTTAATGTGTATATTTATAAAGTTTATTTTGTGGATTTTTATGGAGAATTTGAATTAAAATGGATGTTCTTGGAATAGATGCTAACAAATATTATGGAAAAGAAGAAGCTTTGAAGTATGAGAGTTCTTCTGGTATGAAAAAGGTTCAATTTGAAGTTACTTCTCGTGCTATTGAATTGTTGGGATTGGATGGTGGAAAAGTTTTGGATGTTGGTTGTGGGACTGGTTTTTCTTTAGAGGTTTTGAAAGAGAATGGATTTGAGGTTTTTGGTGTTGATTTGGCTGAGGAAATGGTTAAGATTGCTAAGTCAAAAGGTTTTGAGGTTAAGTTGGGAAGTATGTTAGAGTTAGATTATGCCGATGAATGTTTTGATGGTTTAATTTCAATTTCTGCTATGCAATGGATTAGTGGAAATAATGCTGATGAAGTGGTTGAAAATTATAAAACAGTTGCTGCTGAAATGTTCAGAGTTTTGAAAACTAATGGAAAGGGAGTAATTCAGTTCTATCCTCAATCTAAAGGTGAATTTGAATTATGGGTTAAATGCTTTAAATTTGTAGGATTTAAAGTTGAGACTGTTGTGGATGAAGGAACCAGTCATCAAAAAGGGAATAAAAAGTTTATTTTGCTTGAAAAGTAAGTAGTTTTAGTATAGTTATATTTATAAGTTAGAGAAAGATTTGTTGAATAGGTGATTTTTACATGGTAAAAAAAACAACAAAGAAAAAAACTGTTAAAAAAGCGGTAACAAAAAAAACTTCTAAGAAGGTTTCTAAAACTACTAAGAAGAGTAACAATAAGGGAATTTTAACTCTTGCAGCTTTCGTACTAGTTGCTTTATTCATTATTATGAATGATGCAGCAGTTATTGGAGATGGGAGCATTGTAAAGATTCACTATATTGGAACTTTAGAAGATGGTAGCGTATTTGATTCTTCAGAAGGAAAAGATCCATTGGAATTTACAATTGGAGATGGAAGCATAATTAAAGGATTTGAAACTAGATTACTTGGTTTGAAGAAAGGAGATAAAGAAACATTATCAATTCCTTCAGATGAAGCATATGGAGAATATAATCCAGAATTAAAGGCTGAATATCCAAAAGAAAGACTTCCAGAAGGTGCTGAACCAGAAGTAGGTGCTAAAATGTTATTACAAAGTCCATCAGGCATGGGAATTGTAACAATATTAGAAATTAGAGAAGAAATTCTTGTATTGGATCTAAATCATCCACTTGCTGGTAATGATTTAAATTTTGAAATTGAAATAATTGAGATTGAATAAATCTCTTTATTTTATTTTTTTGAGGTGAAAAAATGTTAATTAAAGGAATAGCAATAATATTAATTTCTTGTTTAATTGTTGGACTTTTTTCTAAAATTGCTGAAAAAAGAAAAAGAATATAAATGAGCTTTACTTATTTTTAATATGGAAATTGAGGCGATTATTTGGTTTTTATTCATGTTAGATAGTTTAATTTGTAATTATATAGCTTGGTTTAAGAAGAAAGGCTATAGGGCCAAATTTAAAACAATGTCAAAATATTTGCCGATTACTAAATTGTGGGCTTTCTTTTATTTTGCATTTTTAGTATGGATTGGATATTCTCTTTATAGATTAGGAATACTTCCTTTTTAGCAAATAATATAAAGAATAATTTACCTATTTTCACTATGGGAAGGATAAAGAGAGGAGTTTTTGGACTTTTTGTAGGAATTTTCTTATTAATTAGTGTTGGTTTTGTTAATGCTGAGATTATTGTAAATGGTCCGGATCAAAGTGCAGTTAATATTGGTGACGATATTACTATTAGTGGTTATGCCCTTAGAACTGGAGATGTTTTAGGATTGTTAAAATTTGAGTTGGTTTGTGGTGCTCAAAAAGATGTATTAATGGTTAGAAGTGTTAGTTTGAAAGCTGGCGAAAAGAAAGACTTTACTGAGGAATTTGCAATTGTTTCTGTTAATGAAGGAAATTGTAATGTTGATGTTAGTTTAAGTGATTTTGAAAATGTATTAGAAAGTAAAAGTTCAAGTAACTTTGTTGTTACAACTGCATTAACTGGAACTGTAGGAATAAATAAAGAAAATATTCAAGCAGGGGAAGAAGTTAAGATAAGTGGTGAAAGTTTTAAACAAGATGGAACTCCTGTCGAAGGTTTTGCAATAGTTACTTTGAAAAAAGATGACGGAGTTTATTTTTCTGATTCTGTTGATGTTAAAGATGGAAAAGTAGTTTTTGAAATTGATACAAAAGATGTTCCTGGAGGGGAATATTTAGTAACTGTTGAGATTAGAAATGGTTTTGGAAATTCTATTTTGATTAATGCTGGTTCATTTGTATTAATTAATAAAATTGAAGTTAATGCACATACTGCAAAAGTACATTATTTACCCAAAGAGAAAGTAAAAATGGAGGGGACTGCTAGTGTGCTTGGTGGAAAATTGAAAAAAGGAATTGTTTATGTTAGCATGGGTGAAGAAAAGTATGAAGAAGATTTGAGAAATGGTAATTTTGATTTGGATTTTTATTTATTGAATACCATTACTAGTGGAAAACAGGACATTAATGTTAGAATAGAGGATGAATTTGGTAATTTTGGAATTTATACTTTTTCAATAATTGTTGATGCAATTCCTTCTAAAATAACAATTGCAGGAGTAAAAGAAGCAATTAACCCTGGCGAGAGTATGGAAGTTAAAGCTTTTTTGAAAGATCAGGCTGGAGAAGTTATTGAAGATTCTGTTACAATTAAAGTTGAAGATGAAGATGAAGATGTTTTCTTTGATAGTGTCCAAAATTCAGGTGAACAGTTTACAATTACATTAGATGGAGATGTTGAACCTGGCAATTATTTCATTAGAGGTTACTATGGCAATGTTGAAGGTGAAAAAATATTTGTTGTTGGACAAGTATTGAAGTTAGATTATAGTTTATATGGGCAAACTTTAGTAGTTAAAAATGTGGGAAATATTCCTTATGAAGGACCATTACAAATTGAATTAGAAAGTATGGCTAAGACTTCTAGTGTTTCTGATGAAATTAATTTAGGTGTTGGTCAAGAAGAAAGAATTGATTTGGGAATCGGAATGGTTACTGGAACTTATGATGTTGTAGTTAATGAAAATTCATTTGAAGCTGTTGAAATTATTGGTGTGAAAAAGATGAGTTATGGTTGGTTAATTTATGTTGCAATAGTCTGGGTAATTATTATGTTGTGGATGATTTGGAAAGGAAGTAAGAAGAGATTGAAAAGAAGGATAAGGAAAACTATGCACTCTGGAAATATAGTTCCTAAGGGAAAACAAGGAGAATATGGTGGGGCTTCAATGAGTAGAGTTACTAGTGAAGAAGATCATGTTAAAAAATACAAGGCTTATATGGAAAGAGCCAAAGGATTTAAAGAAAGACCCAGAGTAAATCCTATTAAGAAAGCAGGTTTGTTTTCAAAGATATTTAGAAAGAAAAAGAAGACTTCTAATGAAAGTTTAATGGTAAATAATGTGTTTAGTGGTGTGAAAAAAGAATGGACCAGAGATGATGAAGTGAGGTCTTATAGCGAAACTTCTCAATACCAGAATAGGGTTTCTAACTTAGATAGAGCTAATGAGGCTGAATCTGAGAAAAAGAAGAAAAAAGATGATGATGAACCTACTGGCAATATGTTTGGCATGTTTGATTAGAGATTTATTTAATATATCCACCTTTTTGGAGGTTCCATAGCTTCTTATATTCTCCTCGTTTTTTGATTAATTGTTTGTGCGTACCCATTTGCACTATCTTTCCTTTTTTCATAACAACAATCTTGTCTGAGTGCATAATTGTAGATAATCTATGTGCTATGATGATACTTGTTCTCCCTTTCATTAATTTTGCAAGATCTTTTTGGATTTCATGTTCTGTTTCTGAATCTAAGGCCGAGGTTGCTTCATCCAAAACTAAAATTTTCTTATTTGCTAATACTGCTCTTGCTATTGAAACTCTTTGTTTTTCTCCGCCAGATAATTTAACTCCCCGTTCTCCCACTATGGTTTTTTCTTTTTCTGGGAAACTTTGAATTACCTTGTGTAATTGTGCAAATCTAATTGCCTTCCATACTTCTTGCTTAGTTGCTTTTGGATTTGAGAACTTGATATTATTGTAAATAGTATCGTCGAATAAAACACATTCTTGTGGAACAATGCTCAGTTCTGATCTTAATGAATCTTGTTTGAAGTCTCTGATATCCTTATTATCAATTAATATTCTTCCTCTTTCTAAATTATGTAGTCTGTAAAGAAGTTTAACTAATGTAGACTTACCACATCCAGAGTGCCCTACAAATGCAACCTTTTCATTTTTCTTTATGTCTAGATTGAAGTTAGAAAATATCTTTCGTTTATGGTATCTAAATGATAAATCTTCAAATTTTATTGTTCCTTGTTTAATTTTTAATTTTTTAGCAGTTGATGAGTTTTTGATCTCATTTTCTTCTTTACCATACCTAAATAATGATTCAAAATCTCCCATGATCTTGTAATATCCTTTAATTCCATGTACAAATGAAAACATAGGGCCTATTAAATTTCCATAAATTGTCCAAACAAATACAATTTGCCCTAAAGAGAGGTCCCCATTAGCAAATTCAACCATCGGGAAAAATACAGTGATTAATGAGCCTAATCCTAAAATAAAACTTTGTCCAGCAGATAACCAATTATAACTGTTCCAGTGTAAAATCATTTTTCTCCTTGTATCTTTGGAAATTTTTGCAAACTTATTCATAATTGCTTTTTCTTTTCCAAAATACTTTATCGAGTCTATATTTGTGAAAATGTCTGCAATTGTTCCTTTTTCAAAATCGTCTTGATTATTTGCATTCATCTTTTTGTCTTTTGTTTTAGACTGAAGATATAGACTGAATCCTATGAAGAGAACTATGGTGGAAATTGCTGAGACTGCAGGAATCCAACCGATATAAAATAATGAACCTCCGACTACCAATGTTTGAAAAATTAGTGGAGAAAAATTGAATACAATTATGTCTGTCATAGACTCAATTGCCCTACCTCCACGAGTTAATCTCGCAATTATTGAACCAGTTTTGTTTGATGTATGAAAATTATGAGAAAGATTTACTAAATGGTTAAAATATTTCTTTTTAATGTCATAAATTAATTCTCCATCTAATTTTGCCAAAAGATAATGATCCCACCAATTAGAGATGGACCTTAAGAATATTAAAAGTAGATATACGCTTAATAAGATTAATAATATCCTTACAAAATAATCTCTTGTTATTTCTGATTTAACTAATAATTCTCCCTTATCTACTAATACTTTGAAAAGAAATTTTGTTAGAGTATGACTAGCTTCAACGAATAAAACTAGAAGTAATAAAACAAACATAGTAAGTTTATGTTTTTTTAGAATGTTCCAATAAATCTTAAGATTGTACTTAAAATCAATTTCTTCTTTAGTGTATCTTTTCATGTTGTATATATTGTATATTGCATACTTTTAAGTATTGTAGTCCGGAAAGTTTCCGTATGCCTAACGAAAATATTGTACCAAGATGGTTAAGGAATTTCAAAGGTGATTCATCTGAAATTAGTGATGAAGACTGCTTAGAAGATACCGAATAATCACGCCCATGATAATTTTTAATTGATTTTACTATATAAATGTTATTAGAAATTAAAGAAAATAATATCTTTGTCTTCTTCTATTTCTCTTGAATTTGGAAAATCTTTTTTGAATAATTCTCTGAATTTTTCTAGTTTTTCAGATTTTTTTAGAAAAGAGATTGCAACTAATGCATCTGGTTTTGCAACTCTTTTTAATTCAGACAGTGCTTTTTCTAATTTTGTGTGGTGTAACGCAGTTAATGAGATAATAATATCAAATTTGCTCTCTGCAAAGGGTAATTGTTCTGCTTCTGCAAGTATTTTTTCCATTTTATATGAACCTACATCAAGAAGTCTTTCTGAAGGATCAATAAGAATGCAATCATAAGAGTCAATGAATAATTCTGTCGCAATTCCTGTTCCCCCACCAATATCTAGTAACATCCCAGATTTTTTTTGTTTTAAAATTTCTTTTAGAATTATGTTTGCTTTTTTCTTTTGTTCTTCGCCATGAAGTTCATTATATGTTAATGCGATTTCGTTGTAATAGTCATCCATTTTAATCTTTATATTTTTCACTTAGTTTGTCATAGAAATCAAACATTAACCTATGTGTGTCTGATTTTGGACGTAATACTTCTCTTAATCTATTTTCAATATTCCTTTCTTTTGTATGAATATAGCCTAAATTTTCAGAAATATAATCTAAATCTCTTAATGTTTGATGTTGTCTTTCTAATAGTGATATCAATTCGCGATTATCATTTACTGTTTGTTCATATAATTCAATTACGTTTATTTCTTCTTTAATTGATTTGTTAAAATCTTTAATAAGGGAATTTAATGGCTCTCTTTCATGATCTTCAAATTTTAAACCCAATTCATAATATTTAGATAATTCTGCTTTTCTATCCAATAAATTTTCTAATTTCATGGTGAAATTTTGAATTTTAATAGGTTTTAAATGTTATTATTTGGCTTTTTTATATTCGTCTAATAATTCGCACATGCTACAAATTTTCTTAGCAGAGAGTTCTTGACAAGATTCGCATTCTTTGATCTTGCTTTTTGGAGCTAATTCTTTTCTTAATTTTGGTAGCATTTCTAAGAAGGAGTTGATTATACCATTTTTTATGCCTGGATAATTATTCTCTAAATCATTTATTTGGTCTCTTACTATTGATCTAAATGAATCTCTTGCTTTAGGACACTCAGTATAAATTACTTGGAATCCTTTTAGTGTGGTGTAAATTGCAACTTCTTTTTCAGTCATGAAATAAAGTGGTTTGATTCTTCTTATGAATTTTTTATGTTCTGTTACGCCAGTTACTGGGCCTAATTTAGCGGATAATTGGACATTTCCCTTATATTGATTCATTAGAATTGTCTGTGCTTCGTCATCTATGTTGTGGCCTGTTGCTACTTTCGTTGCTTTTAATTTTTTAGCATATAAATTTAGAAGATATCTTCTAAGTGTTCCACACATATTACATGGATTTTTTGGTAATTTTTTTAGTGCCTGAGTTAAAGTAAATTTAAATTCTTTTTTTGGACTTGCAATTGTTAATTTAATTCCTTCATCTTTACAGAACTTTTTAGCATCTTTAATTGTGATATCTCTGTAACCCGGTATCCCTTCATCAATTAGTAATGCTTCTAGTTGTTCTCCTCTTTTTGAGATAATTTGGTTAAGAATATGTGCGGTTGCTACTGAATCTTTACCTCCTGACATTGCGACAACTATTTTATCTCCTTTTTCAAACATATTATATTTTCTTATAGTTCTGAAAACTTTTGCTTCAAAATATCTAATAAATTCAGATTTAGTATAACTCTTTCCACTTTGATCGCTGTAAATTATTTTTTTCATTTTATCCGCCAGAAACTACTGAAATAATCTTTAATTTGTCTTTTGAGTTAATCTCTTCTGATTCATCACATAATTCATTGTTTTTAGTTACAATTACTGTGACTGGATTAATGTTTAACTGATTTAGCATATCTTTTATTGTGGTTTTTTTAGAAATATCTACTTGCTTTGTTTCATCATCTCGTTCTATGTAAACATTGATTTTAACCATTATTTTGAAGTCTCTAGATAATATTATAAACTTATTGCTTTAATTTAGAATATGGTTGAAAAGACTAAATCTACTGAATATATTTTTCCGCCTGTCAAAGGTTTTAAGGTTTTAACTTCATTAAAAGGGTATGGACACTATGTTCCAAAAGAAGTAATTGATAATTCTAGATTTGAAGGATTAAGAGTTCATAAATATGGCTATGATGGAAAAATGAATGAACCTACAGAAGAAAATAAGATTATTAGTAGTAATGAGAAAATAGTCAAGCTTATGGGAATAAGAGAAAGAAGGTATGGTAATGTAGTTGAAACTGTAGACTACATGGGGGCCAAAGCAGTAGCACAAGCTCTTGAGGATTCTGGAATAGCTTTAGATAATTTGGAAGGAATTATAACTGCCACTGTAACCTCTGAAAGAGGATTTCCTTCAACATCTTGTGAAATTCAAGAAAGACTTGGAATTATTAATGGAAATAAACGATTTTATGCATTAGATATTGGGGCTGCATGTGCAGGCTATCCTGCTGCGATTTCTGTTGCTAGTTCTTTAATCGAATCTGGTGCTGTGGATGGGCCTCTGGCAGTAGTTGCTGTTGAAAAATTAAGTCCACTAATTGCAAAGAACGATATTAATTCTCCTTTGTTTGGAGATGGGGCTGGTGCTGTGATTATTGGGAAAAATTCTAATAATTTTGAAGGTTTAGAAGGAAAAATTAAAGCTACATATATGGGAAGTGAAACAACTGAGGGGAGAAATAATTTAATTTTTAGAAGCGAATATAATGAATTAATGATGCCTGAAGGAAATAAGGTGATGAAATACGCTGTGAAAAATATGGCTGATGCAGTTAGTTATTTGAAAGAAAAAACTGGGTGGACTAATGATGATATTGATTTAGTTATTCCTCATCAAGCAAATATTAGAATTCTTCAAGCTGTTGCAAGAACAACTAAACTTCCATGGGAAAAAGTTTATAATAATATTGAAAAATATGGAAATATGTCTTCTGCTACTTGTGCGGTTGCATTGAGTGAGGCTATGAAGGAAAATAGATTGAAGAAAGATTCTAAAGTAATTGTTGTTTCTTTTGGATCTGGATTGGTTACTAGTGCTTTTGCTTTAGATTACTCAAACTAATTATTTCTAAACAATAATAAATTTAAACTATCTTTCCTATTTTATATTAAATGAGTTTTAAGAGATATGGATTAATTACAGATAGAGATGAGAAGTATTATATGGAGTTTTGTGAAGCACCTACAGAATACGAAGTGTTTAAGATTCCATTGAAACTGGGATCAAACAGGTATAAGCCAAAGGATATTTACCACAATCATTGGAGAAGATTCCATAATGGAAGGAACTTTGAAGAAAAATGGTACAATGTGATTGGTTATATTCCTAAAGAAGTGGAATTTAGTAAGAACTTTGAAGATGATATTTTTCAATTGATTGATGGGAGATATGGCATTTCTATTGAAGAATTTATGAAAGATGAAGCTACTAATTATCGTACCATGCAAAATGTAGATAGTATTGAAGACTTGATTGGAACTAGGTTGTGGTTGTTAAAGGAAGGAAAATATCTAACCACTGCAAATAATAAAATATTAAGACCTATTAAGGATATTTTTGAGTTTGAGTGAAAATAGCTTGTAAACTAGTCTTGCTAATGAATAAGCCTCTGTTCTAAAGTTTTCTTTTGGTGCAAATTCAACTATATCTGCCCCAATTACTTGTTTTTGTTTAAATATCTCTTCTAATGAATTAATTAATTGATTCCATTGAAGACCTCCAGGTTCAGGTGTTCCCGTATTTTTTAAGAAAGAAGGATCAAACACATCTACATCAATAGAAATGTAAACTTTTTCTTTTAATTTCGGAAGTATTTCTTTTAGTTTCTCTAATGAAAAATTATAGGCATTTAGCTGGTGAATCTTTGGATTATTTTTTATTTCATTGTGTTCTTCAATATCTTGCGAACGGATTCCAATTAATGCTAAATCATGATTTTTTGAAATTTGTTTAGAAACGCATGCATGGTTTAATTCTGAACCATTCCATTCTTGTCTAAAATCTGAATGTGCGTCAAAAACTATTACTGAAAAATCTTCTTTAAACCCTTTAACTGCCCCAATTGTTACAGCATGGTCTCCCCCCAATGAAATTAAAAATCCTTTTTGATTTGCAACAATTTCTGATACTTGTTTAACCATTTCTTCTGGTGTTGAATTAAGTTTTAATTGCGGTAAAAGTTTTATTCCTTTTGTAAAAGGTTCATTGTTAAATTGATCTTCATAATATTCTAAGTGTTTTGATGCTTGAATTATTTCTTCTGGACCTTTTGAAGCTCCGTCTCCGTAAGTAGTGGATTGTTCGTAACTTATTGGCAATATTTTAAAGAAAGAGTCTTCTTTACTGTATTCTTCTGGTAAGTGCATCCAATTCATTCTACAACCTCTGTAGGTATTTTTGGTAATTTGCAAAAATCTGTTGAAAAGTTATATGCTCCTGCATTTAGGAAGGTTATTTGTTCTCCAATCTTTGGTTTTTTTGATAAAAACACTCTATATCTAAAAATATCTAAAGAATCTGGAGTTATTCCCTTAATTGTAAATGGCCTTCCTTCTTCTGCTGTGGTTTCTCCCGCTATGTTTAATCTGATATTTGCTATGAATGTGTCCATTGCAGAATTGTATACTGATGCATTAACAATAATGTTTCCATTGTAAATGTTTTTTACAGTAGTTTCTAACTTTATTGAAGGTGCAGCAATGAATCTGCCCGGTTCAATAATCATTTTTACTTGGTTTTGATTAAGCCAGTCTCTTACTTCTTTAATTTTTGTGAAAATTGAATCTAATGCTTCTAATTTATAATTTTTGTAAATGCTTGGAAGCCCCCCTCCAATGTTTACGAAACTTATCTTTTCTAGAGTTTCTTTGGTTAATGAATCTTGTAGTTCTTCTTTTATTTCCCATTCACTTACATTTTGTGTTTTTCTGTGAAAATGAATTCCAATCTTATTTATTTTTTTATGAGTTGATAGTTCTTCAATTAATTCATTTGTTCTTTTTGAAGAAAATCCAAATACAAAATGTTTTCCTGTGTGAACAGTATTTTCTTGTAATTTCATTCTTAGAAGTAAGTTTACTTTTTCTGTAGTGTTTTCTAATAAAACTTGTAAATCTTTTTCATTATCTACTACAAATGAAGTTATACCTCTTTTTAGTAAATTTTTTAATTCTTCTTTATTCCATGCTTGAGCAAAAAACCAAATTCTTTCTGAAGATTCTACTTCTTGTGATGCTTTTAGTGAATGTACACTAAATTGGCACTTAGATTCTTTTTCTAATATTTTTCCAACTTCATAGTTTGTTTTCAAACTGTATGAGACTTCGTCCGCAAGTTCGTAAGTTTTGTTTAACTGTTCAATTACTTTACTCTTGTTTAAGATAAATTTGGCCCTACTCATTGATTAATCCCTCTCTAGATAGTTTTTCTAGTGCTGCAGTCATCATTAAAGGAAAGTTGATTGTAACGTCTCCAACGACTGTAACTACGTCTGAATCATCTTTTACTTTACCCCATGATTTTGCCTCATTTGTTGTTGCCCCACTCATGCTACCTGATGTGGGTCTTGCTGTTGTCATATAAATTGCATAATCCATTCCACCATTTAAAACTCCTGCTAAAATTGCATGATGTTTTGAAATACTTCCTCCTAAAGAGATAATTCCTTTTTTATCATCTTGAGAAACACTGAATAGAATGTTTGAAAAATCTTTTACTACATCAACTATGAAATCTGGATTGTCTTGTTGAAACATGTAAAGTTGAAATCCCATTGAACCATCAGTTATTGCTGGACAAAAAATTGGAACTTTGTTTTTATGTGCCTGATAAAGTATTGAATTTTCATCTTTTAGTTGCGAACCTAATTCGTTTAATAATTCTGAAGTTGTAATTCTTTGTTTTTTCTTGTAAACTTCTGTTAACATGGGCTTCATTAAATCTTCAAATTTAATATATGATTCATTTGGAATGTATAAATTTCCTACTCTGTTGATTCCTTTTTCATTTAATTCAAGATCATCAGAATTAAAATCGCCAACAATGAAATCTGTTCCTTGGGATTTCATGATGTCTTCCTCTAAACCACCCACAGTAGTAACTATTACATCTGGTATTCCTAGTCTAATTAATTGTGCGAAAAAACCTCTTAATCCAGAGGTTACCATATTTGAAGTGAATGTTAAAAAGATTTTAGCTCCGTTCTTTTTCATTTTGATTACATTATCTACGGCTTTCTTTAGCTCAATAGATTGGAATCCTACGTTTCCTAATGCATCTACTAAATTTTCAGTTTTGCTGTTCTTTGTCCATTTGAAATCTTTTACTTTTTGCATTTTAATCTCCGAATAACCGAAATAGGTTTTTTGATTAATTATAATAGAATTTATGCTAAAACTAACTGCCTGATACCCTTACAGAGTCTATTGTGCTGTATTGTTGTTTTTGCATAGTTAAGTTTATAAACTAATAATTAATAAAGGTTTTGGTTGAAAATATATACTGGAGACTATACAAATGAGTTTATCAAAAGATTACGGAACATTCATCGCTAAAGATGGAATCGTCTATATGGATGAAAAAATAATTGAAGGCTTACATGCATCTACCCTTGAAGCTTATGGTGGATTAAATGGTAAAAATAGAACTTTAGGTTCAATTTGCCATGATGCATTTTATCATGAAGAAAAAACAGTCGAAGGCTTGGCTGCATATTACTTATCTAGAATCGTAAAAGGTCACCCTTTTAGTGATGGAAATAAAAGAACTGGTTTCTTAACTTCTGTTGCATTTTTAGGAGCAAACCGTATGAGTTATAAAATTGCAGATGAAGAATTAGCTGCTGCCGAAATTGCAACTATTGCCGCTGCAAGAAGCATGGATCAAGCATATGAATATTCTAAACTTTTTGTTGAAGGACATATTGACAATCCTATGTATGGTGGCCCTTATACAGAAGAAAAAAATGAGTTTACTGATTCAGTGGAATACATCCTTTCAGGAATATGAATTTAATTGAAGAAAAGATAAAGAAACTTGAAAATAAACGAGTTAAATGGAATATTTCTCAGGAGACTATTGAATTTATTGTAAATAGTTTATTGTTTGATAAAATTAAAGTTTTAGAGATTGGAACATTTAATGGTTATTCTGCTTTATGGTTTGCTAAAGTTGCAGATAAAGTAGTTAGTTTAGAAATTGATTCTGAAAGATTTAATGAGGCTAAAGAAAATTTGAAGAGTGTAGATAATGTAGAATTAATTTTAGGTAATGCTTTAGAAGAAATTGATAGGTTAGGTGAAAAATTTAATGTGGTTTTGATTGATGCAATGAAATCTGAATATAAGAAATATTTAGAAAAAGTTTTGAACGTTTTAGATGATGATTTTATGATATTTGTAGATAATACTATATCCCATAAGGAAAAAATGGGTGATTTTTTTGAATACATAGAGAGTTTGAATTGGTTAGAATGGAAGGAAACTGGCCTTGGAGATGGTTTAATAGTTATTAAGCGGAAAGTTTAAATATTGCTGTTTAGGGATAGAGATCATGAAAACTGAAGAAATACAAAAAAATTTAGATGGAATAGTGGAATTATATAGATTTAACAAAAAACATGCTCCGCACACTGGAAAAGTGTATGAAACTATGAGAATTTCTGAATTTACTAGCAAATTAGAAGGTACAGGTGATATTGTTAAGGTTGCATCATATCTTGCTTCATGTAGATTAAATGAAATGGCAAAAGGTGTTGGAAGTTTTATTGGCGGATTTACTTTGGGTCTTGCATTTGATGAATATTTTTGGAGTTCACCTTATGGATTAATTGGTTTTGCGACTCTGGGATGTCTAGATGGTGCAAGAAGAATGGGTAAATCTATGAATTATTCCAGTGTTGAACAGTTAATTAGCGAAGATTTGCAGTATAAACATATTAGAAAAGACATATAAATCAAGTTCCTAATTAATTTTTATGAAAAACAAACACGTTGGATTTTTAGTTATCGGAATAGCAATTTTATTATTTTTTATTGTACTATCTTTTAATAATGCATTAGAAACAATTGTTAATACTAGTTGTGATCACGGAACTTCTTGCCCTATGCAAGTTACTTTGAAAACTCAGGAAAAAATTAGTTATGGGTTAATGGGTTTGCTGGTTTTATTTGGAAGTTTTTTGGCTTTTTTTATGAAAGAGGAAGGAGTTAAAACCACTAAATTGTCTCATGTTAAAAAGAAAAAGTTAATTTCTGGATTAAATGAAGAGGAGAAAAAATTAATCGATTTAATTCAATTGAAAGAGGGTTCAATATATCAAAGCGATTTAATTAAAGAAAGTGGTATGAATAAAGTTAAAGTTAGTAGGATATTAGATAGATTAGAGGGCAAGGGTTTGATTGATCGTAAACGAAGAGGAATGACAAACATAGTAATTTTGGATAGCGTATTTATATGAATTTTGAAGATATTTTTGGTTGGATAGGTATGCTATTAGTTTTAGGTGCTTATTCTTTGATTAGTTTGGGTGTATTTGTTGCTCAGAGTTTAGGTTATGTGTTGATGAATGCATTTGGTTCATTATTTTTATTGTACTTAGCTTTGAAGAAAAAGGCGTTTCCTTTAGTGTTTTTGAATGGCGTTTGGATTTTAATTTCTTTGATTAGTTTGATTAGAATGATTTAGTCATCATCATCCCAGTCGTCTTCCCAGTCATCATCATCCTCCTCCTCGTATCTTGCTTGATAGTTTCCATTACTATTTGAGGAAGTATTAATTGAGCCTATTCTTTGTATTAATATATCTTCTTTAACTTCTTGATCTAAATTTCCAATGAATAGGGAATCGAGAATGTCATTTGCTGCCGAAGAATGTGGTGAACCCTTATTTTTTGTATTGAAAGCATTGGTTCCATTTTTTCCACAATAAGGTATTAATTCATCTGAACCAGGTGGATGATAATTCATATAACTAGTTAGATCATATACCTTATTCTCAATAATCATCCAGCAATCAGAAATTTTATTATGTTTTGAGATTTCTAGAGAATTTAATTTAATCTTTAGTATTTCGGTTATTTGTTTGTCTTGAATTATTTCTTCTTGTGAATTTATATTGCCTTCTTGAGTTGTTTTAGAAGAATCTAGATCTAATGTGGGCCTTTCTGCAAAAAACATAAAGAAGAATAATGAAAATATTAATGTGTAAGTTAGAATAATTGATATCTTTGTTAAACTATTATTGAACTTTTTACTTCGAACGCAGATGATTAAAGTTCCTGCAATAGCATGAAGATATAATAATGCGATAAAAATTAATGGTAAAAGTTTTGTATGAATAAATAAAGAAGTATCATAACTTATTGAATCCACTAAAAAATTCTTAGTTATTAAAAACCCACTAAAAATAGTAAATATTGCAGTGATTAGTAAGGGTATTGAAGTTTTTCTTAGAATAGAATATATCTCTTTCATGATTTTTTATGTTTAGATTAGTATTTAATTGTTTCTTAATATTATTTTAGAAAGGGATTTAAATCCTTACTTCTTAATTGAATCATGAAACTAGAAATATTATCTTTACGGAATGCAATACAATATGTTCCTGAAAATAAGACTTATGCCATAAGAATTTGTAGTGAAAGGACAGTTGACCACTTACATGCTTTGGCTATGAGTGATAATTGGGTAGGGAGTAATTGGTATACTTTTGATGATGTTTGGCCAGGAATACCTGGAGGATTAGATCCTCAAGATGTAGTTTTTAATGAAGAAAAAGCTAAGAAAATTATTACTGATTTTAGAGAAAATTATTCAAATATTGAAACATTGTTAGTACATTGTCATTTTGGAATGAACCGTTCTCCTGCTGTAGGTATTGCATTAAATGATATTTTTGATTTGGGGTATAATACTAATCAATTGAAAAAAGAATTTCCAGAATATAGGGAATTTGTTTATGATACTATGATTGAAACTGGTAAAAAGATGGAGGTGGATTAAATGGTAAAAATAAAACAAACTGTTAAAATTTCCTACTGGATTGGAATTACTATTGTTTTCGCAACACACTTGTATATGCTAGGTTATGGAATGCCTGCAGATCAAATTGTTGGACATTCAATATTAAATTTAATTGCTGGTTTTTTCCTAGCATATAGTTGGTTTAAACGATAAATTGTTAAAATATTCTAGTTTGAAACTAGTTTCACTACTTCTTTTATAAACTGTTTCAGACTATTGTTGTTTATGATTGGAGGCAACAACTATGAAAGTTGAATTAAAAATTGAGGGAATGCATTGTCCGAGTTGTTCAATGTTAATTTCAGATGCTCTTGAAGATGTGGGAGTAGATAATTCTAATATTAATTCTGAAACAGGAATAGGAATTATTGAGTTCGATGAATCAAAAGTTTCTTTAGATAAAATAAAAAAGACGATAGAAGATGAGGGATACAAAGTAAAATGAGTAAAAAATTAAATGTGTTAAATGCTTCTAAATTTTCAATTGGAGGAATGACTTGTGAGAGTTGTGAGAAAATTATTTCTAAAGTTGTTTCAAGAATTAAAGGTGTTGAAAATGTAGATGTAGATTATGTTAGTAGTACTTTGAAATTTAATTATGATGGAAAGAAATCCACATTAAATAAAATTATCAGAGAAGTTGAAAAGAAAGGATATACTTGTAGTGAACATGATGAAGTTAGTGTTAATATTGGAGGATGGGTAATTGGAATACTTGGTCTTTTGATAGTCGGTTATTATGGTATGGGTTTGATTGAAAGTTTTGAAGTTCCTGCGATTACACAAAATATGGGCTATGGATTATTGTTTACTGTAGGACTTTTAACAGGATTCCACTGTGTTAGTATGTGTGGTGGATTTGTTGTAGGATATACTGCGAAAGGCGTAAAAGAAGGAAAGAAACCACATCAAATGCATATGTCTTATGCAATAGGTAAAACAGCTTCCTATACAATAATCGGAGCATTGTTTGGTTTGTTGGGTAGCATAATTGCGTTTACTCCTAAGATGAGAGGTTATGCAGGAATTTTTGCAGGATTATTTTTAGTTATTTTTGGATTAAAAATGTTGAATCTTGTTCCTTGGTTAAGAAAATTCAGATTAACTGTTCCAAAATTCATAGCAAAATTTGTAGGTTATGAAAGTAAAAAACATTCTAATAATCCGTTAGTAATTGGTTTGTTGAATGGTTTGATGATTGCATGCGGACCATTGCAAGCAATTTACATTATGGCTGCTGGAACTGGAAGTATGATTGAAGGGGCTAAAATGTTGTTTGTATTCGGTGTTGGAACTTTACCAGTGTTGTTAGGTTTTGGCTATTTTACTAGTTTTGTAAGTGCTAAAGCAACAACTAAAATATTGAAAGCTTCTGGAACTATTGTGATTATTCTTGGTTTAATTATGTTGAATAGAGGTGTTGCTTTAACTGGATCAGGATATGATGTTAATAGTATGTTAACTAATGAAGGTGAATCCGAAGATGGTTTTGAAATGCAAGACGGTTATCAAATTATTAGAATGGAAGTTACTGCCAGAGGTTGGACTCCTGATAAGTTTGTATTGAAAAAAGGAGTTCCTGTTAAGTGGGTTGTAACAACCACAGAACTTACTGGATGTAACAAAGGAATTAATGTTCCTAGATTGGGAATTGAATTTGATAATAAAATGGGAGAACAAATTATTGAATTTACTCCTAATGAAGTTGGAAAGATTCCATTTACTTGTTGGATGGGCATGATTCCAGGATTATTTGTCGTTGTTGAAGGCGATGAAGATGCTGGAAATGCTCTGACTGGTGCAGCAGTTGCTAAAGGTGGCGGTTGTGGTGGCGGATCTGGCGGTTGTGGTTGTGGTGGAAAATAGATTATATTTTAATTTATTCCAACACACTCAAGATTTTAAACATTTTTTACATTTACCTTTAATTTCAATCTGAAAACTTGATATAGATCCAGGTATTTTGTCTTTTAAGAAATCAAGAGAATCAATATCAAAATGTGTTATCTTTCCTGTTTCTTCACAAATAAAGTGGCAATGTGATCTTTTTTCGTTAGAATATAAAAATTTTTTATTACAGATATATGTGTGGATTTGCTTTGTTTTTCTCAAATCTTTCATAAACCTATATATTGTTGCTAGTCCGATTTCTGGATATTTCTTCTTAATTGACTTGTACAGGTCCTCTGCCGTGAAAAATTCTTTAATATTTTTAACCTTATCTCGAATTAATTCTTTTTGTATTGTATTTCTTGATTTTCGTGTCATTTTGTTATTGAGAAGAAAAATCATTAATATTTATAAATAGAGCGTTTAATTAATATTTTGATGAATTTTGTATATCCTATCGTTAGCGTAATAATAGTTTCACTAATTTCAGTTATATTTACAATTCCATTCTTCTTTAAGAAAAAGATATCTTCTAGATTCCTATTATTTCTCTTAAGTATTTCAGTGGGAGTGTTGCTTTCAACTGTATTTATGGATTTTTTACCTGAAATATTTTCTCACAAATATACCTTAGGAATAGCATTATATTTCTTGTTAGGATTTTTGGTTATGTTTATTCTGGAAAAGTTTGTTCATTTCCAACATAACCAAAAATTTGAAGAAACAGAATCTGGACATGGACACGCATATAATCTTGCACCAATTAATCTTATAGGTGACGGAATCCATAATTTTCTTGATGGTTTAGTAATCGCTGGAAGTTATGCTGTAAATGTTGGATTAGGTATTGCTGCAACTATCTCAATTATATTTCATGAAATTCCACAAGAAATTGCAGATTTTGGAGTGTTACTTTATTCTGGGATGTCTAAGAAAAAAGCCCTGATATTTAATTTTTTATCGGCCGCTACAGCGATAATGGGAACTATTGTGGGATTGGTTTTGGTAAATAAATTGAGTGGATTCAATGAATTTATCATACCTTTTGCTGCCGGAAATTTCATATATATTGCTGCTTCGAATTTGATTCCTCAATTACATAGACAACATAATCTGAAAGATAGTTTATTGCATATATTTGCGATTATTCTGGGAATTGGAATAATTACATTAATTACATTATATGGTCCTGCACACGGACATTGAAGGAGGTGAAAAGATGAAATATGTTGTTGCTTTAATGTTGATATTTTTAGCTTTATTTGCTACTGGTTGTGATACTGAACTTGGACACGATGACCATGACCATGACGGAGATGGAATTCAAGACCATGCACCTGAAGATCATGAAGATGATCATGAAGATGAAGATGATCATGAAGATGAAGA